>NZ_SMOG01000009.1 GCF_004353895.1 Candidatus Syntrophosphaera thermopropionivorans | reverse complement strand
GGTATCCTGGAGAGGGAGATAATCTCTTCATATTTTTTGCGATATCGGCATAGAGTTGGTTTTGTGCTGTCTGACGACGGCGTGAATAGTGACGAGCATAGTAGCATTTCAAGCGTGGATTGTAACAATAAATCAGGTCATCAAAATTACCGCTATACGATTTAATCAGGTTTTTGTAATATACTTTCATTTTGCCCTCCTATAAGTTATAAAAGTGTAAATTATATTGAGTTGGTGGTGAGCTTATGTCCACTTTCGGACATAAGCTGGACATGAGTTGGACATGAGCTGGACATCAGCTCTCCATTTAAAGTAAAAAAATTAATCTTTCTATAAATATAGGGATGACATTTAATGGTGTGTGGATGTTAATGGTGTGCAGATGTCCTCATCTGCACCTTACGGTATCAGCTAAAAGTATATCCGAAAGAAAATAAAAGCATAATAACTTTTGAATAAGCGTTAATTAAACAATTTCATAAGGTTATCACGCAATCGTGAGCTTAGCAATAAGTGAAAGTCATCAGGGTATGATGCAAAGGTGGATCTTTGCATACCATTATAAGTTAATAATGAGTTAATAATCTTACGAATGGATTAGAGCTGGTGCCGTATGATGAAAAGGGGGACCTTTTCATACCAATTTAATAATGAGTTGATGAACGTACGAATGGATTAGAGCTGGTGCCGTATGATGAAAAGGAGGACCTTTGCATACCTGTATAAATTCAGAGAAACTTATTGACAAGGTGGCAAAAAGAAATTTTAAGGAATTAATAGAGTAATATCTTAATAAAGGGGTAGTTATGAAATTCGCAGTTGAAAAAAGTGAATTAGTTCAGCACATTCAGCATTTAGCAGGGATTATATCAACGAAAGCTGCTTCTCCAATTTTGACTAATTATTTAATAGAGGCAGATGAGAAAAAAGGTGAAGTTAAGATTACTGCTACGGATTTAAAAATTACTGCAGTAGTAGTTTTAAATGCAGCTGTGAGTGATAGTGGAATTATTGCTGTATCAGCAAGTTATTTTAATAGTATAATATCTCAGATGCCGGATTCTGTGATCAATATCTGGCAAAATGAGGACCTCTTGATGATTCAATGTAACAAGATTGAATTCAATATTCTTTGTGCTGATTACACTCTCTTTCCTCAGCTTCTAATGCCCAGTTTTGACAACGCTACTCTGGTTAATGCAGAGACTTTTAATAGGATGATTAGCAAGACCGTTTTTGCTGTCTCTACTGATGTCAATAGACCGGTCCTTACTGGAGTTTGTTGGAAAATTATGGAAAAAGTTAATTTAATGGCAGCAACAGATGGAAGAAAGGTGGCAGAAATAATTGTTCCGAACACAGCTGCTTCAGTCACAGAAAGTGGTGAAGAAAATATTGATGAGTCCATCTTTGATGATCCCTATTCTGGACAGTTATTAGAGAAGATTATTCCTGTAAAGACATTGAATTTCTTGCAGAAGATACACGACCCCGCGGTTAAGGAAATGAAGGTCATTTTTGAGAGAAATAATATCATCTTCGGCTATGCTGATTATCTGGTAGTTTCCAATATCATTGACCATAACTATCCGGAATATGAAAAAGCCTTTTTAGCAGAGCTTCCCAATCATCTTATTCTGGATAAGGAAACTTTAATGCAATCCATACGCAGAATTGCATTATTAGCACCAGAAGATAGTGGCAGGGTCAAATTTGATGTGGATAAAGACCATTTTGAAATCAGCACTGTCAATAAAGAAACAGGTGAGGCGAAAGAATTTATAGATAAATATGAATACAATGGAGTTCCGACCTCTATTTCCTTTAATAATAAATATTTGCTTTCCATACTGGATGCAATAGATACAGAGCAGGTCTTGATAAAATTAGGTGATTCCAGAGACCCGATAATGGTATTTAATGAGCCTCCACTCAAGAATCAGAAAATAACCTTTTTGTTGATGCCTTTGCGGACCTGATTTATTGATTCTAAAACAGCTCTTTCTGGTGCATTTTCGCAATTATGAGAATGCCAGATTTGATTTGCATCCTGCTGGTAATTTGATAATCGCACCCAATGGTTATGGTAAGACCAATCTACTTGAAGCTATAGCTTATTGCGGGATAGGTAAATCGGTGCATTTTCATAGGGATGAATATCTCTGTGAGCAGGGCTATGATTTTTTTTCGTTAAAAGGTCTTTTCCAAACTGATAATGAACTCGGTTTGGAGATACAGATATCCTGGCAAAAAGGGAAGAAGTTATTAAAAATCAATGGAAATCCAGTTCGGCAACTCAGTAGAATCTATGAAGGCGTGAAAGTAATCTATTCCGCACCAGAAGATATGAATCTAATTGATGGTTCACCTCGTTTTCGCAGACAATATTTTGACCTTGCTCTCTCTCAAATTTATCCTGAATACATAAGTCTTTTAAGGAATTATTTACATATTGTGGAACAACGCAATAACCTGCTCAAAAAAGAATATACTTATGCTGAAAAACACAGCTGGGACATCCATTTCTGTGAATTCTTATTCCCTGTCCTGCAATACAGGCAAAAATATCTGAATCTCGTCAATCAGGCTTTAAAAGAACAATATCCTCATATCTCTGAACAGGTTAAAGATATATCAATACAGTATAAAGTTAATGGAATAGAGGATTATCCAAATAGTATAGATAAGCTTTTAAGGATATTAGAGGAACTGGAAAAGAGGGAGAAAAATTATCAACGAACGCTGGTTGGACCTCATCTGGATGACTATGAATTTCTGCTCAATCAAAACAATCTTAAGAGCTACGGTTCTCAGGGTCAAAAAAGAATCACCGTAATTATTTTAAAGCTGATTCAAGCTTCCTTGATAGAGAATTTAACCTCTATAAAACCTATTATGCTTTTTGATGATGTTTTTGCAGAATTAGACCAGCTGCACACGCATCGCATCAAAGAGTTTCTTGATTTTCACTATCAGATTTTTATAGCCAGTCCCAATGAACAAATAACCAGTGAATGGAACGAACTTACCAGATTGAGTTTACCTGAAAACAAGCAATGAAACTAAGAAAAGAGGCTATCGGCTGGATGTTCTATGATTTTGCCAATTCGGCATTTACCACGGTCATAGTTACAGTCGTCTTCAGTGTTTATTTTGTGCAGACCATAGCTTCTGGAAGACCTGAAGGTGGTGAATGGTTATGGTCTCAAGCAATAGCTATCTCAATGACTTTAGCTGCTATCTTTGCTCCTATTCTCGGTGCTATGGCAGATTATTCTCGTTCCAAAAAGAGATTCCTCCTTTTCTTTACTATTTTAACTATTATTTCCACTGCACTACTTTACTTTGTTGGTCAGGGAGATTTAATTCTGGCAATGATACTTTTTATCATAGCCAACTTTTCTTTCAATAGTGCCAATGTCTTTTATGATGCATTTTTACCAGAAGTTGGAATGAAAAAAGACCTCGGAAGGATATCAGGTTTAGGCTGGGGTTTTGGCTATATTGGAGGATTAGTAACTCTCATTTTAGCACTGGCATTGATAGATAAACACATAAAGCTTGTCTGGCCTATGGTGGCTTTGCATATATTAATATTTTCCAGCATAACTTTTTTAACCTTAAAGGAAAAAAAGTATTCAGTGCAAAAAAAGAACTATTTTAAAGTGGCACTGGACCGGGTGTTGTTTTCCTTTAAGCACATAAAAAAAATGCCCGATTTACTCAATTTTTTAATCAGTTATTTTCTCTATAATATAGGAATCTACACCGTTATCGTCTATGCTGCTATTTTTGGTGGAGCACAATTTGGAATGACGCAACAGAGTCTCATCATCTTTTTCATTATTGCACAAGTAACTTCCTTTGTTGGAGCTGCACTTTTTGGTTTGATAGCGGATAAACTCAATGTTCGTTTAGCTTTAAGTATATCTTTAATAATATGGGTGGTGGTAGTGGTCTGGGCATTTTTCTGCAATACTGCACAGGAATATTACTACCTTGGACTTCTGGCTGGTCTAGCTATTGGAAGCAGCCAAGCTAATAGCAGGACTATGCTCTCCTTGCTAACTCCACTGGATAAGCAAGCAGAATTCTTTGGTTTTTATACGCTGGTAGGAAGAATATCTGCTATTATAGGTCCTTTTGTTTATGGAGAAATAACTCGTTTAGCAGGAAATCAGCGCTATGCAATTATATCTTTAATAGTGTTTTTTATAGCTGGCTGGATAATGCTTCACCAGGTTAAGCTGGAAAGAGGCATTAAATTCGGTCAAGAATATGTATTTAAATAACTTTTGAAGGTGAGTTTATGATGATAGACAATCTGGGTAATTTGAAGAGAACAGATTATTGTGGTGATTTGAGGTCTAAAGATATTGGTAAAGATGTGACTTTAATGGGATGGGTTAATAGCAGAAGAGATCTGGGTGGTTTAATCTTTATTGATTTGAGAGATATTAAAGGAATGATTCAAGTAGTGATTCATCCGGAAGAGAAAGAGTCTTTTTCCAAAGCGGAACGATTACGACTTGAATATGTGGTTGCAGCAAAAGGGAAAGTGGTAGCTCGCACTCCGGAAAATGTAAATATGAATATTCCCACCGGAAATATAGAGATTAAAGCAGAAGAAATATATCTTCTCAATGATTGTGAACCTTTACCTATCCAGCTGAATGAAGCTGCCCTGGCAGAAGAAGACCTCAGATTAAAATATCGCTATCTGGATTTACGCAGACCCTCTCTACAAAAAAATATCCTGATGCGACACCAGATTATGCAGACTATGCGAAACTTTCTTTCTCAAGAAGGTTTCTATGAGATTGAGACTCCTATCCTGATGAAAAGTACACCCGAAGGTGCCAGAGATTATCTGGTGCCCAGCAGGATTTATCCAGGTAAATTTTATGCTCTGCCTCAATCTCCTCAGATGTTTAAACAGCTTTTGATGATTGCTGGATTTGACCGCTATTTTCAGCTTGCTCGTTGTTTTCGCGATGAGGATTTGAGAGCTGATAGACAACCAGAATTCACGCAACTGGATATTGAAATGAGCTTTGTGACGCAAGAACAAATCTTTGATTTGTTAGAAAGATTGATGCACACTTTATTTTCGGAGGTGTTGAATATAGAACTCCCCATTCCTTTTACTCGTTTGACCTATAGAGAAGCAATGGACCGTTTTGGCTGTGATAAACCTGATTTGCGGTTTGCTCTGGAATTAAGTGACCTTACCTCTGCTCTGCAAAACACTCAATTTCAAGTATTCCGTTCCGCTATTCAGCAAGGAGCGGTGATTAAAGCTCTATGCATTCCTGATGGTGCAAACTACAGTAGGTCCAAACAGGACGAATTAATCTCAGTGGCAAAACATCAAGGTGGAAAGGGAATCGCTTTTGCTAAAGTGACAGAAAAGGGATTGGAATCTGGGATAAGTAAATTTTTAACAGAAGAAGAAAGCAAGGCTATAATTGAACTCACTCAAGCTAATCCCGGAGACTTAATTGCTATCGTAGCAGATAACTACGATATGACTTCCAAGGTTCTTGCCGCTCTCAGAAATACCATAGCTGAATGGCAAAATCTTATTCCTGATAATACTTTTTGCTTTGTCTGGATAACAGATTTCCCACTTTTCCAGTACAATGCGGAAGAAAAACGATGGGAACCCGCTCATCATATGTTTACCTTACCTAGAGAAGAACATATTCACTGGCTCTATGAACCTGATAAATATGGTCAAATTATAGGTCAGCTCTACGATTTAGTCTGCAATGGAGTGGAGCTTTCCTCTGGAAGTATTCGTTGTCATCGCTATGACCTCCAGAGAAGGATTTTTGATATTCTCGGATTAAGTGAACAAGAACTCAATGAAAGATTTGGATTTTTCCTGGAAGCTTTAAAATATGGCACTCCACCTCACGGAGGAATTGCACCTGGATTGGACCGTTTAGTGATGATAATGACGAGAGCAGAATCTATCAGAGATGTTATTGCTTTTCCTAAGACTTTGAAAGCTACTGATTTGATGTGTGGAGCACCCTCGGAAGTTTCGGAAGAACAATGGAAAGAACTCCATCTAAAACCTGGCGAATAGCAGTTTTAACCAGTGGTGCTGGAAGAGGTTCTAATCTTCAAGCGCTCTATGAATATTTTAAAAAACATTCTCTTCCTGTAGAGATTGCATTTGCCACCGCTTCCCGCAAAGATGCACCAGTGGTGCAATTATGTGAGAAACTGAATATTCCTTGCTACATCCTTTCTCCCAAAAAAGATAAAGACTTTGAAAATCAGCTGTTGGAACTCTGTCAGCAAGAGAAAATTGAACTTATTGCCCTCGCCGGATTTATGAATTTGCTATCCTCCTCTTTTCTGGAAAAAGTGAAGATTCCGGTACTCAATATCCATCCTGCACTTTTACCCAAATATGGTGGAAAAGGTATGTATGGTATGAATGTTCATAATGCAGTATTTGCCTCTGATGATAAAGTATCAGGAGTGACTGTTCATCTGGTGGACCCTCAATATGATAATGGACCGATTATAGCTCAGGTAAAAGTGGATATATCCGATTGTAAAAGTCCCGAAGAAATAGCCGCAAAAGTGCTGGAAATTGAGCATCAAACCTATGCTCCAGTTATCTATCAGTTTTTATGTAAATATTATGCACCAGAGAAATGATGTCTTTCTGGTTTCCTTCTTTACCACTTATTAAGAAATATAAATGATTAAGATTGCCATTGCCACACTCGGTTGTAAAACCAATACTGCTGAATCTGCTATTATTTCCGGACAGTTTAATCCTGAGAAGTACACTCTGGTTCCTTTTGATAGTGATGCAGATATCTATATTATCAATACCTGCACCGTAACTCAAAGGACAGATTATAAGAGTCGTAATCTGATTCGTAAGGCGCTAAAACAGAAAAATAAAAATCCAGCTGTGAAAGTTATTGTTACCGGTTGCTATGCACAAAGAAATTTTGATGAGATAAAAAAACTGGGAGATATTGACCTCATTGTAGATAATCAAAACAAACTAAACCTGGCAGAACTCCTGGATAATGCTGATTATCATTTTCAGGATATAATGACAGTAGACAGGTTTAATTTTAAACCAGTGCAAAAGATGATAGAGCATACCCGCGCTTTTCAGAAAATACAGGATGGTTGTGATTTTCGTTGTTATTATTGTGCAGTTCCATATGCTCGTGGTCCTGCTCGTTCTGCTAAATTTTCCGAGGTCATCACTCAGGCAAGAATGTTTGTGGAAAATGGATATAAAGAGATAGTGCTGGGTGGAATCAATCTGGGATTGTATGAAGATGAGGGGAAAAATCTGGCTGATGTAGTAGAAGCCTTAGAGAAACTTGAAGGTTTAGAGCTAATAAGATTAAGTTCTCTGGAGCCGCATCTTTTTTCTCCGGAGCTTATAAAAAGATTGAGACAATGTACAAAACTCTGTCCCCACTTTCATATCCCTCTTCAATCAGGATGTGACCGTATCTTAAAAAATATGGGCAGACCTTATAATACCAGAGATTTTGAAGCCTTACTGAATAATATCCTTAGTTTTTTCCCTGATGCAGCCATCGGACTGGATGTTATAACAGGTTTCCCAGGTGAAGATAATTCCGATTTCCAGACCACGCTAAACTTTATATCTAAACTCTCTATAGCCTATCTTCATATCTTTCCCTTTTCTCGTAGACCAGGCACAGTTGCCTATTCTCTTCCCGAGCAGGTTCCTAAACCAGAGAAAAACCTTCGGGCGCAAAAATTATTGCAATTGGGGAAACAGAAAAAAGAAAAGTATAAACAAAAATTGATTAATGAAAAGATTATTCTTAGAGGTATTCTTGAGGATATGGAAAATGGTAGAGGAACCTTTTTATCCGACCACTATATTCGTGCTTATACTTTCACCAATGAAAAAGCTGGAGAATTATTAAAGATAATTCCCCAGCAAACATATAGAGATGGTGTTTTCGGAACTAAAGTTGAATGACCTTGTCGGTGGAAGTCAGGTCATAGAAATCTCTTCTATTATCAATAATAGTAACTTTACGGCGTTCTTCTAAATACCATTTATTCAGATGTTCCTGTCCTGCTTTTTCTTTAGCCTCTTTAATGAGAGCAGCTTTATTCTTTTCCCATCGTGCAGGATCTGGAACTTGATGTTTGGTGATTTTACCCAGAAACCAGCGTGACTGGTCATTAATTAGAGGGGTAAAGCTTCCCACGGGAGTTTCAAATAGTGCATTATCCAAATCTGGAATCTTTCCCAGAGAACTTATAGGGTCTCCTTTTTTATGATTGGTGATTTCTATTACCATTAAACTATCCTTTGTCGCTTGTTCCAGATATTGATCAGGAGTAAAGTTCCGAACGAAGTTATGAGCATATTCATTCATATAATTATTTCTTTTATTTTTAGTGACGGTGTTCATAATTCTACTTTTTTCATCTTCAAAAGGAGTATAATAAACAGAAATGCTATCCGATAACTCACAAATATAGGCATCACCGTTGGGTGAATAGTAAATATTAGGAATTGAGCCCACAGGATTTTGGAAGGCAAAACTAACCAAGTTGGCATCTCTTCCTATCCCTTTAATAAATGAGTCTTTTTCCTGGAAAACTCCACTTTCTTCAACTTTATAGCCCATCTCTTGAGCAGCTTTTTGCAACCCTTTCTCCTGTGCCTTTTGATATAAGGAGAAAGCATCCATTTTTAGCTGCTTTAAAGTGGTCTCACTGGGCTCAATACGAAGAAGAATATGACGAGCTAAAACTTCTTCACCGTTTTCTCCCTGACGACGGTCTAAAGTTTGAATGATATGCCAGCCATAATTGGAAAGTACTGGCTCTGCTATTTGTCCAGGATTTGTTTTAAAAGCAGTTTCTTCAAAAACGGGAATCATTTGACCTCTACCGAACCAACCTAAATCGCCACCTTTCTCTGCTGAACCAGGGTCCTGAGATTTAGCTTTTGCCATTTCTGCAAAATCTGCACCTGCAAGTAAATCCTGATATATCTTCATCACTTCTTCCTTTACGGCTAAGGAATCCGCTGTTGAAGTGGCTTTGGGAATCCTTACATAACGATAAGAACGACAGTTCTCTTTGCGATACTGCTCTTTATGGGATTCATAATACGCTCTACCTTCTTCTTCTGTAGCTGTTATATTAGTCAACTTATTGGCATCAAAACAGATTATCTGAGCATCCACGAGGTCATTATCTCGGAACCATTCTTTATAGACGCTATCCTCACTGACTGTGACCTCATTTCTTATAGTATTCAGTAACTTTTGATATTGATAAGTAGCCTTCACTTCTTCTAAAACAGCTTTCTTGAATTCGGGAATATTATTCAGTGCATCTTCATATTTTTTACGGTCAAACTTGCCATTAGTTTTTAATTCAGGAATTTGCTTTACCGCTTCAGGAGGATTCTTTTTCGCTTCTCTCAGGAGTTCCGCTTGCGTTATGGTTATTTTTCCCGCTTTTATAGCTTTATCATAGATATAACGTCCTACCAGCTCTTCCCAGCATTGATTATTTAATTGTGCCTTTTCTTCTGTAGAAAGTGGATGTCCCCATTTTTTCTGATAATAAGCGTAATAATTGGAAAGGATTTTATCATATTCTGCATAGGTGTAAGTAATATTATCTATTTTTCCGACTACTGCTTTAGGATCTGGACTTTTTGCATCCAGAAAGCTCATAGTCAGAATAAATAATAGCAGGATTATAACTCTATGTTTCATTTATCACTCCTTAGATTACTTTTTATGTATATACCCTTTATATTCTACTATTCTTCATTATTATTTAAATTCTATTCGTCAATAAAAAATGATTCAGACGGGGGAGAAGAATAGTATGTTCAAAACCTTAACTGAGTCAAGAAAAGCTTACGAATTGCCAGTTCTGCCGCTTTTTCTACAATTTCCATATAATCCAGAGCTTCATCCAGGTCTTTTCCCGTACAAAGCAAACCATGAGATTGCCAGATTAGAGCTTTGCTATCACCAATAGATTCCAGAGAGTTTGTAGCTAAAGCTTCCGAACCAGGAGGTGCATAAAAAGCTGTTCCCACTCCAGAAGGAAGGTAAATAGGTAATTCTGGCAAAGCTTCTGCCAGCATTTTATTAATTCTAATCTTATTTGGATAAAATGGTAGTTGACTGAGCAAAATAGTGTTTGAAGGGTGACAGTGGATAATCACCCTATCTTTTCTTCCAACTTCCAGAAAATATTGCTGAAGCCTGCGATGAGAAGACCATTCAGAAGTAGGTTTAGCCTCTGCAGGATAGCACTTTTCTTGATTAGCTTGCAATTGAATCAAAATTAAAGAAGAAATAGGGTCTTGTACCATTTCCCGATAACGACTTCTGGTGCGAGTTACCAGATACCATTCTGAGTTTGTTTCTTTCAGTTCGTTCATTTCCTGACTGATATTAAGAGAAAGATTGCCAGCATTGGCTTCTGCCCAGTTATGGCTCATTATCTCTTGGGAAATATTGCTAATCTTATCAATCAATTCTTTTATAGCTGGAGAAAGAGAGACAAGTTCTTTTAAATCCATATCCTTTTTCCTTAAAACCTTCAGTTTTAATAATGCTTAAATTCTTGGAGCAAGAGAGAGCTTTTTCATCTGATTAGATGTAGCCAATCTCGTAAGAGGAAGTCCAATCTACCAATCAATAGTGAAATACGTGCCATAACGGTATAACCAAAAGAGGCACCGAAACTTACCATAAGAAACCAGATTCCAACCTTGGAAGGAATTTTATAGAATCCTTCCTGCTTTTTACTGAAGTAGAAGAAATATATACCACAAATAGTTCCTATAATCAGAAGAATAGTGCCTACAATATCTACTGGAGATGAGTATTTGAAAGGATTGACCATCGTAGCTGCTATCTGGCTGAGAAAATCAGATTGAAAAGCAAGAAGCATAGCTATGGCTGCAGTAGTTCCCACCATAATTGCCATAGGATAATGACTTAGCCATTCCAGTTTGGGAAACATTCGCATCAACATCATAATGCCCAAAGCCATAGGTATGAGTAAAATCCAGTTATGTGCAAAATCAGTGAAAAGCTTATTAAAAAGATTCGGAATTAAGATATTATATATGGTGTAAACCAGCCAATAAGCAGCAGAAAGACCAACGAAAATTTGTTCTGCCAGCTTATAGAATGGGTTATCTTTGTAAAGAAAACTGAAGATACTGAGAGTGAAATAGGCGCTCAGCCAGATACCGATAGTTTTCATCAATTCAGCCATTATTCACCTCCTTTGCCATTTTTTCTTTTCTTCTATTTCTCCAGACGCGAATATTACCTGCTACGATTAAAGCCAGAATCAAAAGATGTGCTATGGATTGTGGATTCATTCCTCTGCTGGCAGTTCCTTCATAACCCAGAAGTAATTCATATTCTGCTGCTGCTTTCAATCCGCCCAATAAACCTGAAAGCTGATTCTGGTCATTTACATAAGGTAAGAAGCCAGGTGCACTAACAGCTGTGGTCCCTCCAGCAACTGGAATGCCAAATTTACCATTAGCAGTCATTATCCAATCTCGTAAACCAGGGTCTCCTGCTGATAAAGAGACCACATATTTTATATCTTTTATGGTCTTAATATTTTTCAATAGAGGTATGCTATCATAATCATTCATAGCAGTGTCTTTGGGGAAAACCGTCTTTAAGTTTCGTCCCATAGTCTGAATAATGACCATACCACCAGGTTTATAACCTAAATTAACATAATCCACACCATACACTTTTTCTTCACCAAACTTTTTTTGGACTTCAGAGAAAGCCATATCTGCCATCTGTGAACCTTGAGGCCACATAGCCATAGCAATAATCCGATGGTTTTTCCGCCAGGCATGCTCAATGATAGCAATAGCCATAGGCTGAAGTTCGGTGACTGTTGAAGGGTCATAATCAAAAGAAATGATGACTGGAGAACCTGCAGGAGTTGATTCTATCAGATTAAAAGCTTTTTCTGTCAAGGGAGTGCTATGTGTCTTCAAACTGAAAGGAAATATTATGGGAATTGCTACAGCTAATACCAGTAGAAGGAAAATGATTCGTCGTTCTCTTAAGGTTTTGGTTAGATTGATATCTTCACTCATTTTTCTCCTCCCAAATAAGACCTTTCAATTCCCAGAATTATCCTTAAAGAAGCTCCCACGACACCTAAAGCTGCACTAATAAGAATAGCTCTTTGAGCAGCGGTATTAGGATATTGCATAATAAAATCGGTTAATTCTGGTAAACGAAGAAAATGCAAGGAATCAGGAATCCAGCTCGTTAAAATAGTGGCAAAACTGGTTCTACCAAGCATCACTATTACCGCGGTAATCAATAGCAGATTAGATTCAAAGGTCCTCATTATGAAAGCACGATAAGCAGCTGAAGCAATATAGAAAGCCAGCAAAGAAAACATCGTAGAAGATAGAGGCATAAAGGCATATTCAAATAGATAATCAAAAGGTTTTGAGCCTAAACTTTCTGCTAACTTTTCTCCCTGACCCAAAATTCCAGGTGTGTTTTCCATTCCCCAGAGCAGACCAAAAATCAGCATTACTCCAAAACTTACCAGTGTGGCAATATGATATTTCCAGTTTGGTGCTTTTTGCGTAATTTTAGCTACATTTGATTGAATTAAGCTACTCTGTCCTAAGAGAATAGCAAAACTGGAGATAATCATAAACCAGTTAGTAAGAGTTTCTTCAAACATTCCAAAGGGTGTGTGAGGAATAAAAGCAGCTACAAGTATAACCAAACCGGAGAGGAAAGCAAGTAATTGAGGTATTTTGCTTTTCATCTTTAGAACACTCCTTCAAAGAAATTTTTGAACCAGCCAAAACCAGCAATTTCAGCAATAATTCCTGCTAAAATCAGGATGATGGTGAGTAATTTACCAAAATCTTGTCCTTTTAGGCTACCTAATTGTTGCGGGTCTCTTGATAAATAGGCAGAAGCAGCATATAATTCTTCTCCAATCAAGGTATAATCACAAGAAACGACAAAGAAAGGTAATTGATGAGGTTGTCCAGTTCCAGCAGTTTGAATAGCTCCAGTGATAAATCCAGTTTCTGTTAGGATTAGAGATTCAGCCCAGAAAGCTCCAAGAAAGAAATTTGCTGCTGGCATTTCACGAAGCATTATTCCATCTACACCAGCCACAAATCCAAACTGGTCATCTGTTACATAAAAGATATTATCCTCTTTATAAGCATCAGGTCTGCCTGCTTTAAGATAGGCATCTTTAACCGTCTCATGAGCAGCGGACATAACCATAGAAAAACGACAAGGCACAAGGAGCTCAGTGCCGTATTCAGCAGATTTCATTGCCACATGGTTCAAGATATTCAAAGATGCTATGGTTTGAATATCATTAAGGTCACTAATTCCAGGAACATAGAGTATAGGTTTACCCTTTTCTGTGGCTCTTCCAATAGCTTCATCTATGCTATCCAGACCACTAATCCTACGGATAAATAGTTCTTTTCCTCTACGAGCAGATAGAATATAATAAAGAACGGAACTGCAAATGATTAGCAGAAGAATGAGGAGGGGAAGTTTATCCATAGAAAACCATTGCTGTTGAGTGGTAGTTTCAGCAAAAAGAGTGAGACTATCCCCTTGTTCTTTATTATATAACACCAAGCGGTACTGATGTTTGATGTCTGGAGTGAGACCGGTTTCTTTGTATTGACCGGACAGTGAAAATTCATTAAATATCTCCTGATAGACACCAAGCGAATCAGCTTTTTGCAAACTTAAAGAATCCCATTTAGCACTTAAATTCCACTTATGAAGCACGGCTGTTCCATCATCCCAAGGTGCATCTTCAGCATAATAAGTGTCAATTTCCTCAGGATTGGCAAAAGCAACCATACTGATGAGTAAAAATAACAGGATAAGGTGTAAATGTTTCATATTCACCTCAATAAAAGCTTAAGATTTCAAGTATAACTCCCTCAGAGCGGTAGTATGTTCAACAATGGTCTCAACCTGTTCCAGAGTTAAAACTGCCGCTGTTCCAGAAGAAAGAGTATTCTGAATTTTATGTACTAATTCTATGGTTTGGGCAAGCAAAGGTGATTTATCTTTAGACATATTCTGGATAAGGTTGAGATTAAAAGCAAGATCTTCCCAGGCATCAGTTTGTAAGGTCCTGGATTTTTCCGTACTATAATCCTTTGCGATTAGTCTGGCTATCTGATTGGTAGTTTCTGTCCAGCCACCGAGATATATAAAAGTGAGCTCTTTTTCTCTATTGTTTGATAACATCAAGGTATCCACACTTTCTTGCATAGCATAGAAAACATCTTTTAACAATCCCCAATTGTTATTCTTTATCTCAGGCTTTACTGCATCTCTTAATTGATTAGCAAACTGGTGGAGACCAAGCTGAGGTGCAAGAGAGATAAACTGATCAGTTACCGAGATTAGTTGATTTTGATTTTTACTGGCTATGGCAAGTTGAGCATCAGAAGAAAGTACTCCCCAGCCAAAAGCATAATATATAGTGTCCTTTTGAGCAGGGACGACCTGAGCTAAAGGTAAGTTGTTAAGTTTAGTTTCTTCCAGCTTATCTAAAGCAAGAAACATTGCTTTGAAAGAGGGAATAGTCCTGAATTCACTCACCTTAAAAGTTTCATCTGGTAGGTTGCTTTGTTTTTTTGTGCAGGAAAACATTCCTAATACCAGGATTAACCATAGGATAAGGATAAGTTTACTTTTCATAATTATCTTCCTTTTCAATATCATTTTTATATATAAAGTTACTAAACTACATTCTATATATTCCTCTTTTCTGATTTAGCTTTTACTGGCAAGACATTCTGAACAGAGATGATAGTTGCAAAAGCGATGAAATAGTTCCAGTAATCCCTGCTGAAGAATAGTTTTGTGATTTATTAAATCATAATGTGCATCACTCATATATCTGCTCATATAGCGTAGGATGTGATTTTCTTCCAGGGCAGGAAATTCTTTATAATATTTTAGTATCTTCCGGCAGTTATCAGATTCAGAATGCTTTTCAAAGAACATATAACTGATAGGTAGAAAAATATTGATGTAGATATTGCTGATTAAGCTTTTTCCAGGTCTGGGCAGAGTTTCAGCTCCAGGAAGGATGGATTCCTTAAAAATGTGGGAAAACTCAGAGAAAGCTTTCTTGCTATCACTTCTTTCTATATCCACTCGTTCCAGAAAATAATTCAATAAGCCCTGATCTTGAGTTTTATTCAGTAGATTTGCCATAGTGAGCAGTCTATAAAGAGGATGGCTATTAGGACGGATGCGGAAAAGTTGCCAGTCTATATCCCAAGAGCGAGCATAGAATCTTTGCCGTTCATAGGTTTCCAGAAGCAAATGATAGAGCTCAGGTTTCAGGTGGTGCTTACAGAGATAAAGAAGTTTACTGGAACAACAATAAATGGAAGCAAGTTCCAGAGCAGTCATCCCATCAGTTTGCCATTCTCGGATATTTTTTAGAGGGATAGTCTGAGATAGAATGAGTAAGTTATGCTTATTTTTCTCATAACCCATAGCTTCCATTATTCCTTCATAGAGAACCTGGTCAAAATCACTCAACATTAAAGCAGCATCAAATCTTCTTACCTTATTCTGGAAGCGCTGAAGACCCCAGCTGGTAAGAATACTAATTAAAGCATCGTTATCAATAGCAGAAAGCAAATCACAGTAGGTAATATTATCATTTAAAGAGGATGTTTCCCGCTTTTCCAGCAGTTTTCGTATTTCATCACTAAGCTGATTTTTCAGTTCCAGAATTTCTATGGTTTTTCCATCTTCTTTTATCGTATATTGCTGTTGTCCTGCATCCATCACAATATGCAGGATAACCTGATTGTAGTGGGGGTCTTCATGATGGTTATGAGCTATCCAATCATAGCTGTGAAGATGGATTTCAACATCTCCACGGAGAATTTCTCCATTTAGTTCAATGATTACATTATGGAAATCAGGACCTCGTGCAGTATTGTATTGACCTTGATATTTAACCTGAAGAGTCTTGCCACTGGCAGTTTTTAGAGGAGTGAGTAGATGACCTGCATCCCAGATATGATAGAGAAATTTCTCATCCATTTAGTCCCTCTCAAAAATATCGCTGCAACATATTATATCGTGCCCGAGCAGAAGGAGAACGATAATAGGTTTGAGGTGCGTAATCTATTGGATTAGAAAGAATGCTCACCAGTTTCATAGCTTGAGTTTTACTCAGATTACGACAACTAGTCCCATAATAATAGTAACTGGCAGTTTCTATACCATAAATTCCCTTGCCCCATTCTACATAATTAAGATACAATTCCAGCATCCTATCCTTAGTCATAAGCAATTCCATAATCACGGTGACCTGAGCTTCCAGATATTTTCGCAGGACATTCCTATTCGTAGTAAGAAATATGGTTCTGGCTACCTGATTACTGATAGTACTTGCACCGTAACGTATCTTTCCACTTTTCTTATTTTTCTCCCACGCTTTCTTAATCATATCCCAATCAAATCCAAAATGATGGTAATAATTGGCATCTTCCACGATAATGGTCATCCTTACAATGGATTTGGGGATTTCTTCTAAGGGGATATATTTTCGGGGTTGACATTCGTAACCTCTAATCAGTTTTCGTTGTATCATTAAAGGCGTTATAGGAGGATTGATAAAATTGTAAAAGAGGCAGAGGGTGGCAATAATAGTCCAAAAAAAGAGATGAGCATAAACTATGAAACGCAGAACCTGAACAAAGAAATTGCGTTTCTTTTTCATTCAATACACACAACCCTGAAACTAAATAATTAATTCAGAACAAACTTAGCCAGAAATAGATATATAATAACCTGACCATTAAAAGCTATTCAGATTTAGTTTGGGTTTTATTAACAAAAGCAGCTACACGAGCTTTGCGACGAGAAGCCGTACGTTTATGGATAACACCCTTCTTTGCTGCCTTGTCCAGCTGGGAATAAATCTCATTCAATAAAGTTTGTCTTTCTTCATCACTCATATCAGTACGAATTTTCTTTTCTAAAGTTTTGATAGTACGACGGACATAATTGTTCCGTGCATGCCTTTTGGCATCAGTTTTCATTCTTTTCATTGGTGATTTGTGTTGGGGCATTTTCTACCTCATATTCTCTTAATATTTTGATTCCATATATAAATGGCTCGCTTTTTTGTCAATGCCTTTGTGGGAACTTCTTATCTTATTTATAACCTAAACTACTTTTTATAAAATAATAGAATTCCTAAAATGACTTAATAAATCTTTTTTATTAAAGCGGACAGTATATAGCATAAAACTTATATTATAAATTACTTATGGTATTATTTAGCATAGTCTTAAATTGTTGTCCTATCTTAAAAAAGAATCTGAAATCTAACCTTTTAATCTTTAGCTTATGTCCAACTTATGTCCAACTTATGTCCAACTTATGTCCAGCTTATGTCCGAAAGTGGACATAAGTTCCTTATCAGTTAGATATTATCTATGCAGTTACTGTTAAGGGGGAATGATATATAAATATAAGGCTAAAACTTTTGCTTAAAATCCGACATCATAGGATTTATACTCTAAATATTGCATACAAGGAAAACACCATAAAATAAAAACTTATAGGTATCAATTTAAAAGGAAACCAATTTCTGGATATATATATAATTCCTTTTAACAAACTAATCTGGTGATTATTAAAGTCATAATGAATTCATTAATAGCAAAAAATTGTATTTTCTTTGGACTATATATATTATCCAAAATAGGGCTTTAACGGAATAAATAATGAAAATTTAATTAAGACTGACTATTTAAGCTATGTATTAAATCTATAAGTTTTAAGACTTGATTTTGAGCGCTAAGTTCTGTAACCTCTATATCATTTTTCAAGGTTTTTCCTGAATGCCACAAGCTATATAAATTTCTCAGATATTCAATTGCGTCTTCAGATTCGTTTATATCAAAGCATTTCCCTGCCTTATAGCGATTTATAAGCTTTTCAGCTTCACTATTATGAGGTCCTAAGCATAGAATCTTATTATAAGAGGCAAGATATTCAAAAAGTTTTGTAGTGAGCATTCCTTCTGCACCTGGATAATAATTAATCAGTAAGAGCAAAACTTGAGAATCCTGCATTTCCTGAAGTGCTTCTTTATGAGGTATAAAATTTTTACAAACATATCTTCCAGGCAATAGATTCTGTAGTAAAGTGCGGTATTCTTCAGAAAGATTAGTCCCAATAAAACTTAGTTCAATATCCTCATCGGGAAAAGCTTTAGCGATTATTTGAATCAGAATATCCAGCCTTTGACCCTCAGTAATGTTTCCTATAAACTTCAACTTAAAGGTGGTTTCTTTCTCTTTTGTCTGAGCAATAACTGGGGCAGGTATCTTTTTATCATCATAACCACTATAGATTACTGAAATTTTATTAGTGGGTAATTGAGAAGCCAGATGTTCAGACACCACAACATTCCAATCAGCCGTTTGAGCAACTTTTGTTTCCAGTTTTTTATGCCAGAAACAGCTAATACGAGATGGTGGATTTAGTTGTAAGTAATAAATAGAGGTCCAAGGATCGCGCCAATCCGCAATCCACTTTATTTTTAATTGTTTTTTTAGCTTTAGTCCAATAAGATGAGTAGAATGAGGAGGTCCAGTAGTAATCACATAATCAACAGGAGTAATACGAAGATAATCAATTGCTTTTTTCAGAGCAGAGGGATTCCAGAATTTTCTGATATCGGGAATAATAAGATTGAGTCTTATCCAGATAAGGATTCTATTAATAAGGTTTTGTTCTTTGTTTTTGCTTATGTTTCCATAAGGTATCGGTCTTTTATTACCAGTAAAGATTTTCCATATTTTTTCAAATTTAAAGGTTTTAGTTCGAATAACCGTTACTTCTGGAGGGATTTCAGCTAAAAGACTTTCATCATAGACAGGATAATCGCCATCTTTAGTAGTAAGAACGGTTACTTCAAATCCTTGTTCAACCAGAATAGGAAGCCATTTAAGCCATCTTTGAACCGTAGATCCTCCACAAGGAGGAAAATAATAGGTGATTAAAAGTAAACGCATCAGGCTTGTAAAATTATTTCTGCTAATCTTTGCCAGGAAAACTGCTGTTTGAAAGATGGTATATTTTTATGCATCTTATAAAACAATCCTTCTTCAAAATAGCGAATTAAGGCTGCTGCTAAAGCTTCTGGATTATCAGGTGGAACTAAAATGCCGGTCTCTTCATCTTTTACATATTCACTTAGCCCTCCTACCTTTGAAGCAATAACGGGCACATTAAATTCATAAGCAGTGGCAATAACTCCACTTTGAGTAGCACTTTTATAAGGAAGCACACAGACCTGACTACGCTGGAAAAACTCTTTAATTTCGTGTTCTTGGATATATCGGAAATGTGTCTCTACTGCATCTTCCAGATGCAATTGATGAATCAAAGAGATATATTTATCTTCTTTTCCGTATACTTCACCGGCGATAATAAGTTTTAGTTCGGGAATCCTTATTCTGGCTTGTTTTAATGCCTTAATTAAAACATCCAGACCTTTATAAGGTTTGATAAGTCCAAAAAACAGAGCAGTTGGTTCTTCCACACTCTCTATATCCAAATCGTCAGGGCTTTCTCCATAACAATCATAGATAGGATGAAATCCCAGAAGACCCCTATCTGCAATATCCTCTGGCATTGTATTCTTCAGGTCTTGAAGACAGGCTTCAGAAAGAACCATAATCCTATCACAATGCTTAAAGAATTGACGGGAAAGGATATTTGAGCCAATCCATTTTTCATGAAAGGTTATATTATGAGCCAGACATATTCTTCTGGTAGATATTAGATGCTGACAAATCCAAGCATAAGAAGGAGCAAACCAGGGTAGAAAATATGAAATAATGGTTAAATCAGGTGCAAAAGCTTCAATAGTTTTTACTGCTTTGGACCAGGTGGAAGGATTATAAGGAGTGTAAACTTTTTCTATGTCAATTTCCTGAGATTGACTAAATTCTGCCGTCTGTCCCTTACCAGGGAATAACAAGTCGGGATACTGATGTTCAAAAGTAAACATCCGAACTTTATTTCCACTTTTCTGAAATTCTTGAGCAAGACGGAAAGCAAATTGTGAAATCCCTCCACGATAAGGAGGTGCTGGACCTAAAAAAGCAATCTTTTGATTGGATTTAAACATATTACAAATCAGTTTCTACTCTGCAGGAAGAAACGTTTAACTACATCAGGGTCACCATATTTACCAAAGAGTGCCATAAGTTTCAGACGAACTTTTATCCCCTTCAAATCTCCTGCCAAAAGACAGCCTATCTCTGCTAAATGTTTGCCACCACCTTCATATCCATATTCTGTAAGCACTCTTCCAGTATAAGTACGAGAACAGATAACCACCAAAATGTTTTTCTCCAGTGCTGCTTTAATATCAGGTACAATTCTGGAAGGAAGATTTCCCCGTCCAAAAGCTTCAATCACAATAGCCTTTGCTCCTGTGGCAATGGAAGTCTGAATGTATCTTCCATCCATTCCAGCTACCGCTTTAATCAAATCAATTCTCGGATCAAGTTTATCTGTCCAGACATTCTCTCTATACAGTGAAATCCTATGATAGACAATTGCATCAGGATCAACACTTCCCAGGGGACCGTAATCACCTGAACGAAATGCATCAACTTTACCAGTGTCAAATTTAGTGACATCACGAGCAGTATGAATCTCATCATTCATAACCACTAACACACCTTTATCAGCAGATTCAGGATGACAGGCAACTCTAACCGCACCCACAAGATTTCTGGGTCCGTCCAGACCAATATCACTTCCACTTCTCATTGCTGCAGTGAATACTACAGGTTTTCTGGTGGTCAAAACCAAATCGCAGAGGAATGCTGTTTCCTCAAGAGTATCCGTGCCGTGAGTTATAACTACTCCATCATAATCAATGATTTTCAAATCTATCAGCTTTGCCAATTCCAGCATTATCTCTGGAGTAATATAAGGACTGGGAACATTCATATAGTCCAGCACATCAATGTTTGCCACATTATTTAATTGAGGAAATTCCCGTAAGAAATCTGCCAGTTCTGAGCTGGGCACCACACCTAAAGACCCTTTCTCCTTCATAGAAATAGTTCCACCAGTCAAAATAATCAGGATGTTCTTTTTCGTTAAATCACTCATTTTATCTCTTCTTTTATTTTATATACGATAGGATCTTTAAAACCCGCTTCAGCAAAAGCTTTTAAACGCAATCTACAGCTTTCACATTCGCCACAAGCTTCCTCATTATCCAAATAACAGCTCCAGGAAAGTTCAAATGGTGCAGCTAATTCCATCCCTTTTTGCACTATTTGTTTTTTGGATAAATGTAGAACAGGAGTGAGAATCCGAATAGGGAATTCATTTTTGGTGCCTGTTTCAATCACTTTTTGAAAAGCCTGGAAAAATACCTCCCTACAATCTGGATAGCCACTACTATCTTCTTCTACTGCTCCAATATAGACTGCTTCTGCACCAATGACCTCTGCCCAGGACACTGCAGCACAAAGTAAATTGGCATTGCGGAAAGGAACATAGGTGATAGGAATATCTCTGGAAGGTTCTTGTTTAGGAACGGCTAAAGAAGAATCGGTTAAAGCTGAACCTCCAATTTCTTTAAACCAATCCCAGTGCAGTATTTTGCTTTCTTTCGGTTTGTAATACTGACATATGGCTCCAAAGCTTTTCTGCTCGCGCTTTTCTGTCAATTGACCATAATTGCAATGGAGAAAATATAGCTCCTGAACTTCCTCTTTTGCAATGGCAACTGTAACCAGACTGTCCATTCCACCACTTAGTAAAATGATAGCTTTTTGATATTTTATTTCCATAATTTTCTCTTTTAATCCTGACTAAACTAAGGCGTGAAAGTGTCAAGTGCTGAATTGATAACTCATTTACACTCAAGAAAGCAGTTTGTGTAAACAGAGGAAGATTTAATTTATGATTAGATATTTAATGATTTTAGGTATTATTCAATTGATGAATGTAATCTAATAAGTAATTTTGTCTTCTTTTATTTATCTTGCCTTCTGAATCAAAACACTGTTGGTTTAAAAACCTCATTAGATGACTATCATTATTAGGGTTAGTTCTCAATATATTACTTGCTTTAATGATTTCAATTTCAGAAAAAAGACACCATCTATCCAGAATGCTTAGTAAAGTTTCATAGTTTTCATTTTTAGAAAGATTATAAGATGAAACTAAGTCAAATTCCTTTTCAAAGTTGGGAGTAGCTATATTATTTATTATAGCTAAAATCTCTTCCATAGTATTTGATGAACCTGAAAGAAAATCCCATAATTCTGATGCTATTAATATCTCTGCTTTATCAAAATATTTCTTTCCATTTACTAAACTATTTAGAAATCTATCCTTATCATAGCTACATTCATCTTCTCCCTTTTGAATATCTACAGTCGGATCAAAAGGAAAACCTAAAAAGAATTTTATTTCCTTGCCCCTATAAAGACGATGTAACGCAGCTTTAGCTTCTAATATCTTTTGTTTTTCTCCCCTCATTTCTCCAGAATTGGGTCTAACACTTTTTAATTCTATAGCAGTTACAGAGGTGTTATCTTCAAAAAATATATCGGTTGAAAAATCAATGGTATTGACTAAATTACTTTCTTTAGCATTTATAATTTCATTCCATTCTTGTTCGTAATCTGGAGTTCTTTGTGAATTACTTAGAGCAGTAATTATTTTATTAATAATTTGTTTTTGAGTCTCTGTTATTTCTAAAGGCTGTTTGTTTCCACTGGATGTCCATGCTCTTTTTTCTCCATTGCAAAGTAGGTTTGCTATATTTTCAAAAAAGGATTGTCCTAAAGTAGTATTTAGACCATGATACCAGCTGCTAAGACTAATGAAAAAATTATTATTTTCTTGGGTAACTGCTATTTTGTCGGAAAAAGCCGCTAAGAAAGCTTTATGAAAGGGAGCATTTCTAATAATACTATTTTCGTCAGGAAAACTTTGAAACCTTTTTTTCAATACCTTAATAACTTCAAGAGCTATTTCCTCTTTTTGGTTTGGACTTAAACTCATAATGACTTATCCTTAAGATGAAATATAGACTCTGAATATGCATTTTTATCTTTTTCCGTACGATTTAAAACTGGTCGTTTATATTGATTTACTATTTTCATGCCTGATAAATCAGCAATGATTGGATATAAATTATATTTATCATTTGCAACGATGAAAATATCATAATCTTTAACCAGGTATTTTTTAAAATTATTTAGTACTGTGCTAATGCCTTCTATATAACTTTTTCTCGCCTCTAAACCTTGACCTTTATATAAAGGTCCAATTTCTAACTCATCATTACGCTTAAATCCAAAAAGGTCATAAGCATATGCATGCTGTTCATGATAATCTATCAGACCTACATAAGGTGGTGAAGTAAATATACCACGAGCTTTATTCTTAGCTAATATGTCAGCAAATTCAGGGTTTACCTTACTTAATTCATCTATGATATCTATGGTTCTACTATCACCTGTCAGGCAATATTGCATTTTATCCTTCCTCAATTTAGCATATTCAGCAAGTCTTTTTACAGTATCACTTGAATACGTAAGCCACCATTTCAGTATAGAAAACAATGGTTTGCATATCTTTTTATGCTTGTGGCAATAATAAGTATAATATACCGGTTCAACTAATGTAGCTAAATCTGAATGTGTTGTGGCACGGCAACTTCGCATTGTCCTACTCAAGATAATTGTAGCAATGTTTCTAATATTCTCATTCTTGATTTGCTGGATTAAACCATAAACATATTCAATCTCATTGCGAACATTGTGTAAATACCACTTATCAAGAAAAGTATCCTGTTTATCTTGCTTCAATTTAATATGATATTCAGCGATCAGATTATTATATATACTTAGAAAATCCATTTCTTTTTGTTTAGCGTATTCTTCCTCATTAATTTCACCTTTTGCAAGTCTGTATTTGAATTCAGGACTGGGGAAATATTTTACATTAAATTTATTTAACTCCTTGATAAGGACATCATCAAAATCTAAAATCCGACTATTAGATAAATAAAGTCTTAAGAGATCGCTAATCTTATTAAGTTCTATTTCAAGCTCTACTAAATTATAATCACCCACTTTACAATTTGATATCAGAGCATTAAATTCTGATATATCTACTCCGATAGCTTTGATGCCAAGTTCACTTGCTTCTACTAAAGTAGTTCCACTTCCACAAAAGGGGTCTATAATTATATCCCCTGGATGGAAAAAAACCACATTCTTTAGTTCATCCGTGTGTTCATCTAAAAAATACTCTACAAGTTGAGGGATAAATTTACCTTTATATGGATGAAGTCTATTAACATGTTTTGTCCGTTCAGCCTCTGTATAATTATCAAAGGATAAAAGCCAATTTATATCTTTATCGTCTTGTTGAATCCACTTATCTACTTTGGAATAATAATGGTTACGATAATAATACATTAAATCTTCTTTTAAGATTTGAGTATTACCATTATTATCATATTTAGGTATCTTACCATATTGAATTAAGTAGGTTATATTTGATACAGTTACTTTCCTACCCATATACTTAGATGCCCAATTACTAGCCTCAGATAAACTTAGAAGTTCTCCTTTTTCGCTACCGTCCATTTGTTAATTCCTACTTTTAATATTTTATAAGTTATTATAAAAATAAGAGGTCTAAATGTCAAGAAAAATAGGGTGCTTTTTTGTAAATCTTCGCTATGGTTTTAATACATTTTTGGGCAATATTTTGGGTTTTTGTTCCATTATTTACCCCAGATAATTATAAATAAATCCGTTTATATAATGGAAAAGAGAGAAAAAAACAGGGGAAATTTATATTTAAGGCTATGTTTATATCTCAATGTAATACAATAAGTTATAATTAGAGGTGGAATTTTTGATACGACATAAATGCTTAATATGCTGTAAAATCATCATTTTTTTATTGACAAATTATATAGAACCTGAATTCAATAGACTTTGTATAATCTCTAACTCTTTAAATACAATCCATAAGGAGGTAAAATGAGCAGAGATGAATTAATTAAAAAGATGGCAGAAGCTGCAGGTATTACCCAAAAAGCTGCTGCACTTGCACTCAACGCTATGTTAGATGGCATCACACAATCTCTTAAAAAAGAAGAGAAAGTGTCGTTAGTAGGTTTTGGTTCCTTTAATGTTGCGCACCGTAAGGCTCGCAATGGAATCAATCCCAAGACTAAAAAGCCATTGAAGATCCCAGCTCGTAAAGTGCCAGTATTCAAACCTGGAAAGCAGCTGAAAGAAGCTGTTAAGGCTGGAAAAAAGAAATAACCTAATGAATTGACATCATGACAAAAGGTGGGACTAATCTCCCACCTTTTTTATATTCGGAGAAAACAAGGATATTTTAATTGGGACAAATAAAATAGTAAGATAAAAAGAGTATTATAGCTTTTATATATGATGATTAACGAATTCTAAATCTTTCTCCTAATCTCCATCCATCTGCTGCACTACTAATAATTCCACCCGAATAACCACTTCCTTCACCTATTGGGTAGAGATTAGCAGCTGAAAGACTGGATAGTTCATTCTTCTTTCTCAAAATTTTAATAGGAGAAGAAGTTCTGGTTTCGGGAGCAATCAAAATTGAGTTGGTGTAAAATTCAGGGAATATGTGGTTACAATATTTTAAAGTTGAGGATAATCTGTTAGATATAGCAATAGGGAAAAGATTGTTTAGATTAAATGGATAGATACCAGGAAGGCAAGTGGAATGGATGTTATGAGAACCATTCTGATTTTGAAGGAAGTCTTTAGCTTTTTGTGCTGGAGCGAGATATCCCTTGCGAAATGCCTTATTCTCTAAGCTTATTTGAAGATTCATACCGTCCCAGATTCCATTTCCATAATCGTTCGCATTAACTGCAGTTACTATGGCACTATTGCCAGCATCACCTTCTCTTGAGGAAAAGCTCATACCGTTGGTTACTACAGTATTTTTTTCACTGGAAGCAACGATAACTTTGCCACCTGGACACATACAAAAGGTAAAACCGGTTTTGCAGGTAAGGCGATAGCTTGCCGCACCTAAAACCTCAGCCCATTGTTCATTTCCGTAAATCCAGCGATTTATATCAGATTGTTTTTGTTCTATACGGAATCCTATAGCAAAAGGTTTAGCTTCCAGAGTTATTCCTCTTTCGTATAGCATTTTCCAGGTATCTCTTGCGGCATTACCCAGAGCTAAAATGAATATTTCAGGTTCTTGCCATTGATTTCCCAAAGCCACTTGTGCAACCTTTCCTTCTTTCAATACTAAATCTGTCAACGAAGTTCGGTAATGGAATTTACAACCTTTAGCTAAAAGATATTCCCGGATTCTTTTCACAATCCTCTGAATTCCATCTGTTCCCATGTGGGGAAGAGCCTCATAGGCAATTTCTTCAGGTGCTCCAAATTTTATTAATTCTGAAAAAATTCTTTGGGTGAAGGCATCATTTCTTCTGCTAGTCAGTTTTCCATCCGAAAAAGTTCCTGCTCCACCTTCACCAAATTGGATATTGGAATTTTCATCTAAAATACCTTTTTGCCAGAAATCCTGAACCTTTATTAATCTATCCTCAAGAGGTTCTCCTCTATCAAAAAGCCATGGCTGTATCCCATTTTCTACCATTGCTAAAGCACAAAACAGTCCAGCTGGACCCATACCTATAATATAAGGATGTGGATTATTAATGAAAATCGGTGGAGGGATTTCTATTTTTAACGGTTTAAATTCTGATAAATCCGGATGATTGGGTGGAGAGGAAGAAAATTCCAGTTCAAGAGTATAAACAAACACCGGATAATTCTTCTTTCTGGTGTCCAATGCTTTATGTATTATCCTGTTTATTATGAAGGTAGAAGGAGGGATATGAAGTTCTTTAGCAACTTTTTCAGCCAAGGTAATATCTTCCCTTGAAGGAATTCTCAAATTGGACAAGATGTATGTTTTCATCATAAATACAAACTTTCTGGTGATAAAAATATAAATGGTGGCGAGACCCAGAATCGAACTGGGGACACAAGGCTTTTCAGGCCTCTGCTCTACCGTCTGAGCTATCTCGCCACACTTACAGGCATAAACTTTTATACCGTTCTATTTGTCAAGACAATTGTTTCTGTCACATTATTATGTCCTATCTACTCTTTTTGAAAGCTGGATATAAACTTTACTATAAGGGATATTAATTCAGCAATTTAGCATAACCTTAACCAGCTTTAACCGTTTATACTTCAATCTATTTTTATCTAATTTAAGTTATAATTAGGTTTAGAGCAGTTGTGTAAAAAGATTAGTAAAGTAATTTAAATTCTTCTTTATGCTATGTTCATACTGTTATCAGTTAAAATAAAAGGAGTTAGTAAATGAAAGGAAAGATTTTTAGATAAATTTATAATAAAATAAAGTGGTATTTAGGAAAATTTGGAGTAATATATAAAAAAAAGATAGACAAATAATAGCATTTCAAAATAGTGTATCATATTGTTTTTTATTTTTATAAATACAAACGAGAATAAGATTTAGCCAATGAATTTAGTAGAAATCTTCCACCAATACCTAACACCAGAGAGATTAAATACCGTAATAAGAGTAATACTGACTCTTGCCATAGGAATACCACTAATAATATTTGTACGGAAATTAGTACAAAAGTTAGTTCGGAACCGATTATCACCCCAAAGTGAGCAGTTGGTAGTTAGAATAGTATATTATAGTCTGGCATTGATTTTGGTAGTTATGGTTTTAAATGAATTTGGTTTTAAGGTTTCTGCGTTACTTGGAGCTGCTGGAATTATAGGAATTGCGGTTGGTTTTGCTTCCCAGACGAGTATTTCCAACATTATCAGTGGTATATTTTTGATTTCGGAAAAGCCTTTTGTTATAGGAGATGTGATTGAAGTTGGTTCTATTATTGGTGAGATTCAGAGTATAGATCTTCTTTCTTTAAAGTTAAAAACTGCAGATAATAAATTTGTTAGAGTGCCCAATGAAACCGTTATAAAAACAGAAGTGATCAATCTGACCCGCTTTCCGGCACGAAGAGTGGACATCAAAATTACAGTTTCATATAAAGAAAATTTAAAAAAGGTTCAAGAATTGCTTATAAAAATAGCAGAAGAAGAACCTAAAGCTTTAAAAGAACCTCAAGCAATAGTTAGAGTGGATAGTTTTGGAGATTCTGGAATAGACTTTATATTTGGCGTTTGGGGGAAGACCAGTGAGCTGTTTTCTTTAAAGACGGAAATTATGATGAGAATAAAGGAAACTTTTGAAGCAGAAAATATTGAAATACCTTACCCGCATATTATTTTATATGCGGATGAAAAAAATAGAAAAAACTAAAACCATAAAGGAAGTGTAAAGAAAATGAAAAAGAAACACAAAATCAAAGCCATCATATTTGATTTAGATGGCACATTGCTGGACACCGTTCAGGATATTGCTGATAGTATGAATCTGGCATTAGCTGAACTCGGTTTGCCTGAACATCCTGTGGAAGCATACAGGGATTTTGTGGGGAATGGGCTGTATAAATTGGTGGAGAGAGCTTTGCCAGAGGACAAACGCACTCCAGAAATGATAAAAGAAGTAGCGGATAAGTTCTGGAAAATCTATGAAGAAAAATGGCCTATGCACACCAAGACCTATCCTGGAATCCTGTATCTGATTCAACTCTGCGTTGCGCATAAGATTAAGCTGGCTATTCTTTCCAATAAGGTGCATTATTTCACTAAGAAGATGATTCGTTATTTCTTCCGTGGAGCAATGATTAATCAAGGCAAGAATCCTTTTGGAGTCTACAGTGGAGAAGTACCTGGAACACCTGATAAACCAGATCCAACCAGAGCTTTGGAACTTGCTGCAAAGCTAAAATGCAAACCTGAAAATGTTGCCCTTGTGGGTGATAGTCCTATTGATATTCAAACTGCTAAGAATGCTGGTATGGTTGCAATTGGTGCTGCCTGGGGCTATAGCAGTCGTGAAGAACTGGAAAAAGCAGGAGCTGACTACATATTTGACACCCCACAAGAAATGGCTCTGGAAATTGAAAAGCTCCCCATTCTCTAATGAAAAGTTACCGAAAAGAAATCTGGATGTTTGTGGATAAAAGACGAGGATTCGTCAATATCACTTCTGAAGTAGAAAACTGCGTTCAAGAAAGTGGCATCCAAGAAGGATTATGCCTGGTTAATCCTATGCATATAACTGCCTCCGTGTTTATCAACGATGATGAACAGGGTTTACATCAGGATTTTGAAAGATGGCTGGAAAAACTGGCTCCGGAAAAACCTTATGCTCAATATGCCCATAATGGCTTTGAAGATAATGCCGATGCGCATTTAAAGCGTCAAATTATGGGAAGAGAAGTAGTGGTGGCAGTAACTAATGGTAGATTAGACCTTGGCACCTGGGAACAAATATTCTATAGTGAATTTGACGGAAAGCGAAGAAAACGAGTCCTAGTCAAAATTATCGGTGAATAGAAGATAAAGTGATGTGGTGAAGATATTTACTCTTAATCAATAATACTGATTAAAATGGTTCAATAAAATGAAGAAAAACCCTGCTTTTTAGCAGGGTTTTTCCTTAACAGAAAACGATTATCAGGGAATATCAGCTTTCAGAGTGAGCAATGTGACAATTCAAAAGGACCCCCACACTGCTGCCTATTACCGAGTTTGCTATATTGCCAATAACGGAAAGCAGGAGATTTCTTTTGTTAATACCACGAATATGTTTGCCGACAGAGCCAATGTTAAATGAATTAGGATGTTATCTTTTAACAGTTTGGGACCCAGGGATACCGAAAATCGTCGATCTAGGCAACGACGAAATTGTCTTTCAATCAGCTATACAAGGTCTGCATCATTGAGGAAGTAGAGACGAAATATTAGGTATTTGGTTCATTCCAGAATGAGATAGAGTTACTTATTAGGAATTTTTATACCTATCGTCAGGGCAGAAATTGTGAATAAACAGCGAAAATTAAAAAAGTATTGGCAACTTTCAGATTTAGACTATATAGTTAAAAGGTCATTAAACCATGTGGCTAAAAAGAGGTTTTTTAATAGAAATGAGGAGGTTGAGACAATGAGTAAAATGTTCTTATCTCTGCTGGGCTTACTCTTATTGGAAGCAGCATATTCAACATCTATTCTTCAGTATTGAGTAGAGCTTACCGATTAGCAAAAAAATGAATATTTCCGTAAGGCAACAGAAGATCCTGATCTATGCACATATAACCCGCTTTTACGCTATCTGTTTTTCTTGCCTAACTGCCACATCTATCTGTTATGCTTATGTTTAGTCATGTTAGGCACTCAGATAAAAAAATCTTGACATAGACAATCACAGGAAACAATATAAAAAATACCTTTTGATGATTTGTAGAGGAGTTTAATTATGAAACGCTTGATGATAGTGTTGGCTTACTTAAGTGTGTGTATTTTATTAGCTCAAAGCTGGAGTCAACCGATTAATGTGTCAAATCAACAAAACATAAAAAGCAAACTTGACTTCTGCATCGATAGCCGTGGAATAATTCATTGCATTTGGATGAGTGGAAATCCAATAGGTTATCAAATCTACTATTCTCGCTCTATTGATGGAGGCTTAACATGGACAACTCCCCTTCAAATCTCAGATATTGATGCTTATACACGATATTATCCCAAAATTGTTGCGGATAGCTCGGGAAGGTTGTTTGTCACATACACATGCACTTATGAGGGAACTGAAACGATAAGACTCAAAAGGTATAACGGACGAGTTTGGACTCCGGAGCAGACTATATCTGCAAGCCAGGTAAATTCTATCAATCTGGCACTGGCTATTGATAACTGTGATAGAGTATATAGTTTCTGGCAGGTATATGAAAATCCCATTGGGTATAAATTTAACTATGTTGTTATTGGTGAGGATAATATTAGCCAAATATTTTCTCCTTATTCTAGCACTCTTGGGAATAACTTAATTTATTCTGTTGTTGCAGATAGCATTGGAAATCTACATTGTTCAGGGGCGCGTAGAGAAACTCCCAATTCGGTAGTCAATGCTTGTTATTACAGATACAATATCTCGGATAGGGAGTGGTTAGCGCCTGTATCAATGTTGAATCAATATGATGCTTATCAGAATGGTAGTGATATCTCTCTTAACCGACAGGGTTTGCCACTCATGACCTGGAGAGAAGTATTGAATCCCAACTACCCATTAAATGACAGAAGTCAATTTTCTCAATTCAATGGTCAAGTATGGTCAAACCCAATTACTATTTCGGAAGATCCCTGGTACCAGACTATGGTTGTAGACGCAAACAACATTGTTCATTTGGTGCAGGTTGAAAAATTCTATATTGGGCCCAGACAAATAAAAAACCTCGTTTATTATACAAGTGATGGCTGGGAAGGTGAAATTATTACGAATAGCACTAATATTGCTACATTTCCAGAGTTAAGATTATACAACAATACTCTATATCTTGTTTACTTAGATAGTATTTCTGCATCTGTCGCTGATATCTATTTTATGAAAAGAGTTCTACCCGACACAAGCATAAATGACGAATTGAACATTGATCCGACGATCATTAGCTCTTTATCAGCAAATCCAAATCCGTTTAGAGAATCAGTAGAGATCAATTATAAGCTGAACAGCGGAGGTCCGGTAAATTTGGGAATCTTTAATATTCGGGGTCAGTTGGTAAAAACTCTATCCAAAGAGTATAAAAACCCGGGTACTTACACAGTTCTGTGGGATGGAAGTAATGAACATGGTAACAGTGTTTCTAACGGTATATACTATTGCAGGATACAGGTAGACAATAAAATTAAAACAATTAAGCTGTTATTAGTAAAATAGACTTTATATGAATTTACTGCATAAAATAATAAAGATCATGCTGCGAGAGCAAGCATAGAAAAGGAGAATAAAATGAAGAAATGCGTTCTGAGTATAGTACTACTATTTCTTGTAGTGCAATTTTTTGCAGCCGAAAAGTACGCTCTCCTGATAACAGGTCAGGCAGCCGATCATGGAGATCCAATTGGTTCGTGGGCATTAGCCAATCCTGGTAGGAAAAGGCATCAGGAGTTTTGGTATGATCTAGCAATGTTGTTTAACATGCTCCTCAGGCAAGGGTATGAGGAGGAAAATATTTATGTTCTATATGGGGAAGGTTTTGATTATGATCCACCTGGGATAACAATGCCAGCAATTTATCTTCATCCCCTCAACGGTCAAATTACTGACTACCCTGCTGATCGAGAGCACCTTGAAACAGTGTTATCTGGATTAGCCAGAGGTAATCAAGAACTAGGAATTCCTCAATTAAACGACGATGATTTTTTGTTTATATGGACTTTCGATCATGGAGGTCATGAAGGTGAAGGTAGTTCAGTTGTTAACCTCTGTCTGATGGACAATGAAGTAATCTGGAATTGGGAGTTCGCTGATATGTTAAGACAAATTAATTCGCAAAAGAAAGTAGTTTGGATGCAGCAGTGTTTTAGTTGCGGATTAATAGATGATATTGAAGCCCTACATTAACCAATTGTTATAAACACGGCATGCCATTACTCAACATTTGCTCAGGGTGCTGACGATATCCCGGTTAAGGAGAATGAGGTGGTTGAAGGTGTTATATATTATCATGGCGAGTTCAATTTTCATACTTATTCCTCAACAAATGGAGCATCTCCATCTGGATTGATACAATATGCCGGACAGCCTTATACAGAAGCCGATTTAAATAGTGATGGTGTGATCAGTGTTTATGAAAGTTCAGTATGGGCGTTCGAAAAAGACACTGTACCTGCAGTCCCTCAATATGGTGATTTTGGAAACATTGGACTAACTACTTCTTACAGTACCCAAATTTAATATTTGGCGATATTGACGAAAACACTTCAATTAAAGGCATCGTAGCCATTACTGACAATGTTTCAAAAGGTGACAACAGCGTATTGACTATTAATTCAGGCACTAAACTGTACTTGAAAAATGCCAATAGGCTCGTAGTTGACGCGGGATCAACCATAATAATCGAAGACAATGTCCATATTTTTGGAGAAACAGCTACTCAATTCGAAAATACTCCTCAGGAAATAGTGGGGAACAGAATTATCGTTAACGGTAGTGCTTCAATCGGACCTAATGTTCTGTTCACCGCATTGAAAAACCAAACATGGGATGGACTGTATTTGTACGGCACTGGTCAGAGTGAGTTGATAGACGTAACTTTCGAGAACTGCAATCTATTTTGTGCTAATGGATCACTATCGGTTCGAGATTCTGATTTTGACCAGTCCTTAGTAAAATGTAGCGGAGCATCTATGAATTTTCGTGACTGTACTATTACAGGCAAGATGTCATTCAACAATGCTTTGGAGGTGAGGTGATACTTGATCATGTGACTGTTATTGGTAACGATAACACTCAGCCATCTGTTAAGGTTTCAAACACACCTTCACTCACTTTGAAGAACAATACTTCTATATCAGGTTTAGGAGGAGGATTGGAACTTAATAGCTGCAGAGATTACTCAATTACCCATTGCAATATTTCCAACAACACAGGTAATGGTATTAGCATTTATGAAACTAATGGTATGTATAACTATATGATTTCAGATTGTGATATTTCACACAATATGGGTGCTGGTATTCGCTTTTATAATTCTATCGGCAATGTTACGAGCTGTTCTATAACAGAAAACGATTATCAAGGAATATCAGCTTTCAGAGTGAGTAATGTGACAATTCAAAAGGACCCAAACACTGCTGCCTATTACCGAGATTGCTACATAGCCAATAACGGAATGCAGGAGATTTCTTTTGTTAATTCCACGAACCTTTTTGCCGACAGAGCTAAAAACATTATTGTGGATAACTCGTTTACTCCGGGGACATTTGACCAGTATCTCGTATATTGCCCAAACATGGAAGCGAATCGCTGGTTACGCTTAAATTTCTGGGGATATCGGGGTAATCACTTCGTTGCCATTATGCCCCCCGAAAACAGATTCTATCCAGAATGTACAGAACCAATGGTAAATGAGGTCGGATATTATCTCTCTCCCGTTTGGGACCCGGGAGTACCAAGACTTGTAGATCCTGGCAACGACGAAATTGTCTTTCAATCAGCTATAGATGCGGCATTAGATGAGAATGCCAGTTTAGCAATTACCCTTTTTAAGCAACTGATATCTGAGTATCCGGAAAGCAAGTTTAGTAGTGCCAGTGCTAAGCATCTGTTCGCTTTGGAAGATGATAAACAAGCCCTGAAAGATTACTATCAAACTGAACCAAACCTTCACTACAACGGAGAGATTGATAAGATTATTAACTATCTGACAACTCACTGCAATATCAAACTTGGTAATTATCAGGAAGCGATATCCTGGTTCGAGGATGTGATATCGAACCCGGAAAGCGAGCTTGATTCTCTGATGGCAGTAATTGATCTGGGATACATTTATATGCTCATGGAAGGGGATGATAAAGCATCTGTCATTTGCAGATATCCGCAATTAAAACCAAAAAACATGTCCGAGTATGAAACAAACAGGGAATCAATATTGGTCAATTTGTTTGGTATTGCTAAAAAACCAAGCTGGATACACCGATTCTGAGTATAACCAACAGGCAGTCATACCGGTTTTAAAAAGTAATTTCCCAAATCCATTCAATTCTTCTACGACCATATCTTTCCTGCTTCCAAAGGATACAAGCTGTTCCCTTGATGTCTATAACATACGAGGGCAGAAGGTAAGATCCCTTATCAATGAACCCAGATTTGCCGGAAACCACTCAGTTGTCTGGAATGGTCTTGATGATAGCGGAAAACCTGTATAATCTGGTCTGTATTTCTATCGATTAACAACTCCGAACTCATCACAGACAAATAAAATGTTATTATTGAAATAGTATCAACTTGCTTAAGAAAGAGAAGGGCTACCTGGCGACAAGGCAGCCCTTTATTTTTTTTATAGGCATCAATCTCAATTCATATCTCTATGGTCTTTATTATTATGGATATAGATGCCATAAAAGCATCAATACAGAAATTCATAACTTATTCATATTGTTTCGTTTAAGAATACCGTTTAAAAAAGTCGTGAAATTCTATTGGAAAAATTGGTTGTACGCTTTGAATAAATAAGTGAGAAAGCATATTTGGTTGGGGAGAAGGTTATATTATCTCTTAAAAAAGATATTTATATTGACATAAATCAGCATTACTAAAGTGTTATATCTATGTTCTATTATGAAATTTATTTACCTATAAACATATTAAAGGAATTCTATTATTGCTCTCCTCTGGAAATTCCTGAAGGGGTGAGAGTACTGGTTTCCTTTAACAGGAAAGATATGATAGGGATCTGTGGAACTCGTTTTGAGAGCGCTCCAGAAAAAGATATTCGCTATAAACAGATTATTGAAGTCTTAGACCAGCAACCACTAATTGATTCCCAATTAATGAGTCTGGCAAAATGGATGGGAGAGTATTATTATTGCTCCACCGGTACAGCTTGTTTTGCTATGTTACCTGCCTGGTTAATTCCTGATATACAGGCTGAAGTTAGATGGGTAGCAGATGATATTCCAGAAAAATACAAAGAGCTGGCTAATGCTTTTTCTGAAGGTCAAGCTCAGAAAGTTAGTGAGTTGCGGAAGAAGCTAAAGGGGAAGCCGGTGCTTCAATGGGTAGAGAAAGCAACGGAAGAAGGGTATCTGGAGCTGAATCGTAAACTCAGTCCTAAAGACAAACCTAAGACAGTCAATTATATACATATTATTGACAAAACGGTTGATCCCAATAGTCTTCCTTCCAAGCAGAAAGAAGCTTTACAATTGATTTATGCCAAATCAAAGGAAGAATTTCCCCTTGCTGAAATATCCAGGGATGTAAGCTATTCTGTAGTCCATGCTTTGGAGCGTAAAGGAATAATCAGCATATTTCCCAGAAAAATAGAACGGGAGTTTTTCCGCTTTGAAACCTCGGGTTTAAAAAAAGTTGTAACTCTCAATGAGGAGCAAGAAAGAGCTATCCAGGAAATTTTGCAGCATAAGGGACATTTTCAAGTTCATCTACTTTATGGTATAACAGGTAGTGGTAAAACTGAGGTTTATATACCTATCATTCGTTCTTATATTCAGGAAGGTAAGGGGGTAATCTTTTTAATTCCTGAGATTGCTCTCACACCTCAGATGGTAGAACGCTTTCAGGCAGAATTTGGCGATATTCTGGCTATCAGTCACAGTCAATTAAGTGATCGTCAGCGCTTAGAACAATGGCAAAGAATTGCTAAAGGAGAATGTAGATTAGTTATAGGTGCTCGCAGTGCTATATTTTCACCGATGCCAAATCTGGGTCTAATTATTGTTGATGAAGAGCATGAGCAATCTTATAAACAGGAGAATAATCCTCGTTATAATGGCAGAGATGTGGCAGTAATGAGAGGGAAAATTAGCGATGCTCAAGTTATTTTAGGAAGTGCAACTCCTTCTCTGGAATCCTGGTATAATCAAAAAAAGGGTAAATATCTATTACATTGTCTGAATAGTCGTCCTCTGGATATAAAATTACCCCAGGTGCAGATAGTATCCTTGTGTGAAGATTACAGTCAGCAGATGTTTTCTGATGAATTAATTTCTGCTATATCTTTCAGGCTGGAAAGAAAAGAACAGGTTATCCTTTTTCAAAATCGGCGTGGCTTTTCATCTTATATGCAGTGTCTAAAATGTGGTGAACTTATCAAATGTCCAAATTGTGACATCAGTATGTATTATCATCGTGACCGGGAGGAGATGCAATGTCATTATTGTGGAAACACCTATCCCAGCCCAAGAAAATGTCCCCAATGTGGTAGTTATAGCTTTGTCTATGGTTCACCAGGCACGCAAAAAGTTGAGCAAACTCTTAGAATACTATTTCCTCAAGCCAGAATATTACGTCTGGATTCAGATTCAGCCAGACAGCAAGATATCTACAAGATTATGTTTCGCAGGATGAAAGATAAGGAAGTGGATATCCTTTTAGGAACTCAGATGATATCCAAAGGATTGGATTTTCCAGAGGTGACACTGGTGGGTATCGTAAATGCAGATATCAGCTTGAACATACCAGATTTTAGAGCCGCAGAACGCACTTTTCAGCTTTGCACTCAGGTGGCAGGTCGCTCAGGTCGTGCCGACAAAGAAGGTGAGGTTATTATTCAGACCTATAATCCCAGACATTATGCTATAATTTATGCCAGTAAACAAGATTTCCCTGGATTTGCTGAAGAGGAATTATCTCATCGTAGACATCTCTATTATCCACCATATTATCGGTTAGCCAGGATATTATTTCAATCAGCGGACAATAATTTACTGCAAGAGGAAATGGATGAGCTCTCTCAAAAGGTAAAGAACTTGCTCAATACTTTTCCCCAAGGAGAAATATTCCTTCTGGGACCTGTTCCTGCACCTTTTACTAAAATGAAGAATCTTTATCGTTGGCATCTAATTATTAAGGGACGCACAACTCAATCTATCAAGAAGGCAATAAATACGGTCCTTAATGAATACAAGATTTCCTCTACTATTCATTATACAATAGATATTGATCCCACTACTTTAATGTAGAGCAAGAAATAATTAACTTGCCAAAATCAATCATTTGTAAAATAAGAACAAAAAAGGAGTTTATTATGGAAAAAAAGGAAAAAGGCTTTGAAGACCTAACCATATCGGAAGATTTGGAAGGTGAAGATTATTCGGACAGCTATCTGACACTGGAAATGGATGACGGCACCCAACAGGATTTTATTGTCCTGGATATATTTGAATATGAAGGTAGTCAATACATTGCTCTTGCGGATAAAGATACTCTGCAATATGATATCCTATCTATGAATTTTATAAATGATGAAGAAGTGGAATTGAATTTCATTGAGGATGAGGATAAATTTAACGAGATAGCAGACTGGTTTGAAAAATTATTTTATAATGTAGAAGAAGAACCTGAAGATTAATCAGAATAGAACCCAATATCAGCATTATATTCTTTTAACTAATAGGGAGAAGACAGAGAAAAGTGCAGGTTGACACCATAGTTAGAAATTGCAGGCAACTCATAACCTGTAAGGGTAAAGATGGACCTCTAAAGGGAAAAGAAATGAGAGATATAGTCATCTTTGAAGATGGTGCATTAGCTATAAAAGATGGCTATATAGTTGATATTGGAAGTGATGCGGAGATTGCGGAGAAATATACTGCTGATGAGATTATATCTGCCAAAAATTATTTTGTTCTTCCTGGGTTTGTAGATTGTCATACGCACCCTGTTTTTGTTCACACTCGCGAAGATGAATTTGCTTTGCGTTTACAGGGATATTCTTATATGCAGATTGCAAAAGCAGGTGGAGGTATTCTAAATACCATAAAGACTACCCGGAATGCCAGTGAGGAACTACTTTTTGACCTGGCAAAAAAACGCATAGAAAAAATGATGGAACTGGGGACAACCACTTTGGAAGCGAAAAGTGGCTATGGCTTGGATACAGAAAGCGAATTGAAAATGTTAAGAGTTATAGACCGTCTGGCAAAAGAATTACCTGTAACTATTGTTCCTACATTCCTGGGAGCACATGAGTATCCAGAAGAATATAAAAATAATCACGAAGGATATCTGGACCTTTTATGTAATGAGATGATACCAGCAGTAGCCAAGCAAGGTATTGCCAGGTTTTGTGATATTTTCACAGAAGCTGATGTCTTTAGCATTGAAGAATCCCGCAGAGTGCTTAATTGTGCCAAACAATATGGTTTACAGTTGAAAATGCATGCGGATGAAATAGAACCATTGGGAGGAGCAGAACTGGCAGCTGAATTAGGATGTATTTCTGCGGATCATTTAGGTTCAACTTCGGATGCTGGGATTAAAGCTTTAAAAGATAAAGGTGTGATACCGGTTTTACTTCCTGCTACTTTATTTTCTCTGGGAAGCAAGACCTATGCCAGAGGCAGGGAAATGATAGATATGGGTCTACCAGTAGCTTTAGCCACTGATTATAATCCGGGGAGTTGTAACTGTGATTCAATTCCTCTAACTATGAGTATTGCCTGTATCCAGATGAAACTTATTCCCGTAGAAGCATTTTGTGCCACTACTATTAATGCTGCTTATGCTCTTGGCTTAGGAGATAAAGTGGGGTCATTAGAAATTGGAAAGCAGGCAGATTTTACTATCTGGGACATACCATCGCTTAATTTCATTCCTTATCATCTTGGAAGTTCCTATATTGTTAGTGTTTATGCGAAAGGCAAGTGCATCTATAAGGCTTAATCAATGAACGATACCACCAACGGTATTGCTTACACTATAGTTCAAACCCTTCATAGGTCTCGTAAATACTGGGTTTATAAAGCCCGGGATAATAATACGGGTAAATTTGTTATCTTAAAGGCAAATGACATACAATGGCGTAATGATCCCACTTGTATTCAAGCCTTGAGAGAAGAAAGTGAAGCGGGATTAAAGCTAAACCATCCCTATATAAGAAAGACCATTGGATTATTTGAAGATGATGGTGCATATTATCTGGTAAGTGAATTTATAGAAGGGGAAACCCTGGACGCAATCCTTGCTCAAAATCATTTTAAAATATCTTATGAACTGGCTCATAAATGGACTTTGCAGCTTTTAGAAGCCATCAATTATGCTCATCAATGTGGTATCTTACATTTAAATCTTAATCCAGCTAATATATTTATCAATAATTCTCAAGATATAAAAATCTCCGGTTTTGGTAAAGACCCACAAAGCTGGAAATATGCCAATCCAGAAGAAAGCAAATATCATCCGATATTATTTACTGCTCCAGAGGTATTTTTGGAGCGTAAACCTTATGATTTTAGAGCTGATATCTATTCTATTGGAGCTATAGCCTATCTACTTTTTTGTGGTCAGCTTCCCTGGTCTTTAGACCCGCCTTTAAGTCCTTCTGCTCAAAAAAGTAAAACTCTGGAACAAATCGTTATAAATCCCAATTTATTAGGTAAACTGATACCTGAAAGGCTATTTAAGATTTTAAATAAAGCCCTGATGATTGACCTTCAGCTTCGTTTTAATAATGCAGAAGAAATGCATTCTGCTATTATTTCAGAGCTGGATATACCTTATATTCCCTCTACAACTAAGGCTGAAGCAATCAGTACACAAACAACTTTGACGAAAGAAACAATTTTGCCTTCTCAAAGTGAGAGTTCTTATTCTAAGAAGCAACATCTTTCTGAATCGGATTTATCTGAGAAAGAAAAAAATGTGAAGTCCTCTTCTAAAAAAGATAATCAGGAACAACAAATTGTCATAACCACTGACCATTCTCTGACAAAGATGCAAAAGACATTAAAAATAATAGGGATTATATCCGCTGGAATTTTAATCTACATTATCGTTAAATATGTTATTATCAAAGGTATTCAAAACAGTATCAAGGCAAAACAAGAGAGTTCTGTGGTTACACCATATGTAACAGAAGGTACAGTACGCAATCAACTTCTGGAATTAAATGCGGTAGAGGGAGATTCTACCATAATTGGTTCTATGGAACCTGATGCTGATCCCGATGAATTTCCACCTCATACAGTTTTTATTCCCTCATTTTATATCAGTCCCTATGAAATAACAATGGAACAATGGGCTATGGTTTTCCCGGGGAGCACATTGAAGGACGAAGAAAGAGATTTACCCGTAACTAATGTATCTTTTGATGAAGTTATCCAGTTTTGTAATGAAAAAAGTTTGTTAGATGGATTACAGCCCTGCTATGAATATGTAGATAATTATATTGTCTGCGATTTTCAAGCCTCAGGATATAGGCTTCCTACTGAAGCTGAATGGGAATTCGCTGCCAAAGAAGGAAAATATGAAACACCCTATACTTATAGCGGTTCTAATAACATAGACCAGGTTGCCTGGTATATAGAAAATAGTGGAGGACATTCTCATCCAGTGGGTGAGAAAAAGTATAATAAACTTAAACTATTTGATATGAGCGGCAATGTGAGCGAATGGGTCTGGGATTGGTATGCACCTTATTCAGCTAATGTGCCATTTTCCTTTACAGGTCCTGAATCTGGAACAGATAAAGTTATTCGGGGTGGTTCCTGGAAAGACCCTGCCAGAGAGGCGAGAATAACCAATCGCGCCTATGCTAAACCCTATAGTAAGACCAATTATATCGGTTTCAGGGTCGTACGAAGTAAGTAAAATATCTTAAAATATTGCCTGTTTGTTTCTTGTCTCCCACTTAGCAAAAGAGCTAAGGGAGAGCCAAGAAAGAGCTAAGAGAGAAGTTGTAATCTATTGCAATATAATTTGATATGCGATTTAGATGGCTTAAGTGCATAGTAATAAATAAAATAGATATGATTTTCCTAAGGATTGGAGAGGATTAAACAGATTATTTTCTCAAATATATTATTACTTCTTTAGGTTATAAATTAACAATAATTAAGTTTTAGGGGCAAGTAGCGGCTTATATAGCTGTAAAACCTTATCCAGAATAGAATCAGGTACCAGACCTTTGATGGACAATCCCGCAGCTATATTGTTTCGTATCTGAGTTGAAGATATATCTATTGGAGTAAGATTGAGCACCTGATGTTTTATTTCATTTATAACTTCTGGGATGATAGGATAACCAGGTCTGGGAATAATCAGGAACTGCACATTTTCTTTTAGCCAGGGATAGTTATGCCAGCGAGAAAGAGAAGCCAGATTATCCGAGCCTATTACCCAGAAGAATTGATGTTCAGGATATTTCTTATATAAATGTTGTAATAAATCTGAAGTGTAGCCAGTTCCTTTAGCATCATCATCCCAGACTTCCATTCCCGGTTCCATAACCTCTTTTACGAGTTCATAACGAGAATTAAAATCCAGCACGATACGGTCTTTTTTAAAATTATGAATAGCGTTGGGAAGAAAAATTACGCTTTCTACTAAACCTGAATGAAGGATTCCTCTGGCGATATGCAGGTGTCCATTATGAACCGGGTCAAAGCTTCCACCTAATAAAGCCAGATTGCTCATTTGAAATATTTTTCTAATTTTTTGCTCTCTTTAGAACCGGGATATTTTGCTTTTAAGGTATTATAATAGACGAGAGCTTGGTCATCCAGTTTTTGTTTATGGAGGATTAAAGTTGTATAATAGAGAGATTGTCGGTCCAGACTATTTGTATTTCCTTCGGCTATAATTTCTTTAAAATACATCAAAGCAGCGCTGTAATCCCGCATTTTATAGTAAGTGTAGCCAATATGGAATTTCTTTTCAGTCAGTCTATATTTTGCTTTCTGAATATATTGAAGAGCTTCATTGCAACGCGGGTCATTCGGATACTTGCTTATAAATTTTTCAAAAGCTTCAATAGCCATTATTGTCTCAGTTTGGTCATACTGCGGTCCTAAAGATTGTTCGTAAAGACAGACGGCAGAACGGAAAAGAGCAGTGCTAACTTCGGGATAATTAGGAAAATTAATAATGTATTCCTGATAGGCGGAATAAGCATCAGCAAAGCGATTGATTTTAAAGTAGCAATCAGCTTCACGCAAAAGTGCATAAGCAGAAGCAGTGGATATTCTATCCATATAGACTTGAGCATACAATTCTGCAGCACGAGAGTATTTTCCTTTGGCATAAAGCTGGTCTGCTTGAGAAAGCTTTTCTTCCGTAGTCAAGACAGTTTTATTTGAGGAACAAGCAGTTATTACAGTTAAAATGACGAGTAAAATAGTAAGTATTTTATGCATAATAATACCTTATTCAATAGTCCAGAGCAGATAAATTATTGAGGATATAGCGGTTACAGCCAGTATAGGTTCAAACCATTTAAGAGAAGTTATATTGGAATTACTGGAGCGAATTTTGGAATCAGTAAAGCTTAAGTTATCCACTCTGAGAAGCTTATAGGAGGGCAGCTCTATTTGCTTTATCTGAAAGCTATAGAGAGGATAACTTTCGCTATGATAACTCAAGAAACTTTTAGTTTCTACCTTGGTGCTGCCTAAATCCATAGTAATTATTACCAGACGAGCTTTAGCTAAGGATAGAGGTAATAAAGATTTAGGGATAGAATCGGTTAATGAAGGAAGATAAAAAGGATTATTTTCCGAAGTCCATTCCCGAATATCAGCACCTTTTTCCAGCAACATATACCTGATATGATAATCCAGTGCAGAGGTGAAATCACCAGCCTGAATATCCAGAAAAATGGGTTCGGAAAGGTCTATGAGGTTGACTATTTGAGTGCTAATAATTTCAGGTTCGGCAAGTGGATAATGGGTTTCTGCACAAAGGCAGAAACCCATCAAAGCCAAAAGTATTATCAGCGAGCTTTTAGACATCTTTAAGCTTACTCAGATACTTATCCACTATAGGCATCTGAGGATAGGCAGGATTTTGATTTTTGATAACCATCAGTTCCTGATAAGCAGATTTAAAATCATTCATTTGATAGTAGGTGAGACCTATTTTCAATTGTGCATCCCAGGCTTTTTGGTGTCCGGGATAATTTGAGACCACAATTTGAAATTCCCGCAAAGCTTTAGGATAATTCTTTGCACTATAATAGTTTTCACCTATCCAGTAATGTGCATTAGGAACAAGTTCTGAATCTGGATAGGAAGTTAAGAATTCTTCAAAAAGGAGAATAGACTTTTCATAATTGCCTTTATAATATTCATTCAAGGCAGTTTTATATTGTTTGTCCCGAGCTTCATTACGGCGTTTTTCTGCTGCGGCTCTTTCTTGAGCTATAACCATTTGTAAATCGGAAGTTAAGGCATCCAGGTCTTTACTTATAGCGAGAACTCTTGCCCGAAGGTCATTTACTTCAGAAGAACTTGCCGGTTGGGTGCTCTGTATTTGATTAAGTTCTTTTTGCAGAGAAGCTATTTCTTTCTGCGCTGTTAATAAAGATTGATGAATGGCAGTCAGTTCCTGTTTAATATGTTCTTGTTCTGCCAGAGTTGTATTAATCTTAGCTATTTCATTTTTAATTGCTTCACTTTCCTGTTCAGAAGAAGCCACTTTACTTTGCAGGGTCATAAGTTCTGCGACTAATGATTGTTGCTCGGTTAATTGAGAAGATAAAGCTTCTACCTGACTGGACAATTGAACCAGACTTTCTGACCAGGCAGAGGTTTCGGCTATAAGTATTGCTACTTCTTCTTTTGTTGCCATATTCTTTTGTGCATCTTTCATCTGCTTTAAATAGTCAGAATAGGCATCAAAGACATCATTTGTTTCAGTATATAATTGAGCCATTCGGATATCCAGGGAGTTGATGCTATTCATAACTTCCGTCACTTGCTCATTAATCTGGTTTATTTGATTTTGTAGTTTTGCAATACTGGCAGTGGATTGGTCTGTGACCTGTTTCAAATTATCAATTTCAGGTAGCTGTTGATTGATTATACTAAGTTGCACCATAATATCGTTCAGTTTTTCCCGATGATTAGCTAATTCTTTATTAATCATTTCCAACTGAACATCCTGATTGTTTTGGCGGGCTTGGAGAATTTGAACTTTTTCTTCTTGAGCTTTAAAAGTCTTATTACTAACACAGGAACAAAGTATTAGCATTAAAGCGCAGAGCAAAATGATGGTTATCTTTTTCATCTAAACCTCCTGTCATTTATTTATTATTGAGAGATTAGAAATGCTTTATATCCAGCATAAGTGGAATATAAATCTGCTTTACTGGATAGTTCATAAAGCGAATGCATTCCCATAAGACCAGTTCCACAATCTACTACTTCGGCACCAAGATTAGCCAGAATATAGGCAATGGTTCCACCGCCACCTTCATCCACTTTACCCAATTCACCCATCTGCCAGAAAACTCCAGCATTATCAAAAATTCTAATTACCTGAGCTACAAATTCCGCATTAGCGTCATTACATCCAGATTTACCACCACTTCCTGTAAATTTAGAAATTCCCACACCATGATTAAAGATAACGGCATTTTGCAATTCATGGACATTTGGATAATTTGGGTCTACCGCAGCAGTAACATCTCCAGAAAGAACCCGAGAATTCATAAAGGTCTTCCTTAGATTGGAACTGCTACCAGATTCACCATTATGAGCAAGTAAAGCAGCGATAAAATCCTGTAAAAATACTGATTGAGCACCAGTATTACCCTGGCTTCCCACTTCTTCTTTATCAGAAAAATACACGACCATTGTTCTTTTCGGTTTCTTATCCATAGCAGAAAGCAAAGCCTGTAAACCTGAATATGCACAGATTCTATCGTCCTGCCCATAACCAACAATCATAGAAGCATCCAAGCCTGCATCTCTGGCAGAAGTGGCAGGAACCAGTTCCAGTTCAGCAGAAATAAAATCCTTTTCCTGAATTCCATATCTCTGATTAAGAAGTTTCAAAGCGTAAAGTTTTATTGCTTCTTTCTCTTCTGTCTTAGGTTCCATCATACCGGAAAAGATAAGATTCATATTTGAAGCACTGATGGCTTCACCCAAGGTCTTTGTATACTGTTCCTTTCTGGCTAAATGGGGCAACAAATCAGGAATAATAAAGACCGGTTCTTCATTATTTTCGCCAATAGAAATATTGATGGTAGTCCCATCAGATTTAATGATAGTGCCATGAATTGCTAAAGGTGTGGAGACCCATTGATATTTCTTTATACCGCCATAATAATGAGTTTTCATACAGGCAACTGCACTGGACTTATCTTCATATAAAGGATTTTGTTTCAAGTCCACTCTGGGAGCATCTATATGAGCTGCCACCATATTAAATCCTGCGCTTACAGGTTCTGAACCCAGCACTGCCATAGCAATGGTCTTATTACGGAATACAGAATAAACTTTCTTGTTTTGTTTTGCAGCAGGAAGTGCTTTAAATTTATTAGCCTTAAGCAGTTCTTCAGTCCAGATAACGGTCTCTCTTTCCGTTTTGCATTGGTTCAGGAAGTCCTTGTAAGGGACAGCAAAATCAAAAGCTTTCTTAATCTCTTCTGCGGAAGCTTCTTTCCAGAAATTCTTTCGCTCGTAAAGAAGTTGGTTAACCTGTTCTTTCTTTGCTTGCATTTATATCTCCCTATATTTATGAAATTTCTAAAATCTCTAAAATCCGTTCTCCCATCGGAGCATCTACCACTACTTTATCTCCTACCTGCTTTCCTAACAGGCTATTTCCTATAGGGGATAGCACTGAAACGGGTTGTATTCCTTCTTTATCAAAGAAGTTCAATTCATCTGCTCCAATTATTTGATAGACTATTATTTCTCCGTTTGCTTCATCCCGAATGCGACAGATAGCACCAAAACGGACTCTATCCTTGGGAATGGTACTGATGTCTATAACCTTTAGATGAGCCGCCCTTCTTCTTAAATAATCTATCTCCGTATCAATCTGACGCTGTCTTTCCCGAGCTGATTTATATTCGGCATTTTCGCTTAAATCGCCATATTCTCTTGCTGTAGCTACAGCTTTAATCACTGCTGGTCTTTCTCTTAGCAGTCCTTGAATGCGTCTCTGAAGTCTATCCATACCCTCCTGGGTAATTAATGTGCTTAAATCCATATTATGCTTGAGATTTCTTTTTCTGGAGTAGTTTTTGTGCTGCCAGTGCTGCCCTTTTTAGTCTCGCATTACCACTTTTTGTCCATCTCTCAACAGTTTGTTCTATCTCTGGATGATAGAAAGTGATAGAACTACAAAGTAATTCTGCTATCTGAGGATCTCTGCTCATATTAAATTGGCGCCAAATATTTAAATAGGCATCTGGACTTAATTTTGCTATAGCCTTAAGAAAAGAGATATGATTATTTGTCAGCTCACCCAGAGGATGATACCATTGATTAAGGAAATGCTGAACTATCTCATCAATCAAATGAGGGTCTTTTCTCATCAATTTTATCAGCAGATTTATGGCTTGTTTGCGAATTTTCTCTTTATGTGAGGTAGTCCATTTATATACCTGAGGCAGAAACTGGTCAGGATTTTTCCTCAATTGAGGAAGCATAACTTTTTCCATCAAGATAATGAGTTCGTTTTCAGAAGCAGTATTGACCGCAGTATCTATCAAGGGTAGATAAAGAGAAGGATTTTTGGCAAGCAATTTACTCATAATGATTATAAAAGCCAGCTTACCATTCTCACCTTTCTTGTCCCAGAGATGTTTATAAAAAGGAATAAACTGGGAGTGATTTTTCCCGATTTTATTAACTAAGGCATTAGCAACAAAGACAATTACTTCATTTGGTATCTTACCATTGACGCGTTCAGGATAGGCATTATAGATAATTTCAAAATCATAGTCATTCTTAGGGAGCTTATTTTCCACATAATCTGCGGTGTCCTTGTTCAATCTTTCCTTCCAGTCAATGGTTAGCATCTCGTCTCCTTTTAATTCCTTTAACCTACAATGTCAATGGCTTTTCAAGCAGCAAAATGTCAAGGGAAATTTAGTAGGTGAAAAGGTCACGAATTTCTTCCGGAGTAAGATTAGATAAGAATTTTCTGGTATCCGAGACCACTTCATCAAAGAGCTGCAATTTATGCTGCTGAAGATTCATAATCTTTTCCTCCACCGTGCCTTTAGTTATTAAACGATATACCTGCACCTTATGTGTCTGTCCAATTCTATGAGTGCGGTCTATAGCTTGATTTTCCACCATAGGATTCCACCAGGGGTCATAAAGGATAACTGTATCTGCTGCAGTAAGATTTAGACCTGTTCCGCCAGTCTTAAGACTGATTAAAAATAACTGCAGCTCAGGGTTATTCTCAAATCTTCGCACTTCCTGCAATCTATTTTTGCTCTTACCATCCATATAAGCATAATTAAGATTCATATTATCAAAGACTTGTCGTATAATTTTTAACATCTGGACAAATTGGGAAAAGACCAGAATTTTATGTCCACTTCCCATAGCATCTTCCACCAATTCTATTAACAATTCAAGTTTTGAAGAAGCTTCTGGTTCCGGAAGGATATCCGGGTCTGCCAAATGAGGATGATTACAAATCTGACGCAATTTAGTCAAAGCTGCCAGAACATTCACAAAATTCAATTGTGCCGCTTCTGGACTGTGCAAAAGCTTCTTTTGTACTGTATCAATCACCTGTAAGTAAAGTTTTTCTTGCACAGGATGTAGTTTACACCAGGAAACCTGTTCTTGTTTATCAGGTAATTCCAGCAGCACTTCTTTTTTCACTCTTCGGAGTAAAAATGGTGCAACAATACGTCTTAATCTTGCCGGACCGTTTTCGGTGTCATCAATGTAATCTTTTTTAAAGCGTTTCAAAGTTCCCAAATAGCCAGGCATCAAAAAGTCATAAATAGACCACAATTCGGTAAGATTATTTTCCACAGGAGTTCCTGTAAGGGCAAGACGATGTTCAGCCGCGATTTTTTTGATGGCATAGGTGCGTTTGGCATTAACATTCTTGATGTTTTGAGCTTCATCCAGGATTATCCAGTGAAGTTTTTTATCTTTTAGGATATCTATATCGTTCAAAACCACTGTGTAAGAAATGATAAAGAGTTTCACATTTGGATTCTGAAGCAGCTGAACACGAGTTTCCTTATCTCCTTCAACAATAAGATAGGGTATATTGATATGGAATTTATCTATTTCGGCTGCCCAGTTATAGAGTAGAGTTTTAGGGCAGACTACCAGACTTTGAGTGTTTTCAGGAGCATTTTGAATGGCAGCTAAAGCTTGAATAGTTTTTCCCAGACCCATTTCATCTGCCAAAATCCCTCCCAGGTGGTAATATTCCAGCATTTTTATCCAGGCATAACCTGCTTTTTGATAACCACGCATAATAGTCTGTAGATAAAGTGGAAGCGGTTCAGTATGTTCCAGATGTCCACGCTTAAGGTCAATTCCCAATTGCGTGAGAAAATCATCTCCCAACACCCTAAATGCGGGATTTTCTTGCATATAACGATGATAATAAGGAAGCTCTATCAAACGAGCACGATAAACATTATCCGCAAGACGCTCACTATGTTTAATCAATCTGGAACTTTCAAAAAAGACTTCAGGATTGACAATATAGAGAATTCTTCCATCTTTAGTATGCAGGAATTCTTCCTTAGACCGGAAGAAACGATTGAGTTCCTCATAAGTAAAGCTTAAATCTTTGTAATAATAAGATACTTCATAACTGAACCAATCTATTTCTTCACTACGTCTTGCTTTAATTTCAACTTGTAAATCCACCTTTTGAATGAAGTTTCCTCTCAATTCGGGAACTATTTCCAAATCCCAGGCAGGAGATTCCAGTTCAAACAGACTTTTACGAAGTTTATCCAGACCTTCTTCTCCTTCATAAATCAATTGAGAGAACTGTTCCAGTCTGCTCTTATTAGCTTCTGGCAACTTTTCAAAGAGTTCTTTTGCTTGGTCAAAGATATGAGGTGGAATGTAGAACCAGGCATTTCCTGTTTCTTCTTCTGAGATATAGTCACTACGAATTAGAGGTGCTTGAAATCGGATAGTGGAAAGTGGTATTTCCAGTTTCCCACCTTCTTCTAAATAAGGAGATGGATACACCAGTTTTCCTTCCAGAATATAATCTTCTCCCATAGGGAAAACCTTAAATTTGATGCGTGGTTCTGTGCTAATAATCTCGGGAAGCTCAATAGAGGGGTCCAAATCCAGATATATCCCCTGTTTATGCAATTGCTTATGAACCACAGTGCTCCAGTAAATTAAATCTTTAGCACTAATGAATAGTTCCTGATTGAAAAGCCGGTCAATATTTTCATTAGTCAGAGGAAGATACACAGGATGTACTACATTGCGGAAAAATAGCCAGGTGGGATAACCAGAATATACTGCCGAAAGTTCATCTATAATAACTGGATAGACGCGGTAATTGACCTTGCCAGCAGGTTCTATACGCAAACTTAAGGGATAGGGTTCAGAGCTAAATTTTAAAGGTTCACCCGTTTCTCTAACTTTGACTTTGCCATTTAAAGCTTGAAGATAACCCAGAGCTCTGGGAAAATCTTTTTTATAGAGCGACCAGAACTTTGCTTTGGAACTATAGGCAGCTTTATTAGCATTTAGAAATTTAAAAAGTGCCTGTTCAGTATCGGAAAAAACCTCCAACTGGGAGAGCAATTCCTTCTTTTCTTGTTCTGTGATGCCTTCTATATCAGCTCCCGCTTGAATCCTAATAAGCAAAGATATATTGAGGGGTTCATAACTATCGTGATACAAACGAACTTTATCTACATCCGGAGCATATATTCCTTCAATCTCCAGTGCTGCTTTATCATAGATATCCAGCCATTTTTCTCTCCCACGCAAAACAGTTCCATCGCAGGTCTCAACAGCTGGTTGTTCAAATATATCTGTTCTTAGATTCATATAAGCATAACGCAGAACAGAAAGATAATGTCTGCAGCTTTCATCATCTTTACATTCATGACAATGGTGACTTATAATTCTCTGAGTTTCAGGGTCATAGACTACATCCAGCTGAGTGTTAAAAAACTCTCTTTTATCTGGAGTGGCAACAAAATGAATATGATAGCATCCCTTCTCATCTATGGATTGCCAGT
>NZ_SMOG01000008.1 GCF_004353895.1 Candidatus Syntrophosphaera thermopropionivorans | reverse complement strand
TTAAAAGATGCTATCTTAAAACTTGCCAATTCACCAGAATTGAGGTTCCGAATGGCAGAAAGAGGTAAATCTGAAGCACAGAAATTTGATAAAGAGATTATGATTTCTAAATATATTGAGCTTATACAGGAATTATGAAAGAGATTAAGAGGATTTTCTTTATTCAGACAGCCTTTTTTGGCGATGTGATTATGAGCACTCCCATTCCGAGAGCTTTGAAACAATTATATCCTGAAGCAAAAGTGGATATCATTCTAATTCCGGAGACCCGAATTATCTATCAGGATAATCCGTATGTGGACAATATCTACCTCTTTGATAAACGAAATCTATTAAAGAGGATTCCTTCTTTTATAAAATTGGTGCATACTTTAAGAAAGAATAATTATGATTTAGCTATATCCGTGCATATATCTTTTTCTTCTTCGTTGCTTATGCTTTTTAGTGGAGCAAAGATTCGTCTTGGTTATCCCAGACAGAAATTTAAAAACTTAACCATTGATCTACCTAAAGGTGTGCCCGTAGTCAAAAGAGGATTGTTATTACTAAAAGCTTTAAGCGATCAGGAATTTGATTATCAAACAGAACTCTTTATCCGTCCTGAAATTCAAAAAAAGGTGCAGGAGTATATCCATAGTAATAAACTCACACCAGAAAAGATGATAGCTATAGCACCAGGTTCGGTTTGGCCAACAAAACGCTGGTTGCCTGATTATTATGCAGAAATTGTGAAAGCCTTAACTGTAGAAGGATATCAATGCGTGATGATAGGAAGTGGTGAGGAAAGTCAGCTTTGCCAGGAAATCATAGAAAAAGCAGGAGTGCAGGCATTTAATAGTGCAGGCAATTTTAATATCCTCGGTTCTGCTGAACTTATAAGCAATTGTCGTTTGATTATAACTAATGATAGTGCTCCTATGCATCTGGCAAACGCAGTTAAAACTCCTGTTCTGGCTATTTTTGGTCCTACAGTTCAAAGATTTGGTTGCTTTCCTTATAGAGAGGGCGATAGAGTAGTGCAGGTAGATTTAAAATGTCGCCCCTGTGGTAAACACGGACATAAAAGATGTCCTGAAGGTCATTTCCGCTGTATGAAGGACATTACTCCGGAAATGGTGTTACAATATGCGAAAGAAATGTTACAAAGCGAGGTTAAAGAAATACAATGAAAGAGATAAATTTACTCGTTGGATATGACGGTTTCTTTGGACAAACCAGAAAACCCTGGGTTAGCATTGATACCCTGTCTTTAGTTAGAGAACTGGAGAGGTTAGGGTATGCCGTGCAAATGAATGAATTTCACGAAGTAGTGAATGATAAAGTAAAGATTGAGAATAAAATCGTTTTCTACACTTTTAGTCATCGCCTTAATTTGCAACAATACATAAGAGATTGTCTTTTATATCTCTTAGCTTGTGGTGACACTCTCATTCCTTCGTATGAACTTTTTTGTTGTCACGAGAATAAGGGCTGGCAGGTTCTCCTGAGACGAGAGCTGAATATTGAAGGGTTATGGAATGCCTATTTCAGCTCTAAAAGAGAGCTAAAAAATTACGAAATAAAATATCCCGTCGTCTTGAAAACTCTCACTGGCTCCAATGCCAAAGGTGTATTTCTCGCTAAAGATGAGGAGGATTTGTTAAAAAAGATTAAAAGCCTGGAGAAGCAACCGAGTATAGCGCAGAAACTTGATTTTTTCCGCCGAAAATATTTTCGGAAATATAAAAAACTACCAGGTTATCCAGATTATGATTTATTCAAAGATGCCCTACTTTATCAAGATTATATGACACCAGAGATACCTTTTGTGTTGCAGGAATTTGTTCCAGATTTAACTTATGACTATAGAGTTGTTGCCATTGGAGAGAAATACTTTGTTAGTAAAAGATTGACCCGGAAGAACGATTTTCGTGCCAGTGGAGCAAAGAAATTTTCCTTTGATTTTCCCCTTCCGGTGAAACTTCTTGATTTCGCCAGCGAATTGCATCATAAGATTCATTCTCCTTATCTTTCTATTGATGTGGGGGAAGATAAGGAAGGGAAGCTATATCTGTTTGAGTTCCAAGCGGAACATTTTGGGATATATACCATAATAATGGGAAAAGGGTATTATGTTCAGGAAGCGGGGACCTGGAAATTTGTGGAAGAAAAGAAGTCCTTTGAAGAATACTTAGCTTATGGTTTAGACCTTTTTCTAAGTAGCTAAAAAATGGTATTATCAGGCATTTTACTTAAACCTTTTTATTCTTTTACCTGGTCTTTATTAAATATCTTCAAGCCCAGAGAGAATACAGTTTTTTATTGTCATACACCAGTGGATATGGAGATGTGGTTACCCGTGCAAAAGTATCTCCAGGAGCTGACTATAGTTACGGATAAAGCTAAAACAGCTAAAGCGCTAAAGAAGCAGGGATTTAACTGTAAAAGGATGCCAGTCTTTCCTAAAGCAGTGATAATGTGCCGGGTGGCAGCGCATAAATTTCCCTCTGATAAGGTTATAAAGATTGGAATGAATCACGGTGCTTACCATTTTAAAAAGATGACCTCTCCCTCTAATTATAGACCCTTCACTCTTTTCTTTTTTTCCAGTAAATCCGATTTAGCCAATGCAGAAGCAGCAGGAGTAACCTGTGGCAAAGCCGTTGGTTACCCTAAGCTGGATCCCTATATAAATAAATCAGTTAAGTCGTTACATAATAAACCTATCATAGTTTTCACTGCTACCTATGATAAAAGCAAAATGAGTGCCATTCATCTCTGGGCAGATAAGCTGGGACTTTTATCCACGAAATATGATATTTATGTCACATTGCATCCGTGGATGTCCAGAAAATATGTTAAAATTATTAAGAACACGGAAGGAGTGAAGCTCATAGAAGAAGAGAGTCCCTTAAAATATATTGCAGAAAGCGATGTCTGTATCGGTGATACTTCCTCTATTCTGGCAGAGTGTTGTGCCTTAGATAAACCCATTATAACCTGGAAAGTACCTGCATGCGAGAGAACTGTACCCGAGATAGAAGAGATATTAGCTAAATGTACCTGGCAAATCTCTACCTTTGAAGAACTGGAACCCGCCATAGAACGCTGTTTAGCTCATCCAGAAGAATTGAGAGAAGAAAGAAGAAAAGCGAGTTCCATTTTCTTTGATGAACTGGATGGACAGGCAGGATTACGGGTAGCAAATGAAATTTTAAAGATACTTCCGGAGCTGAAAAAATGAGATTAGTTGATGCACATTGTCATCTGGCAAGCTTGAATCAGATAATACCAGTAGAAGTTTTGCTGAAAGAGGCAAAGGAAGCAGGAATTACTCATTTCCTTTCTTCTGCCTTATCTAAAGAGGAGATTGCCTTTCATCGTCAGCATTCTTTGCCAGGAGTGCTTTTTAGTGCTGGAATTCATCCTCATTATGCTGGATGTGATTTAGAGTTAGAAGATATAGAAGGGGTCTGTGCAGAACATTGTGTCTGGGCAGTAGGAGAGATAGGTCTGGATCGCTATGGCAAGGATATAGAAAAGCAAATAAAACTTTTCTCTCAGCAATTGGAGCTGGCAAAACATTATCAGCTTCCTGTGGTGCTGCATATAGTTGGTTATCAGCAACAAGCTTATGAATTGCTGAAGCATTACCCTTTGAAATATCTGGTGCATGGGTATGCTGGAAGCCTGGAAGGCTATCGTTTACTTTCTCGTCTTAATAGCTATTTTACTATCGGTGAAAGAATTTTGCGACCAGATAAGCATAACCTCTTGCAGGAAATGATAAATGATAAAAGATATCTTTTGGAGACCGATATAACCAGAGATTATGTCCTGCCAGGAGAACATAACCCACTATTAAGATTAGTGGATGTATTTGAGCAGGTGCAAAAGCAATGCAGAGTAGACGCTGAAGAAATACTTACTACTCAGTATGAAAACTTTATAGAGTTGACGCAGGGAAAATTATGAGTGAAGTAAGATTCAGTAGAACTGCACTTTTAGTCGGGTCAGAAGCAATGGCAAGGTTAAATAATTCCCGAGTGGCAGTAATAGGTTTAGGTGGGGTGGGTTCCTATGCTGTGGAAGCATTAGCTCGTGCAGGAATCGGTCATTTCACTTTGGTAGATTTTGATGTAGTAGGAGAGAGCAATTTTAATAGGCAATTGCATGCTTTGAATCATACTTTAGGAGAACCCAAGACTGAGGTAATGAAAAAGCATATAGAGGACATCAATCCCGCAGCAGAAGTCATCACCTATCCTGTTTTTCTGGATTCTACCAATAGGGAAGAGATTCTTAAGGAGCAGGATTTTTATCTTGATGCCATTGATAGTTTAGGTCCTAAATGTGGTCTGCTGGAATATGCTGTCAAAAATAATTTTAAAATTATCTCTGTAATGGGCTCAGGAAACAGACTTAATCCGGAACAGATTCACCTTGCACCTTTAAATGAGACCGTTAATTGTCCTCTGGCAAGAAGAGTGAGAAAGTATTTAAAAAGGTGGGGAGTGGATTGTAATTTTCCTTGTGTCTATTCTTCTGAAATTCCCAAAAAGATTTTTAAGGATATTTCAAGTCCAGATGAAGACCTTATTCATAGAGGCAGAGAGCGTGGTAAAGTGGGAACGATAAGCTATATGCCAGCTATAATGGGGATGATGGCAGCAAGCTGGATTATTAGACAGATAGTAGAGTAGGAATAATCATCAATTATATCATCAGCTATATGAAAACCCACATATAATTATTATAAATATCCTAATATATTAACATTTTCACTGCTCTTTCTTATCACATTCTTACCTCTTTCTTGTTTCCCGCCTTAGTTTGGAGAAAAGAGGTAGCCAAGGAAGAGCTAAGGGAGAATATAGAAAACTTTAACAAATAATAATTAAAATAAATAATATTTGATATGAGTTCAGTGGTATTCTATAATAAAGATAATAAGTATTGAGTATCTAAGGGTTAACTTATTGGTGGATAATATATTGTCTAAGCTTGAGCGATATTTATTTAATAAAGAAAATAGAGTGGTAAGACTAATCCTTATCCTGACCTTTTCATCATATTTTCTAAGTCTCTTTTTCCCTGTGGGGATGAAAAGCGTTTCATCATTTTCTTCATTTCATCAAATTGGCGAAGTAAGCGATTAACCTCTGTAACTGATTGACCACTTCCTTTAGCAATACGGAGCCGGCGACTGCCATTAATGATTTCGGGATGTTCTCTTTCTTTTTCGGTCATAGATTGGATGATAGCTTCAATATGTTTAAATGCTTTATCATCAATCTTTAAATCGGCAGGGAGTTTGTGTCCCATTCCCGGAATCATACGGATAATAGATTCCAGAGACCCCATCTTTTTGATGTTTTGCAACTGTTTCAGGAAATCATTTAAAGTGAACTGGTTTTTCAACATCTTTTTGGCAAGTTTTTCACTTTCCTTTTCGTCAATAGCCTGTTCCGCTTTCTCAATTAGAGTGAGAACATCACCCATACCGAGAATTCGTGATGCCATTCTATCTGGATAGAATACTTCCAGGTCACTAATTTTTTCACCTATTCCCACAAAGGCAATAGGTCTATCCGTCACTGCTTTAATAGATAAAGCTGCGCCACCGCGTGCATCTCCATCCAGTTTGGTAAGGATAACGGCATCAAAAGTGAGCTTATCGTAAAATTCTTTAGCGACATTCACTGCTTCCTGTCCTGTAGTTGCATCTGCGACAAAAAGGATATAATCAGGTTTAATCTGGGCTTTCAGGCGAACCAGTTCATCCATCATAGGTTCATCAATCTGTAAACGACCTGCAGTATCAAAAATAAGAAGATTAATCAATTGTTGTGAAGCGAGATTTAAAGCTTTTTCGGCGATTTTATATACATCTTTGGTATCTTCCGAAACGACAGGAATATCAATCTGTTTACCGAGAATTTTGAGTTGTTCAATAGCGGCAGGACGATAAACATCACAAGCCACCATCATAGGTTTAATTCCCTTTTTCCGATAATAAAGGGCTAATTTAGCACAAGCAGTAGTTTTACCTGATCCCTGCAAACCTACCAGCATCACTTTAGTAAGTTTATTGTTGTAGACTTTAAGTTCAAATCCCTCCGTGTCCATTAAAGCTACCAGCTGGTCATAAACTATCTTTACAACTTGCTGTCCGGGAGTAAGAGATTTCATCACTTCTTCTCCGATAGCTCTTTTTTCCACTTCAGAGATGAAGTTTTTGACAATGCGATAGTTTACATCAGCTTCCAGAAGGGCAATACGAATTTCCCGCAAAGCATCTTTTATGTTTTGTTCGGTGAGATATCCTTTGCCTCTTAGGTTACGGAAAACTTTATCTAATCTATCAGTTAATGAATCAAACATAATTTACCTTTATAATAATCTTTCCCTCCGGGTTAATATCTGAACCAGCTATTATGGATGGGGAAAAAATTTAAAAAATTAGATTAATTAACTACCTCTCAAGGAACGAATAGCGGCAGAATAATCAGTGCTGCCAAATATATAGGAAGCAGAAACCAGGATATCTGCTCCTGCGGCAATCACTAAGGAGGCATTAGTTTCATTGATTCCGCCATCCACCTCTATTAAGGTGTTCAAAGAATTCTTGGTTATAATATCTTTTAGTTGAATGATTTTTTCCAGAACAGAAGGAATAAATTCCTGTCCGGAAAAACCTGGATTTACACTCATCAAAAGAACAAAATCTAAATCGGGCAAAATACAATCCAAAGTAGAAAGAGGTGTGGCAGGATTGAGTGCTATTCCAGCTTTCATTCCCAGACTTTTAATTTGTTGCACTACCCTATGAGAGTGATATACACATTCTTGATGGAAACTGAACCAGTTAACTCCTATACTGGCAAAAGGTGCAACATAATTTTCGGGATTAGTAACCATCAGATGAGCGTCCAATGGAATTTTGGTTAATTGACGGATTTTTAATACAATAGGTTGTCCAAAAGTTAGATTAGGAACATAATGTCCATCCATTATATCCAGATGAAACATATTAGCATCACTGGCACGAGACAGTTCCTTATCCAAATGAGCAAAATCACAGGATAGCACAGAAGCAGCAATTTGAATAGGTTTCATAGTCTTAAGTCTTGATTAAAAATATAATATCTTTAATCTCTTCTCCGGTTTTATCATTAAGTTGTTTTAAAATATCCATTTTACGTAGGACAAGTTCCTGTAGCCAGGAGTTATTTTCTACAGCTACATATAAGATAGAATCCTTTAAATGAAAAGGATGAGACCTGGCAGCTAAGAGAGGTCCCACAATATCTTTCCAGTGCTGATACAGGTTAACAAAGGATTTATATTTTTCTCCTGCTATTCTATCAATTACCTCTTTCTTGATATTAGAAAGAGAGGTAAAAGCCATAATATTCCTTCTCGGGTCTAAACAAAGTTCCCTTAGAGCTATTTATTTGTGACCAGCTGATTAAAGGCAAAATAAGCCAGCAGCGCTGTAATAATGGCAATAATATAAATTACGGCACAAGCCGTAGTAGTGGCAGAAGTAAATAGTAAAATTATACCAGGTAATAATGCTGCCAGAATTATAGACAGATAACCGAGAATAAGATTGGAGGTCTTATTTCCAATAATATTTATTAAATATAATCCCAGACAAATCAGAACCACAAATGCCAGAGTGCCGATGAGAGAAAGAACGATAGATAAGGCGAGAGCTGCTTTAGCTATAGGGACAATGTTAGTAAAAGAAATGACTATAACAGGCAAGAGAATAGATATAATAGCAAGAATTATGCCTGTAACTTTTGTGTTCTTAGGAGTGGAAGTGATAATTTCAAAATGGCGTTGATGCTGACGAACACTAAGATAGATAAGGGAAAAGATGCCACCAATAACTAAGAACCATCCGATAAAACCAAGTATTCCGTGCCTTAATAAACCTAAAATGGAGATGAGAGCAACGAAAAGGACTACGGTTAATAATTGAGTGATAGGTTTGGTTCCTGTTCCAGCTTTTCCTAAGCGTTGGTTTTCCTCTGAACGCTTGGTTAAATAATAAACTAAGGCAAAAATAGCAGCAAAGAGCAGGATGAAAAAGGGTATATTTTTCGGATTACCAATACTTAACATAGAAACAGCCACGAGCATAGCAACAAAGGCTAAGATGCGTGAGATTTGATACATATATTTTTTCATAGGTAACACCCCGTATATATTAATCTGTGGTTATTTCACTTTCTGCTTCATCAGAAGTTTCCGGAGCGGAATTATCAATCTTGGGTTCTATATTCTTCTGACCACTACCTTCTTTATCGACCACGACCTTCAATTCTGAAAATATATCTTTGTATAGATGAATTTTAACCAAACTTTCTCCCAGGGACTTAATATGTCTGTCCATTTTGACCATTGCACATTTAATATTAATTCCATGTTTAGCGAGTTCATTACAGATATCCATTTCCGAAACCGAACCATAAAGATTATTTTGTTCGTCCGTTTTACGTTCAAAATGCAGAGTCATATTTCTTAGCTGCTCGTCAAGTTTTTTCATTGCATCAATCATTTTTTCTTCTTCTTCAGCAGCTTTAGTTTGGATAGAATTCCAGTTTTTTAGATTTTTTGGGGTAGCATAAATAGCCAGTTTTCTTGGGATAAGGTAATTACGAGCATAGCCTCGTTTAACATTAACCACATCCCCCTTGTTTCCTAACTTTTCTATGGGGTTTAAAAGAATAACTTTCATGATAAATTTCCTTTAATATTTAATTTTCTAAAATCAAGCCAGATATCGGCAAAACCTATTAGAGCCATTATGGGTAAATTTAAAAGTACTAAGATAGTAACCAGGATATTAATCAGAATATTCGGTTTTCGCTTTGAGATTAAATTAATAATCACGCCAATTCCTTCTACCATAGGTAACACACATAAGGCTAATAATACATTAATAAAAACATTATGCAACTGAGGGAAAAAATATAGGGGCAGGACAGCTATTATAAATAGATTGTAATACGCTGGAAGTTTAAAATCTCTTAGCTCGGAATGAGTTCCGCCTAAATGGAGAAATATTAGATGTCCCGCACTTAAGGCTAAAACTTGAGATACAGTCCAGCTTGCAGGTAACAGGATTTGCAGCATAGGTTTCATCTGAGTTATATTCCCATTTTGCATAGCTTGAGGCATAATTTTTTCCATTTCCGCAAAAGACTGTTCCAGTGTGTTGAGTAAAAAACTTCCAAAGAGATAATATCTAATCACTCCATAAACGGTAATCAATAAAGCAGCATTGATTAATGCAGTAACAGGATTACCTCGTTTGATAAGAGCATACAGATATAGAATTACAACTAACCCTGCACCAAATATGGCATCAACGGGATAAATAAGAGTTGAGGGATTATTAAAGGTGAAAATAGCCACAATTACTGGGAAAACGAGAAACATTAGGGCACGATTAACTGGTTTTCCGGTCAACAAACGAAAGAAGCTATGGCTATAAATCATCATCACTAATAATCCGATAAAAGGATTTAATGTGGCTAAAGCACCTAACAGTAAAGCGATAAACGGCACTATTCAATAACATATGGCAATAATGCCATTTGACGAGCTCGTTTAATCTCTTGACTCAGTTTTCTCTGGTGTTTGGCACAGGTTCCAGTTAAACGAGATGATTCAATCTTGCCTACATCAGAGATAAACTGACTTAGCAGTTCCACATTTTTATAATCAATAACGAGGTCTTTATTCGCACAGAAGCGGCAGTATTTTTTGTGAGCAGGTTTCTTTTTTCTATCCATAGTATTCATATTAAAACTCCAGTATTAAAATGGGACATCGTCGTCCGTAACGGGTTCTGCGACATAGTTAGGTTCTTCTTGGGGAAGGGGTACTTCTTCTTCTACACCTTCACCCTCTGCTTTGGGAGTCCATTCTAAAGATTGGATATGATCTGCAATGATTTCAAATACTTTACGATTATTGTTATTTGAATCCACATAGCTTCTTGTATCAATCTTTCCTTCTACCAAAACAGCAGTTCCCTTATGCGCAATTTTACAAATATTTTCAGCTTGATTGCTCCAGGCTATGACATCAATGTACATAGGCATGGATTGCCACTGGTCCATTTCATCTTTGTACCTACGATCCGTTGCAACAGTAAATCTTACAACAGGAGTTCCCTTAGGAGTATATCTTAACTCCGGTTCCTGGGTAATTCTTCCAGCAATAAATACCTTATTCAGGCGCGGTAACCTTAAGTCTGCCATTGTTCCTCCTATTTATCTCTAACAATAAACATATGACGGAGCACATGCTCATTAATGTTGAGTTGATTTTTAATGGGTTTTACCGCACTAGGTTCCATAGAGAAGTAATTAACGAAATAATAAGCTTCTTGCATCTTGTTAATGGGATAGGCAAGTTTTCGTAAACCCCAGGGGTCAGTTTTAATGATTTCTCCATTTCCCTGTTCTTTGACCATATTAAGGATACTTTCATTCAACTTATTTGCTTCTTCTTCGGTTAGTTTTGGTGAAATTATCACCATTAGTTCATAGTTTTTCATTCATTTCTCCTTTGGACTATCGTTTCCGTGAACATTATTAACGGAAAAGGTTTTTTTCCAGATGCTATATGCATCTAAGACTGCATAAAAATCTTTATCAATATAAATGTCAATGAAATCACAGGCTAATTCAATAACAGGCATTAAAGCACTTAATTCTTCCTGGGTAAATTTATCCAGGACATAATCTCGTGGATTTTCTTCACTCCTCCCAATACCTATACGGATACGCTTAAGATTTTCAGGCGGGAATATTTCCAGCAGAGATTTTATTCCATTATGACCACCATCACCCCCTCCAGTTCTTACTCTAAGAGAGGCTAAAGGGAGTTCTATATCATCATAAATAATTAGAGCTTCAGAGCAATTCCACTTTAAAGATGCTTCTTTCAAAGCAAGACCCGAGCGATTCATAAAGGTTTTAGGTTTGATGAGAGAAGCATTTTTATATTGAATGAAGTAGTATAACTGGTTTGATCTAAAAGTTAGATTATGTTTTTTAGCCCAGGTATCCAGGCACATAAAACCGATATTATGTCTGGTTCCTTCATAATCTTTACCTATATTTCCCAAACCAAGAACGAGTTTCATTACTCGGTTTTTTCTTCAGTACTAACTTCCTCAGCTTCTTTTGGAGCTTCAGCTTCCTCAACTCTCTGAGCAAGAACTACTAATAATGCTGTATCTGGATTATCCTTATATTGCCAATTACCTTGAGGAAGGTCTTTAATATGAAGAGAATCACCAATTTGCATTCCAGAGATATCAATGGTTATTTCTTCAGGAGCATCCTCAGCTTTGCAGGAAATCTTAACGGTTCTTTGCAAGGTTTCCAGGAAACCTCCAGTTTTAACACCTATGGGCTCACCCACAAATTGCAAAGGTATTTCAAATTCCATCATAGCAGTAGCTTCTACCAGCATAAAATCCAGATGTAGAAAATCTCTGGAAACAGGATGAATCTGCTTATCCTTCAAGATAGTATGGTATTTTTGTCCATCTAAGATAATTTCATAGAAGGATAGTTCCTGAAAACTTTTCTTATAGCATTTTAGAAACTCATTTCTTTTTACTGCAATTGGTGTGCTTTCTAAAGCTTTACCGTAAATAACTGCTGGAATAAGACCTTGCTCTCGTAGAGCAGTCAATTCACTATGTTTAGTGTTAGTTCTTTTTTGGGCTTCAATGGTAAATATCACTTTTCTACCTCCAATCTCAAATCCTAAGTAAATAGAACACTAAGAGATTCTTCTGTATGTATTTTTTTTATTGCCATAGCCAGCATCTCAGCTATGGATAACTGAATAATTTTGGGACAAGCAGCAGCTTCTTCAGAAAGAGGAATGGTATTTGTAATGAATAGTTTCTCAATATTAGAATTGTTTATATTCTGAACTGCAGAACAGGAAAGAACTCCATGTGTGCAAGCTGCATAAATATTTTTAACATTTTTCGTACTCAGCACATTTGCGATCTTTATCAAACTGCTTCCTGTATCTATTATATCATCATATAAAATCGCTGTTTTATCTTCTACATCACCGATAATATTTAATAATTCCGTCTTATCGTCATTAGCCTGTCGTCTTTTATCTCCTATGGCTAAACCGCAATTTAACCTTTTTGCCAGAGCACGAGCTCTATTAGCACCCCCAGAATCAGGAGATATTACAACCGGATTATCCAGATTCATCTCATTAAAATATCTAGCAAAAATGGGGATAGTATATAAATGGTCAACGGGTATACTAAAAAACCCTTGAATTTGCTCCGCATGCAAATCAACTGCAACAACCCTATTTGCACCAGTTACAGTCAATAAATCAGCCACTAATTTGGCAGTTATCGGCACCCGGGGTTGATCTTTTTTGTCTGAACGAGCATAAGCATAATAAGGAATAACGCAATTGATACGTTGAGCAGAAGCTCGTTTGAGAGCATCTATCATTATTAAAAGGTCAATTAAATTATCATTTACCGGCCTGCAGGTCGGCTGTATAATGAATACATCTGTGCCACGAACACTTTCATTAATTTTAACGAAAGATTCGTCATTAGAGAACTTAAAAAGGTCTATATCGGATAACGGTACACCTACATAATTAGCAACTTCTTCAGCCAGAGGTTTATTTGCGTGACCACTAATTAATTTAAGCTTGGAATACATTTTGATATTCTTCCCTTGTTATCGTTCTTACGAGTTTTGTCCAGTATCCTTTTTCTTTAAAATATGCTTCGCATTTATGCATTTTAAACTTATCTTCAAAAACACCAAAACAGGTGGGACCACTACCACTCATAAGGGCAGTGCTCGCACCCAATTTTATTAAATCATTCAATATTTCATTCACTAAAGGATAATCAATTCGCACCTGAGCTTCCAGTCGGTTAAAAAACCATTTTACATCCTGCGAGATTCTACAATGTCGTCTTTCATTTTCCGTTGGAATAGAAGCTATTTGATAAGCTTCAGAGCTGGAAATCATTATATTGGGGTTAACCAATAAAATGTTATCCAGATTGAAATCCTCTAATGGTTGAATAACCTCGCCACGATTAGTAGCAAAAGCTGTGCCTCCATAGAGAAAATAGGGAATATCGCTTCCAAAAATGCTTGCAATTGATGTAAGGTCATCAATGCTCAATCCGAGCTCCCACAAATAGTTAAGAGCTAATAAGGTGGTTGCTGCATTGCTGCTACCTCCACCTAATCCGGCTGCTATAGGTATCCTTTTTATCAATTGAATCTCAATTCCCCAATCAGGTTTATATTGATTATATAAGTAATCAGCGACTTTATATATAAGATTATTTTCGCTTATATTATCATTTAAGTAAATCCATTTTTTCAAATCTTTCTTTTTTGTCAAAGTATATTTTATAGTGTCAAAAAGTGAGACACTGCAGAGCAGTGTCTCAATCTGATGGAAATTATCAGGTAAGTGACCTAATATTTCAAGGAATAGATTTATTTTTGCGTATGAAGGATAGATTAGCCTTCTTTTGTTTTTTAGGTTGCTGTTCACCATAATAGTAATAATAATAGTAATAATAATAGTAGTAGTTAGATTTACTATAATACTTTTGGACATAAACGCCGTTCACAATAATACCATCTATTGTGGCATTAACATTTTCCATCATATCCCTTGCACGCTTAACAATGCCCTTTTCTGTAGTTCCACAACGAACAACTAAGAAAGTAAGATCGACCTTTTTAGTCAGAATTAAAGCATCTGTCACGGCAATAATAGGTGGTGTATCAAAGAGAATATAATCATATTGAGATTTTAATTCTTCAATTATTTTATCCATCCTGGGAGATGAAATTAACTCAGAAGGATTTGGAGGAATAAAACCACTGGTAATGATATCCAGATTGGGTATACCTGAAGCCTTAATTATTTGTTTTAACGGAACATCCTGGTCAATTAGATAGTCACTGATACCATTTTCTTTTTCCAAGGCGAATTTATTATGAAGCATAGGACGTCGCATATCCATATCAACTAAGATAACTTTAGCGTTCATCTGGGAAAAAGTTATAGCAAGATTGGAAATAGTAGTAGATTTACCTTCTTTAGGACCTGCAGAAGTAATTAACATTGAGGTGCTACCTTCGGTTTTTTTAGAAAGTATATTCGTTCTTAAGGTTCTATAAGCTTCTGAGATAGGTGATTTTGGAGCATAATGAGAGACCAATTGCATCATAACATAATGTAAAGATTTACTCAGTTGCTCTTTATTTTCTCCCTCACTTTGTTCTATCATCCGATTGAATTCCATAATCCGGGATTCAGATTCTTGAATTAGGGGGATAGTACCCAAAATAGGTAAACGGACATAGCTTTCAATATCTTCAAGAGTACGCAACTTAGTATCCATAGAATGTACAATTAATGCTGTAGCAATACCTAATCCTAAACCAAGCAGGATACCAACTAATAAATTCATAGAGATATTAGGTTTGATGGGTTTATCTGGTCTAGTGGCATAATCAATGACTCTTATATTACCTATTTTTGCTTGTTCTGCAATCCGGGCATCTTCATACTTTTCCATCATTATGCCGTAAATTTTTTCATCCAGAGCCATACTTCTGGTCAAACGTGCCAGCTGAAGTTCCTTATCTGGCAAAGTGATAATTCTATCTTCAAAGATAGCTTTTGTTTGTTCCAGTCCATGAACTTGAGTACGAGCCATTTCAAGGTCTACTTCTGCTTGAACTATCTTAGTAAGGATTTGATTTCTGAAAGAGAGAGGGTCATAATTTAAATTTTTACTGATATATTTTTTTATTTCAGCATCCAGAGTAGCCTTAGTTTTAGAAAGTTCTTCTTGAAGGAGTTTTATTTGGGGATGGTCGGAAGAATAATTTTCGTTAGTGCGTAATTTTGCTATAGTGGCTTGAGTGTTAGTTATATCTTTACGTAACTGCTCTATGTAAGGTGCTCTTAAGACATTATCAACTTCTACCATTAAAGAATCCTGGTCTTTTAACTGTCTCTTTAACACTTCCAGAGTCCTTGCTTTAACTGCCTGGTCTGTTAATGCCGATTCATATTGAGATTCAACATCTGCAGATTGCTCAATCCATTTTTTGGTAGTTTCCGTGAGTTCTACTATCTTATTTTCATTTTTAAAAGCTCTTAAATCCTCTTCTGAAGCCTGTAATCTACGAGAAATCAGGTCAAGTTGCTCTCCCAGAAATTCTCTAACTGTAGTATATTCTAATCTTGCTATTTGAGTATTTTGCTGAACCACAGCATCAGCTATAGCATTAACAGTTGCCATAGCTTCTCCTGGATTAGTAGATTCAAAAGAAAGATTTAAAACATCAGTTTCCCTTAATGCTTCTATTTTAACTTCACCTAAATGATCAATAGGATTTTCGGTTGAACTAATTGGATAAGCTTCCCATTCCGGATTCTTTTTCATAATTTCCCAGGCTGCAGATAAAAGAGGTTTACTCTTGATAAGTTGTATCTGATTATTGATGTAGTTTTTTCCACTACCCTGACCGGTTAGCATTAAAATATCTGCACCTGTAGATTTATTTTCCATTAAAATTTTAGAAGTGGCAGAGTAAATACGAGGTTGCTGGTAAGTATAAAGAATAGTGCCGATTATAACGACGACAAATATAATAACTACTAAATAGCGGAATTGATAAATAATGCGTAAATATTCTTTGAGATTTATCTCTTCAACTTGAGGTGTTTGAGGATTTTGCATAGGTTGTTGTTCCATCTTATCACCTACTTAATATTGGCTATTAAATTATAAACACTGAGTGCGATAGCAACTTTGGAGAGAAAGTCCGCTATTCTATCAAAAGCATAAAAGATAGTGCCAGAGATCACAACTGTATCTCCAGGTTGAAGACGCAGGTCATAAACAGTATGTTCTATTTCTTCTCCTGTAAATTCATCAATAACTTTCGTTTTTATGGTCTTTGTGGCAAGATATTTATTATCAGCTGTATCCATATATTTTTTGAAATCCAGCCAGATAACTTCTGGTTCCGATTCTGCATCTAAAGTAGGATTAACTGGTCTAATAATACGGATTTTAGAAAGTTTTGCATCTTCTGCTGGACCTCCAGCTAAAGCTAACAAAGTAGGAAAATCTGTATCATCGGGGACTAGATATAAACCTGGTTTATTGACCCTACCGAGAATATAAACATTCATTTTCAATTTTTGTGCTCCTGCTCCAGTTCCCTCATAGGAATAAGCAGAGGTGCTGGTTGAAGTAACCACTACATTTCCTGCTTGAGCAAAAGCTAATACTGTAAAGCTGGTGATTATGATAAAAAGCAGTATTTTCTTCAATTTAGCCTCATTTATTAGAATTTATTTTTATTTTCTTCATTTATAGATTTATGTCAAGATAAAACATTAATTTCATTGTAGACCTAATCATATTCTTTGAAATTAGAATAGTACAGTTCATATCTGTTATATCTGACCAATATGGATAATTCTTTCATTTGATTCTGAACCCATATATTCTTCTTTGTCTGCATCATATTCAAATGAATCTACTCGCCATCTCAAACTTTGTCCTGCATATTGCTGAGCAGTATTGACGGGGAAATCTATAACTTCAAACTCCTCATTTTCTAAGTTTGTAGTGATGTCCTTATGCCAGACATAATTGTAATTCTCGTCAAAGAAAATAATTCTAAATTTGCCCACACTACCAATACGATGCCATTTGAAACTCATATTTAAAGGAGATATTACAGAATTATCTGCTGGAGAAATAAGGATGCTTTTAGGTAATAGAGCATAAGAAGTGGTATCAGAACGAGATGTATTCCCAGCTAAATCTACCAGGTCAATAAAGTAGGAATACCAAACTCGTTCCATTATATTGGTGTCTGTATCCAGATAGTAATGTGCGGAAGCAGATATTGAATCCATAAATACAGGTTCAGGGTTAAAATCATTAAAACGATAAATCCTTACATGGCTTAAATCAGTATCTTTGAAAGGATCCCAGAGCACTCTTATCCAATCTCCATCGGGAACTGCGTCAATTCCATTGTTGTCCTCATTAAGAACAATCAATTGTCCTCCATATTCTACAGGTGGATCTCCAGTGTCGCCTAAATGAGGAGTTAAAACTGGCGGGATAGGAGGGATTTTATCTTTTTCATTTTCATCTCTACCCGAACATCCGGTTAAGATGATAGCCAACGCTATAATAAATAAAAACATATATTTTTTCATTTTATCTCCACTAAAAGCTAACTCTCAAACCAATTCTATTGGTTATACCTACTGGATTTGTGACTAATGCATAGTCAAGATTAACGCCATAGACATTAATGGTTGCACCACAGGTGAAATTGGTATCATAGTAACCCAATCTTAAGCTTCCCAAATTTTTATAAGAAAATTGGGCACCATAATGGTTGCATCCATTGTAGACATAATCATAATCATATGCCAGAATAACCTCTGAATCAATCTTAGGGATAGGCTGAGTTATGGCAAGTCCTAATTTAGTATTGAATAAAACTTCATCGCTATGTCCAGTTTGTGAAGGGGTATCCCAGCTGATTTGAGTTCCAGCAATATCCTGGAAATTAACTCCTATATCTAAAGTTCCTAAGGCGTCCCAATCAAAGAGTATTGCCATATCGGTTTTAAGTTTCATACCAAAATCAATTCCCGTACCTGAACCAACATTATCCATTATTTTTCTATTTATGAACTTAATGTTTCCACCCGCACAGAAATCAATAGGAATAGCGAAAAAGAGCCATCCCATATTTAAATCATAATGAATATGTTTGGCAAAGGCAAATTGGTAGAGGTCATCAGTACTTTTAAATTTTCCATCAGGAATTCCGGTTAATTGATAGGCACTATTATTTATCCTCTGGTCTACATTAGTCCCGATTAAATAAGATTCTTTGAAAAGGGGTATATCATTTATGGTTAAGCGGGTGATATTTATTCCAATAGTCACATCACTTGGCAAGGGTTGGCAAAAAGTAATATGGTCATAAGAGGCTAAACCATTATACAAGAAAGCATGCATAGCAGTAACCTCAGATTTTTTTATTTGTGATATACCCGAAGGATTCCAGTAGATAGCAGAGCCATCATCTGCCAAAGAGACAAAAGCACCTCCCATTCCTAAGGGACGCACACCCGAACCTATCATCATAAAATCACCAGCATAGCGACCAGCGTTTAAAGGTAAAGCAAAAGCGAGAGTAAAAATTAATATCCAGAAAGTCTTTCTCATATCTGCACCTATTTCAAAATAGCCATTTTCATAGTTTTTTCAATCTTTTTGTTTCCCTTTTTGGCTATAACCTTGTAGAAATAGACTCCATTAGCCAGATAATAGCCAAACTCATCTTTACAATCCCATCCATAAACCGTTCTTGGATATTCATGATATCCAACTCCAGTGGGGAGATTTTTAAAGGTCTTAACCAGACGACCTGCTACAGTATAAACTTTTATCGTCACTTCATCTGCATCATCGGTTAACACATAGGTAAAACGTGTTCTACCCTGATTTTTAGGGTCTTCTGTAACACCCAGAACTGGATTAGGATAGTTGCCAATATTTTTAATATCAAAGGTGTTATTTACATAGAATTGTGTTTCCCGAGTATTGAAATTGCCATTTACATCCTTACAATCTATAACCAGTGAATAGGTCCCTTTACTTAAATTAAGCTGATATTTTACGGGGATTCTATTTAAATACTCGGAGTTGATGGTGACGGTGTAATCTTCTTCTGGAACTTTAGTTCCATTAAGATAAAGCTGGATTGAATTGTCAAAAACATCAATTCCATTAGCATCACTTAGTAATAGTGACATAGTCCCTGTTCCGGATATATAACCTCCGACGGTAAATTCCTGTTCTTGCACATTGATATCAATTGAGGGTCTTATTCGGTCACAATTACGATAAATGGTATAGATACCGGGTTTAGATACTTCAAAATTGACCTTGTCCTCAGAAGCTGAAATATTTCCACCTTGTAGTATCCATTTTTTTCCAGAATCTTCCCAGCGATAAATTTTATAGGAATTTTCCGTTTCCAGATTCTGTGTTTCCTGGTCATTTGTGCTATAGAAAAAGGTAAGCTTTATCTTCTTATTATTTATAAATGTTCCGGTGGAATCTACCAGGGCAGTATCCAGGGTTCTAATTTCATATGCATTGGAAGCAGGAATAGAAGGTGAATTGTCATAACTTTTCAATTTTATTGGATATATATCTGGCTGAGCATTAGCTGTATAAGTTCCAACACTATTAATATAGAATACAGAATTTCTCCCGCTTGGAACCAGATTTGGTGGTATTTCACAGGTAACATTATTATCCACACTCTGTATCAAAGAGCCAGTATTAGTGACAGTATAATAGTTGAAGCAAGTAGTTAATGAGATTACATTGCTTGCATTATAGTTGGAGTGTGATTCTGGAAAAGCTCCAGAAACATTAACTTTTACTTTTAAGGTTATTGTTCCTATATTTGCTTGCGGAAGGTCATCTAAGGAAAAATTAACCCATATTTCTTCATTCACTGCCAGTGGTGGCATATCCAGAGTTTTTACAAGTGTTTCTGTGCTATTAGGAATCTGGGTATAGAGTTTGATATCGGTAATCAAAGAAGCAGAGTTGCCTATATTTTGTACCAGAACTTTAAGTATTTGCTCAGAATTTGATGTTTCTAACTTAATATCTTTTAAATACAAGTCTGGTAATCGGGTTAAATAACTATACAACACGGACTCGTAGTTACCGCTATTGGTAGTCATTATATATTTAAAGAAATACTCTTTTCCAGGAGAAAGAGGTGGTAATTTGTTTATGGTAATATAACCATTTTCTATATCTGGATAGGCTTGCATTGGTAAGTCTAACCAGGTAGCACCCGCAAAAGTGCTATCCACACAAACAGTAGCCTTTAGGGAAAGCAGCTCCTCATTGCTGAAAAGTTTTGCAATAAAAGAAAGAGAATCATTCCAGGCAGGATTTTCCGGTATAGTTTTAATATGAGTTAATGCAGAACGACCCACTCCAAAAACAGACCTGCCTATATACTCATCAGTCACAGAATATCCAGCCAGGAAAATCTTCCGGGTATAAGGAGGCTGAATATTGGCTGGAATGATATAGTTGGCACTATAGTTCCCATTTATTACTGGTAAATCATAGGGTATATTTAATATAATTTCATCGTTATTCTGAATATATAGTCTTGCTGCAAGAACATCCTGAGGGAATTGTGCTCTCACGACCAGGGTGTCACCTGGCATTAAAATGGCTTCATCTGTATTAACTGAGATATCAGTTATAGGTTTTTTCAATCTAATTAAGGGGTCTCCTAAAAGAGTAGCTCCATAGGTTAGGGCATAGGTTATACCTAAAATTCCACTATTACTGGTAAATTTAGCTAAAGTGTATTGATAAGCTTGACCAAGAGTTGGGAAATCGTGTTTATAAATTGCTTCAGTTAAGGCTAAAGCCCAATCCTCATCAGAGCGTTCATAGCTTAATCCCGTAAAACCAAAGGTAGCAATAGCTCCCTTATTTGGTTGCATAGTAAAGGCTTCACTGATACTTCCTAATCCATTGGTATCAAAAGCAGAGCAATAGCAAGCCAGGCTAACTACAATAGGATAAGTTTGATTATTTAATGTGGCTATATCGCTTAAGTTTAGCAGATTGTAATCTGCCCAAATACCAGAACCACCATGTCCCATAAATTGTAAATACTGAGTTCCGGTATTAATTGCCTCTTTTAATTGAGGTGAACTGCCATAATAACCAGAATTTACACCCTGAGAAGAGCCATAGACTCTGGTCACTCTGTAATCTTGTGGAATGCTCTTTCTTCTTATGCGTTCCGATTGCAAGGCAAAAATATTTTGAGCCGAACCAGGTGTACCTCCAGCACTTAATGTGATATGATTATTCCACAACCTATTAGTGAGAAGATTATTTCTGTAATTATAAGCTTTTTGAGCATAGGCAAGAACCTGTTCTGGTTTCCAGGCATTTATCCGAGTTATTACAATGTCTGGAATGGGGTCATCTCCTACAATTGTTCCATACCAGGTATCACTGGCAGTAGCACCATGATTTATGGTCCATACTTTTTTAACTGGAACTAAAGCATATTGACGAGAGGGACTATTATCTCGCTCATCATTTATACCTTCACCTAATAAGACAACATAATTTAGCTGGGGAGGAGACCAATTATTATAAGCGTAGGTGAAAAACTCTTTTAAACTTTCCGCAGACCTTATCCCGTGATTAAATTCATCGAAGATGTCCTGATAATCAACTTTTCTGACAACATAGCTATCTGCTTCCCAGATATTAACTAAGAGATCTGCTCCTTCTGATTCCAGCAATTCTCTATTACCTACCATTATAACATTTGCCGCATTAGCCGGATTCTTTAAATCCGACGGTAGATTTAACCTGAACCCCAAAGGGGATAGTTTTTTACTTTCTGTAACAGCGTAATAAACCACATCTGTAGAATAAACACTATCTTGTAGTGAGACAGTCCAGGGAGCACCTCCATTAACCGCAAAAGGTTCTATTTGCAGGCTATTAAAAATACTTGAGCCTATTTTATAAACTGAGACATCGTTAGTATTAAAACCACTTATTTCAAACTGATATAAACCTGCTGGACGGTCTGATGGTTTAGTGAACTTTATTTTATCTTCACTGGTCTTATATTCACGCCAGTAAGTGAGTTCTAAATAGTCCAGGAGAACTTGTTCTAAGGTTCCAGATGCTGTATTACCAGAAAGACTGATATACATATTATTTGTTCCGTGATAAAGGTAAGAATTGGCAAAAGGCACATCATTCTCAAAGATTTGTTCGGTTTGCCCAATCCAGTTATGAGTATTAATCATAGCTTGATTTATTCTCACCGTAGCGTTATGGTCATATTGTCCTGGTGCAAGAGAAGTGGAATAAGTTAGACCATACAGAGAAACCTTTGCACGAGCACGCCTTATAACGCTATCTTTGGGATACTGCAGCTGGAAGGGAATGATATCCAAATCTGGAGCTTTAATTCTTCTCCAGAACCAGATGTCCTCTTTATAAAAATCAGGATTGCTATCTGACCAGCTATGTCCTAATTTATCCATTAATAATTGTTGTTCAAAATGGACAGTTTGCTCATAGGCATCAGGAACTATATATTGAGCAGGATTGGAGTTGACTAAACCTCCATTTTCTACCGCCATTCTGGCACCTAATCCAGATTTCAGATAAAGAGTGTACACATTTTCGGCTGTATAGTCATCATTATAGCAGGTATCACCATAATGACGATCTCCGAAGAATTCAAAGTAATCTCCTCTATTGAAATGTCCATCCGCTTCACCATAAAAGTGGATGGGGACAGGACCTTTTTCATCGGTTAATTCTAAATGACGAGGGTCAATTGTATCAATATCCCATGCCATTGCCACTTCTAAAGAATCAGTCATAATCTGGATAAAGTCATTCAATTGCTGATAGGTGACTTTATAAATTCCTTCCTGATTGACAATAATCTGGATTTCATTAACTGCACTTGTTCCACCTTTAGGAGATTGATAACTATTATCTTTAGTTTTAGCTAAACGCCAGCTTTTGGATGAAGCATTATTCAGGAAAAAGGAATCGCCAACCTGGTCAATAGGGTTTTCACTCAATTGCCAGTTAGGTGAGGCAGATTTACTTCCCAGAATCCGAACTTCCACTTTAAATTTGCTATTAACAATCAATTCCTTCGTTGTAGCTCTATACTGAAAAGGGAAGATATGTAGCGGAACAAATCTGCGGTCTCCTATGAAAGCACTTTTACCAGCTTGAACTATCTCCAGAGGATATAGCTGATTATTTCTGTAAGCTTTAGTATCCTGATAAAATTGGTAATCAACCTTATTATCTTGAACCACCAACTTTTCTATAGGCTTCAAATTTATATTTTTTAAGGTAGTGCTGGAGACACTGCTAACTTTAACCGAGATATCTCCATCCACGGGTATAGCTATATTTTCGCAGAAAAATAATAATTCGGGATAACCTTCTTTTTCTAAAATAATTCCTTCATCAGAGACTATTTGTTGCCAGGTGATTCCATTTATCTTCAAATAATCTATCTGATATTCAGGAAGGGTAAATTCAAAAGTTACCTCATTTGGACTTTGGCTGATAACTCGTGATTGAGCACTAATAAATATTGCTGGGATAAGTAAAAACAAGGACAAAACTATTTTCTTCATAAATATCTTTTAACCTTAACACTTATTTTTTCGTAAAGAGATATCTCTTCGGAAGTATTTTCCGGTAAAATTAACTTTATTTATATCTTGATAGACTTTTCTCCGTGCTTCTGAGAGGTTTTTGCCCAGAGCTACCAGAGAAAGAACTCTTCCTCCAGAAGTAATCAGTTGTCCATCTTTATTTTCTACTCCAGCAAAGAAAATCTTACTGGTGATAGGAGAATTAATAATAACTGGAAAACCGGTAGGGAAAGTACCAGGATAGCCTTGAGAAGCGAGTACTACACAAACACTGCTTTGAGGGCTCCATTCCAGTTTTAAATCTGAGACCTTATTATTCAGAATAGCATAACAGACCTCGGTGAAAGATGTTTGTAATAAAGGAAGAATTGCTTGAGTTTCAGGATCTCCCAGACGACAATTGAATTCCAGAACCTTAGGTCCTTCTTCAGTTATCATCAAACCACAATAAAGAAAACCTTTGTAGGGACATCCTTCAGCTTTTAATCCTTCCAGAATAGGTGCAACAATTTGCTCTTCTATTTGTTTACGATAGGATTCAGCTTCTTTGACTGGAGCGAAAGCTCCCATTCCACCTGTATTAGGTCCCGTATCATTTTCACCCAATTGTTTATGGTCTTGAGAGAAGATTGTAGTCTTAAAATCTTTACCATCTGTTATCACGAATAAAGAGACTTCCCATCCTTTTAAGTATTCTTCAACCACTACTTTATTTTCCAGTGCCTGGATAGCATATTCTGCTTGTTTTTGATTTTCAGCAATGATAACACCTTTTCCAGCGGCAAGTCCATTTGCCTTTATCACCAGAGGATATTTGCCCATATAACGCACATATGCTAAAGCCTGGTCTTTATCTTCAAATGCCACATAAGAAGCGGTAGGAATGTGGTATTTAGTCATCAAGGTTTTAGCAAAAATCTTACTGCTTTCAATTTTTGCTGCCTCTTGAGAAGGACCCACACAGGGGATTCCTTCGGCATTCAGGCTATTAGATAATCCTTCTGCCAGATATTGTTCTGGTCCTACCATTACCAGGTCAGGACGATTGTCTTTGCACCAGCTAATGATTTCTTCTTTATTACGCAGAGGCAAACATTTATAATCTAAGGCAATTCCGCCATTACCAGGAGCAACATAGATGTCCGATTTTTTTATATCCTTGGCAAAAGCTTCTGCTAAGGAATGTTCACGCCCTCCACTGCCTACAATCAAAACCTTCAAAATTTGTGACCTTGTAAGTATTTGATTAAATTCAGAAGAGCAAACTCAGCTGCTTGTTGACGAATGATTTCTCTATCTCCATTGAAAATATGAGTTATACTCCAGATGTCATTATGAACGGAAAAACCGAAACAGACCATTCCCACAGGCTTTTCTGCAGTACCACCCTCAGGTCCGGCAATTCCTGTGGTAGAAATGGCTATATCCGAATCCGTTAAGTCTCTTACACCAGTGACCATTTCCCGTGCACATTCTTCACTTACAGCACCGTATTTGTTAAGTGTTCCAGGTTTAACCTTTAATATCTTCACTTTGATTTCATTGGCATAGCTAACTACTCCACCTAAAAATACATCGGAAGAGCCAGCTAAGTCAGTGACCATTTTTTGAACGAGACCTCCAGTGCAGGATTCTGCTACGGAAAGGTATAATTTTTTCTCTCTTAAAATACGGTGTAAAACGCTTACGGGAGTGTCATCATCAAATCCCCAGGCATATGTTTGAACTCGCGAATAGCATTCGTTGAAAACTTTTTCAATAGCCTGAGCGTCAGTACCATAAAATCTCAAATCTACTCTTCCTGGTTGAGGAAGCCAAGCAAAGTTAACATTTTCAGGTGGTTGGAAATCGGATAACAGTTCCGCTAAGGCAGATTCTGCTATGCCAAAGGTGTGAATAGTTCTTTGAATAACTTTATCCTGAGTGCCATATTTCTTTTCTAAGATTGGTTTTGCTTGAGTTAAGAAGATATGTTTCATCTCTACAGGGACGCCAGCAAAAGCGAAGAAACTCTTTTCTCCTTCTTCATAGAATAAGCCAGGAGCAGTGCCTCGTTCATTTTTTAAAGCTATAAAATCTTCCGGAACCATAGCTTGACTACGATTTATTTCAGGAGTAGGCATATTTCTTGCGGCAAAAATCTTCTGCACCTGTTCCCAGACTTCTTCATTAAAGACCAATTTTTTCCCGAAGAAGGAAGCTATCTCTTGTTTAGTTATGTCGTCTGTAGTAGGTCCTAAACCTCCAGTGGTGATGACAACATCATATTTTTCCCAGCATTGTCTCAAAGCTTGATGAATGGCTGTAGCTTCGTCTTTAATGGTTACTGAATAATCTACTGGAAGACCTAAATTAGCCAGTTCCTGAGCCAGGAAAGTGAGATTGGTATTAACAGTCTTACCCAGTAAAATCTCATTACCGATGGTTATTACAGCACTTTTTCTCATCTTAATATGCCTTAGCAAAAATTACTCGCTGAGATGATGGTTGACCACAATAAATGCATTTCCCTTCTTCTTTTTCTGATTCAAGAGGAATGCAACGGATAGTTACCTTCAAATCTTCCTTTATTTTTTCTTCACAGAGAGGATTGCCACACCAATGAGAATGGGCAAATCCACCATGAATTTCTGGTTCTTCTTCATTTTTAGGAGTGAAATAGCGATAGAATTCTTCCTTACTATCTATCTTGACTGTGTTTTGTTCACGGAAATCTTTTGCTTTCAGAAAGATATTCTTTTGCATTTCGGGAAGGGTGGTCTTGCAATAATCCACTACCTCTTCAATCATAATACGATGTTTATCTTTGGGATTTTCGTCTCTTCTGGATATCATCACGCTATTAGAGGAAATGTCTCGGGGACCAATTTCTATCCTTAAGGGCATCCCCTTTTTAATCCAGTACCAGTTTCGTTCACTGGAGGTAAGGTCACGGTTATCCAGTTCAGTTAGAATAGGTATTCCATCAAAATTAACTTGTCTCAGTTCATTACTTAGTTTATGAGCAAGTGTCATCACCTTATCTTTTTCTTCATCATTGCGATAGATAGGTATGATGGCGATATGAGCAGGAGCAATTTTGGGAGGAAGCACTAGTCCATTATCATCGCTATGAGTCATAATTAAAGCACCTATAAGACGAGTAGAAACACCCCAAGAGGTTGTCCAGGCATATTGAAATTCACCCTCTCTATTCTGGAAACGGATATTGGAAGCACGGGCAAAGTTCTGTCCTAAAAAGTGAGAAGTACCACATTGTAACGCTTTTTTATCTTGCATCATAGCTTCAATGCAATAGGTATCAACTGCTCCAGGAAATTTTTCGCTTTCCGTCTTGGCACCTTTAATCACGGGAATAGCAAGATATTCTTCCGCAAATTTAGCATAAACATCCAGCATTCGTAAAGTTTCTAACCTTGCATCTTCTTCCGTTTCGTGGACAGTATGTCCTTCCTGCCAGAGAAATTCCGTAGTGCGAAGGAACAATCGGGTTCGCATTTCCCATCTGACAATATTTGCCCATTGATTTATGAGGAGAGGAAGGTCTCTATAGGAATTGACCCAGCGAGCAAAGGAAGCTCCAATAATTGTTTCACTGGTAGGACGAACTATGTAGGGTTCAGTTAATTCACCTGCTGGCTTAAGTTTTCCCTGCTCATCTGCTTCCAATCTGCTATGTGTCACAACGGCACATTCTTTGGCGAAACCTTCAATATGTTCTGCTTCTTTTTCAAAGTAATGTAAGGGAATAAAGATTGGGAAATAGGCATTTTGATGACCTGTCTCTTTGAACATACGATCAAGGTAGGTTTTTATATTTTCCCAAATAGCAAAACCCCAGGGCTTAATGACCATACAACCACGCACTTCACTATTTTCTGCTAAATCAGCAGCTTTAATCACTTGCTGATACCATTCTGAATAATTTTCTTCTCTTTTAGGCTCTATTGCCGTCCGTTCTGCTTTGTTCATTGAACATCCCTTACTTTTTATATTAGCACAATTCCTTTAATACTCACATATTGTCAATAAGAAAACTTTTGCATAGCGTTAAAATTATATTTTAGGAGAGATAAAAATGCGGTTAGGGAAGTAGAAAAAGATTTCCTTTTATGGGAGAAGAGATACCCACATCTTTTCTACTACAGTTATATTAGAAAGCTCCTTCGGAGCTTCATAAACGAGGACGTTTATGACCCCCAATGGTGTGCAGATGTCCCCATCTGCACAAAGCCGTCAGGCTTTTATGGTGGTGAGATGTCCTCATCTCGTTAAATGGTGGTGAGATGTCCTCATCTCGCCAAGCCTTTAGGCTTTTATTTATACTTTAAGAAAGCTCCTGCGGAGCTTCATAAACGAGGACGTTTATGACCCCGTGTAAGAGGACGTTTACGACCCCAAAAAAGAAAGCTTCTGCGAAGCTTGAAACGAGGAGGACCTCGTTCCACCATACTTGTTCCACCATATTCGTTCCACCATACTCGTTTCACCATATTTCACCATACTATCTCCTAACTCCCACTTATCTCCAGAGCCAAGTGAGAGCTAAGGGAGAGCTAAGGGAGAGCTAAGATAGAATTTGTAAGAAGCGAAAAAATAAGTAGTAAGAAAACTGAAAGGATTTGACATAAAGTAAGAGCTAAAAACATAGTAAATAAAATTAACAGCTTTTAGGACCTAAAAAGGTGAGAGCCAAAATAAATAAGTAATTAATTATAAAATATGAAGATACAGGAGCAAAAATGAAAAGGCAATTGATGATTCTGACAGTAATTACGGCAATATTATTGTTTGGAGTTATAGCATGTAAGAAAAAGGCAAAGCCAGAAACTACTTTACGCAAAGTGCGAGTAGTTCTGGACTGGACACCCAATACCAATCATAGTGGACTCTATGTTGCACAGGGACTTGGCTATTATAAAGAGAAAGGTCTGGAAGTAGAAATTCTTCAACCGGGAGAGAATACTGTAGAAAAAATTATTGCTTCTGACCAGGCAGAATTTGGAGTTAGCTACCAAGAAAGCGTCACTATTGCTCGTTCGGAGAATATTCCAGTGAAATCTATTGCGGCAATTATCCAGCATAATACCTCTGGTTTTGCCTCATTAAAAAGTGCCAATATTATCAGTCCTAAAGATTTTGAAGGAAAGAGATATGGCAGTTCTGGCTGGCCTTCTGAACTGGAAATTTTGAGACAGGTGATGGAATCTTATGATGCAGATTATAAAAAAGTTCAAATTGTTTATGGAATAACGGATTTCTTTTCCACTATTGGTAGAGATGCAGATTTTGAATGGATTTATTATGGCTGGGATGGTGTTCAAGCTAAGCTTAGAGGAATAGAATTGAATTATATTCCAGTTAGGGATTTAGACCCAGTTTTTGATTTTTATACACCCGTTTTAATTGCCAATGACCAATTACTTAATTCTGACCCTGAATTGGTTCGTGATTTTCTTGAAGCTACCAGTAAAGGCTATGAATACTGCGTTCAAAATCCTGAATCGGCAGCGGAAATTTTTTGGAAAGCAGTGCCTGAACTGGATAAAAATCTGGTAAAAGCCAGTCTAAACTATTTAAAGACTGAATTTATTTCAGACGCATCGCAATGGGGACTGCAAGATTTCTCGGTCTGGCAGCGTTTTGCAGATTGGATGTATCAAAAACATATAATTCAAAAAAGTCTGAAAGCACAGGAACTTTTCACTAACGAATTTTTACCCGATGCAACCCATACTAAGAGCTGAACACCTTTATAAATCATTCTTACTGGCAGGTAAACCGCAACTCATCCTGGAAGATGTAAACTTTACTATGGAAGAGGAGGGATTTGTGAGTGTCGTAGGAAGCAGTGGTTGCGGTAAAACTACCTTTCTGGAACTTTTAGCTGGAATCACTAAACCTGATAAAGGTGAAATTTACTATCAGGGTGAACGAATTACCGGAAAGACTGGTCTCTTAGGGTATATGCCACAAGATGACCTGCTTTTTCCCTGGTTGAATGTTCAGGAAAATGTTCTTATTCCAGTGAGAGTGCGTAATGGTGATATCAAAGCGGCTAAAGCCAGAATTCAGGAACTATTACCTGTCTTTGGATTGGAAGGTCATATCAAGCATATGCCTTATCAGTTATCAGGAGGATTGCGTCAAAGAGCAGCCTTCTTACGCACCTGTATGATGGAGGCAAAACTTCTCTTGCTGGATGAACCTTTTGCCAGTCTGGATGCTATCACTCGTATCCAGTTGCAGAACTGGCTGGGTTATATAGCGAGAGAATTAAAATTGAGCATAATACTGGTCACGCATGACATTGAGGAAGCGATTAATCTATCAGATACCATTATGGTGATGAGAAAGCAACCCGGGAAATTTGTATGTTCTTTTAAATTAGACCGTTCCAATAAAATGAATGAAATGGAAGTGCTTAAATTGAAAAAAGAAATATTGGAACTGGTAGCTAATGGAGTGTGATACTTAGAGATAATTTTCGTCCAGGATTTCTATCTGGTCTTTATAGGTATTGCGTAGCTCTTGAATATGACGAGCCAGGACGAATTCCTTTCTAAATTCATTGAGAGAAGTTTCTAAGCTTTCCCGGATATCTTCAAAGGGTATAGGATGAGGTTCACGACGATCTGTAACCATCAAAATATGATAACCATATTTAGTAGGGAAGACCTCACTGATTTCATTGGGCTGTAAAGAAAAAGCCACATCTTCAATCTCTTTTATCATTTTGCCACGAGGAAACCAACCTAAGTCTCCACCATAAACTCCTGATGGACATTGGGAATACTGGACACAGAAATTTTTAAAGTCTGCTGGAGTATTGATTTTTTCTCGTAATTTCTTTGCTTTCTCTTCTGCATTTTCTTCTTCTTTGCGAATAAGGATATGAGAAGCTCGCACCATTTCCTGAGAGGAAAAGTTTTCCTCTTGTTCTTCATAAAAAGCCAGAAGCTCACTTTCAGGGATTTCTCTATCAGATGGATAAATCTGCTGCATATACTTACGAATCAGTATACATTGTTTAATCTGTTCTTCAATTTGGGAAGGTGTATGTTCGTTATTAGCCACTGAATCATCAAAATCCAGTGCTTCTAAAAGGCATTATCAAATTCTTCCTCCGAGACCTCAAAACCATTTAACAGGGCTTGATGATAGAGCAGATAACGATTTATCAGCATGTCTAAAGCGCGTTTTAATCCGTTCAAGGAATCCTGCCCATAAAGGGTAACACTTTCCTGGAGAAGTTCTTCTTCTGTAATCTCCACATCAAATACTCTGGCGATCAGATGCATTTTATCCTCATTATTTTTTCTTAAAATATGTTTTAATTATTGTGATTATCTCTGATATAATATAATCATTTGAGGTAAATGTCAAATCAAACTTGTATTTACGATACCAGGTATATTGTCTTTTGGCATAATTACGAGTATGTTGTGCAGCCAGAGAAATACATTGGTTCAGAGGTGCATTTTCCAGAAAATAGGGTAGAAATTCTTTATAACCTAAGGTATTTAACCCAGGTGAAAGAGGAGTATATCCGAGCTTAAATAGATGCTCTATCTCATTTAATAAGCCACTATCTATCATTTGTTGAATGCGGTTATTGATTCTGGGATAAAGAATTTCACGAGGAGGTTGAAGCAAAATACGAAAAGTATGATAGCGATTATGACTGGTCTGATTTTTCCAGTGTTTGGTAATAGGAATGCCGGTAGCGTAATAAACTTCTAACCCACGGAGTATGCGTTGCTTATCATTAGAGCTAATTCTAAAGGCAAAATCAGGGTCTATCTTTTTAAGTTCTTCATAAAGGGGGGCTAAACCTTCCTGATTCATCCGTTTTATTAAATTGGCTCGGATATCTTTATCCATCTTAATTTCAGGGAACAATCCAGTTAATAGAGAAGACACATAAAGACCAGTTCCACCACAAACAATGGGTATAATGCCCCGAGAATGCAAATCTTCAATGATGTTTCCTGCATCAGCACAAAATCTGCCGGCATTATAGCTTTCTGAAGGGTCAATTATACTGATTAGATGATGTTTTACCTGCTGTAATTGTTCAACTGAAGGTTTAGCCGTTCCGATATCTAAATAGCGATAAACTTGACGAGAATCAGCGGAGATAATTTCAGAACCAAGTTCTTTAGCTAAAAGGATAGCCAGTTCTGTCTTGCCCGAAGCAGTTGGTCCCTCCAGAGTGATAAGAGGAATCATAACTGGCGTTTAAATTTCTTTTCTAAATCGTTAAGAGTAACTTTTACGATTAAGGGTCTACCATGAGGACAGAAATAGGGCATATTACAGGCAAAAAGTTGATTAATGAGGTTCAACATCTCTTTGCGAGTAAGCTTTTTTCCTGCTTTTATAGCTGCTTTACAGGCAATAGATTTAGCCAGAGAATCACGGAAATCAGAGTTAGTTTCCAGCTCATCCTGAAGCTGTTTCAATATATCTATGAAGACTTTTCCACCTTGCCAGTCATCCAGTTCCGCTGGAATTTCTTCTATTACGAGTGAGTCTCCACTGAATTTCTTGAGGACAAAACCGGTTTTTTCCAGTAATTCCAGATTTTGCTCTATCAATTCACGAATTTCTGTAGCTATAATGGGAGGTATATCAATGACTAAAGGAATAAGGAGTTTTTGACGAACAGCAGGAGCTCCTTGAGTTCTTTGCAATAACTTTTCATAGATAATTCTCTCATGAGCTGCATGCTGGTCTATGATTACAAATCCGTCTTCAACCTGGATGAATATATAAGTATTATGTAATTGCCAGGGATTGATGTAGTCTTCTTCGTTACTAAGCAGCAAGCGATAGTGAAAAGAATCATTAGGCAAATCAGGTAAGATTTCCAGCTGTTCTTCTTCCTGTTTTTTATCCAGATTAACCAAAGGGATTTCTTTGGTTTCAGCAGGCTTTTCGTCGTTTTGTGGGAATATCTCAGGTTGAAAGAGTTTGCCATACTCTTTTTTATATTCGGAAAAACGAGGGATGTGAGTATTACTGGTAAAAATAGCTCTTTCTGTGCTGGTAACAGGTTGGCTGGAAGATAAATCCTGAAATTTTGCCCTGGCAGTGGCAAATTTTTCGTATTCATAGTTATTCAAAGCTTCGGTCAGAGTGGTAAAGATTAAAGAGTGCACCTTTTGTTGTTCGCGGAAACGCACTTCCATCTTAGCTGGATGGACATTAACATCAATCTGGTCAGCAGGAACAACTAAGAAAAGAATATAGGGAGGAATGTTTCCTTTTTGCCAGGCTCTGGTCTTAAGAATGAAGGGTTCATAGGCAGATTTAATGGCATGTTTGACGGTCTTATCGGGAATAAAGCGTCCATTGATAAAGATATATTGCATATCAATAAGTTTATCGCTTCTATCTTCCAATCCAAAGATATAACCTTCCAGTTTATAGCCTTCATTCTCAATATTTATAGGGATAATATCATCGTTGAAGAAACCTGAGCCAAACACTTCACCCATTCTTTCCTCTCTGTTTTGAGCAGGGACAAAGGAAAGTCTTTGATTGCCATCCACATAGAGCTTAATTCCTAAAGCAGGATTCAGAATTGCCTGATAATGCAAATAACGCAGGATATGATGTAACTCGGTTTGAGAACTACGGAGGAACTTTCTTCTGGCTGGGAGCTCCTTAAATAATGCTTTAACCGAAACTGTAGTTCCTTGATTGGCTGAAATTTGATTTATACCTACCAGTCTCCCAAACTGATATTCTATCTGAGTTGCCACTTCTGAATCAGCATCTTTGGTAATAAGAGTAAGATTACTAACACTGGCAATACTGGGAAGTGCTTCTCCTCTAAAACCTAAGGTTTCAATATGAGTGATGTCATCAACGGTCTTTATCTTGCTGGTGGAATGTCGTTCAAAAGCGAGAAGGGCATCATCAGCACTCATACCAGAGCCATTATCACTAACCTGAATCAGTTCTTTTCCTCCGTTTTCTATACTAACTGTAATTAATGTAGCACCAGCATCTATAGAATTTTCTACCAGTTCTTTTACTACAGAAACAGGTCGTTCTATCACTTCTCCTGCAGCAATCTTGTTGCTCACATCTTCGGATAATATATGGATTCTATTCATAATTAATAGCGGAAAATTGAGCCATTGGTAAATTCTCTAATGATAGAGTTATAAGGAACCAGGCTATCAGGAATATCTTTAATATTGGAAAGAAGAGCCAGTAATCTTTGTGCTTCCGTGTAGCCAGCAGAACTTTTTGGTACAGAAAGCAGTAGCTTCCAGGCATACTTACGTAAAACTCCCAGCTCATAAGTGAGGCTGCTGTTGAACATAAAATCAGCATTTTCCTGATAGGGAAAGATATTTTTTTCTTCACCTTCACGCACACTGGGCCAGCGCTGAATGGTTTCTATAGCAGTATAGCCTCGGTATTGATAATCCCTAATAATACGACGGATCAAACGACAATCTGTGGTGGCTATCCTATTGTGATTATCTATATTGAGCTGATTCAGTGCACTTACATAGATTTTAACCTTATTTTCTGCTTTGATAGAAGAGGTCAGAAGCTCATTTAAACCATGTATTCCTTCAATAACTATGACATCATTTTCCCTCAGTTTAACGATAACATTGCTTCTTCTTCGGATACCCCGGGTGAAATCATAATGAGGCAATTCTATCTCCTGACCAGCAAGTAGTTGAGTTAGTTGAAGATTTAAAAAATCAAGGTCCAAAGCATAGATGCTTTCAAAATCATATTCGCCATTTTCTTTCCGGACGGTCTTCTCTCTATCTATGAAATAATCATCCAGACTTATCATTACTGGTTTCGTTTTACAGGCAAGAAGCTGAATGGAAAGTCTTTTAGCGAAGGTTGTTTTACCAGAAGAAGAAGGTCCTGCAATAAGGATAAGTTTGATTTTAGGTTCACTTACGATAGCAGCAGCAATTTCAGCTATTTTCTTCTCATGCAGAGCTTCTTCCACCAGAATGAATTCTGAGATATCATAGTTATCTGTGAGCTTATTAACATCAATGATATTATGCACCCCAAGAATATCCAACCACTTGTCATGTTCCTGGTGTAATTGGAATAGTTTTTTGGGAAAGACAAAAGGCTGGGCTAATTTACATTCTTTACCCGTAGGAAAGCGAAGAATGAAACCAGGTTCCTGATAAACTATATCAAATTCCTTAACCCTACCTGTGCGATCAGCCAGAGGTCTTAAAAATATATCATAATACTTCCCACAACGATAGATAGAGACTTCATCCCGATAGTTATATTTAAGGTTTTTTATCACATCTTTTCGTCCCATAGTGCTGAATATTTCTAATGCTTCAGAGATGGGGACAGTAATTTTATCAATGGGAAGATCGGATTCCACTATCTTAATCATCTCTTCTTTCACTCTATTACAATCCTGTTCTGTCCAGCGTTGAGCGCCAAAAACTTCACAGAATACTCCATCTCCAATAGAATGTTCCACTACCAATGAATGTTGAATTCCAAGTAGTGAATTTACTGCTTTAGCCAGTATAAATATAGCTGAATCCTGATAGATACGACTTCCCTCAGGATGATTAAAAGTGATACAATCAATCATCATACTGTGTTGTGGAATAAATTCTTCATTAACATATTGAGTATGATCAATTTTGAACGATAGAATTTTATCTGCCGGAATATCAGTGTCTTTTAAGATATCACGAATAGATTTTGCAGATTCAAGTTCTATCTGCCGGTATTTATTGCCATCTAATCTCAAATCTATGATCATTGTCAGTGTCCTTTTTTCTTTTATAGCTTATTCGGCTTTATAAGATATTATATAATCATAAAGCATTAGTTTATTTCATACAATAAAAAGCGGTTTTTTTAGTCAAGAATTTAAGAGGTAATAAAATGAAGAAACTTAGCAAAAAACAGTATATCTTGCGAGAAACAAAGAATCTGGTAGGTATAACTTTTGGAGCTCTTTTAGTCGCTATCGGATATGCCTGGTTCCTGATGCCTTACAATATGTCTCCTGGTGGCGTTGCAGGTGTGGCACAGGTAATGAATTATTATTTCAAAATACCCTATGGATTGTCTATGATTTTGCTGAATGTTCCTTTATTTATAATAAGTTTTATCTTTATTGGAAAAGCTTTTGGGACAAAGTCTATCTATGGAATGGTGATATCTTCAGTATTTACCGATTTCGTTAGTATCAAAAATCTGGCAAGGTTAGGTTTAATGGAGCTATCTAACCATACTTTTATATATAACGGGAGAACAATCTATGCTTATCTTTCACCCAATGATTTGCTACTTTCAGCGATTACGGGTTCTGTTATTTTAGGTCTCGGATTGGGTTTAATCTTCCGTTTCCGTGGCTCTACTGGTGGAACAGATATTCCAGTGGCTCTAATTAAGCAGAAGGCTGGACTTTCTATCGGAACAGGTTATTATCTGGTAGAAAGTGGTATTATACTTTTTGTTTCTATTATGTTAAAAGACCCTAAAATTCTTATCTGGGGATTTATTAACCTCTTTATTACTACCAAGATAACAGACTTAACCTCCGAAGGATTGCCCTATGTGAAGGGTGTGTATGTAATCTCTCCGGAGGTGGAATCTATTAAAGAGGAAATATTTAGACAACTGGATAGAGGAGTGACTTTCTTAAAAGCCAGAAGTGGATATGAGAATAAGGATATTGAGGTCTTATTCTGTGTATTGAATCGTCGGCAGGTAGGTCAATTAACCGATATTGTCAAAGATACTGATCCTGACGCTTTTATGATTGTAACTGATGTCTATGATGTTATGGGTTATGGATTTCGTTCTCGTAATCTGGACCTCAGCGAGTGAAAATAGAAAAAGGTCATCCTTCTGACTAATTTAGATTGTATAACCCTATATTTCAATGCTAAGAGCAGAATCTGTTGTTTGTCTGAACTTTTTAAAAATAAACTCTTGTTTCATAACGAGAGATAAAGATAAGGAATGGCATTAGATGCAGTTTTTTATAAGTGCACAATCTTCTCATTTGAAGCTATTGAATGACAAGGGGATAAAATAGATCCTTGCTTAGTAAATAACCTACCCTCTCAAAATGATGAATTTATTAACACAGATTTATCTGCGTTATCTGCGTGAGATTTTTAAACACTCATACCTTTCATTTGCTAAAAAAAGATTTGAAAACGACTGAATAAAAGAAAAAAACATTGACAGAATTGAAGATATAGTACTTGGGTTTAAATATATACTTGCTTGGATTTTTTAGAAAGTTATTATAATATAAAAGGGAGGTATGTTTTGAAAATAAATTTTCTAAAAGAAGCTAAGCAAATAATAATGTCCAAAACTAAAGGAAAAAGGAGAAAAAGATGAAGACTAAATCGGTACTGATTATTATGGCTGTGGCAGTACTAATTATTATGACTGCCTGCAGCGGTGTTCCAAAAGAGAAAAAACTTACCGTTAGTAATGTTAATGTTATTGGTGATGCCAAGGATTTAATTAAAGTTGCTGATGGAACTTACACTCTTCAAAATGCCAACAACGAACTTTCCTTGACTATTAACCTTCAACTGTTACAAAATAGGGATTTGGAGATGGAAGGGTTAAAATTAGGTCAATGGACCTTGAATCTTCTGGATAAAGATGGTAATTCCATTCCCGGTGCTATGCTTCAGTTCAAACCAGAAAGTGGCGCTGAATTACAGATTATTGAATTTCTCAAAAATGGTATGATTGATGATACACTCTCAGTTACTTTCAGTCAGATGGTTACTTCCCAAGATGAACTTAAGAAGATTATGAAACAAACTACTTCTTTTGAACTTACCACTGTGATTGAAAGTATTATGCCTGGTCCTTTGGCGGAAGTAACTCCAGAAGAGACAAAACCAACAAAACCTTCCACAACTCAACCAGCTCAAAAACCACAAGCAGGTCAAACTACTCCCACAAGTTCTCCAACTGCCACTCCAGTGCAACCTTCGGAAGATTGGGATAAAGAACTTGATGCTTATAGCGCTGCTATTGATCTTTATATCTCTATGAAAAAGTCTATTAAGCCAAACGACCCTAATTCAATTAGAAGACTTAACGAACAGAAAGTAAGGGTTGATGAGATGACAAAGAGATTCCAGACCGCTTCTGGTATGACTGCCGCTCAATCTACCAGATTTAAACAACTCAAAGCTAAATTTGACAATGCTGGTTAAATTAATTAAAAATTTTAAAAAAAGGAGATTATGATGCGTAAATACCTTATTCTACTTATCATTACAATGATGGCAGCAGGTTTGTTCTTAACTGCCTGTGAAGAGAGTGAAAATATTACTGAGCCAGAAAACGCTAAGTGGTCAGTGTTTGTGACAGCCAATCCTGTTGAAAGTGAGCATACTCATTTTATTACGGTTATGTGGATTGGCTCTGAAGAAGATTATGAGGAGCCCACTTCTCTGGAATTGGAAATCGGTGACGATGAAGTTGATCTGGAAAAATGGCAAGATATCTGGATTGGCGAGAAAAACTTAACTCCCGGTGAAAAATACAACTTCAAATTAGAAGTTAATGGTGAAACGGTGGTCAGCACCAGTCAAACTATTGTCTATAACGCAGATGCTGACTTCCCGGAAGATTATAATCCTGAAGAAACTGCATATGTAGAGTGGACTCTGGAGAAAGATAATGAGCATCAGTATGCTTCTGTTTATGCTTATGATCTCTTGGATCCGGAAGAAGATGAAGAAGTTACCGAAGAAATTGACTCTTCAGCCCGTTCTTATCAATATCCTGCCGATGTAGTTAGTTATCATGGAATAGGCACTCAATATACTTTAGAGATAAGTGAGATGAATGATAAGTATGTGGATGATGTTTTAGTAGCTTCTGCTCAAGCAGATTATCAGGATTATGGTAATATTAAAAGAGATCGCGGTTCTCGGGAAGAAATGGTTAAATATGTAAAGCATATGCTCAATCTCATTATGAAATAAACATTTAACGAACAAAAAGAAAGCCGGAGCAAAATTAGTTCCGGCTTTTTTAGTTTACGAAAGAAAGTGATGATTCTAATTGTTTCCAGGCTTCACGAAGTTGTTTTTCAGCTAAAGGAAATTCTTCTTTATTATTAACCCAGATAGGTTTTCCATAGTTAACTGCCACTCTTGAAAAAGGTTTGGGTATGCGGAAACGGTCCCAGGATTTGACTAACCATTCTTTACTGGAATTAGCAGATACAGGAATTATGGGTATTTTAGCTAAATAAGCAAGTTGAAACAGACCAGGATGAATGGTTCCGAGTGGACCCTTAGGTCCATCAGGTGTAATTGCTAAGCTGTGTGTTCTTGATAGACGAACCATTTCTTTTAGTGCTTGAGAACCTTGATGTGTGGAAGAACCTCTAATAGGAATGTAGCCTAAATATTTAAGTGGACCAGCAATAAGTTCTCCATCCTTTGAAGAAGAGACCATTACTGCTATCTGTGAATTGATTCTGTGTAAGGTGAGGAGCAAAAGATTGCGATGGATGAAAGCATAAACACAACGATAATCATCCGAAGGTTGATTGTGAACAGCTATCCTTAATGTAGCTCTTAAAAGTTTTAATAATCCAGCACCAAGGACTGCTTCTACCTTCATAAGGAATTCAGGCATAAGTTTCTAACATTTTTTTAACCAGATTGAGCATCTCAATGCTGGTCTTGCGGTCTCCCAGTAGTGCTTTTAATTGAGAAAGTTCCTTTTTAATAAGGGTTATTTTATCAGGATTATCAAGAGTCTCTAACACGGTTTTAACAATATTTCTGGGATTACAATCTTTCTGGATTAATTCGGGCAAAAGGTCTTTATCCAAGACAATGTTTGGCAAGCCTATTCTTTTAATTCGCACTAATTTACGACCTATTAGATAGGAAATGGGAACTGCTTTATAGCAGATAGTTAAAGGAGTGCCAATGAATGCTGCTTCCAGTGTTGCTGTTCCAGAAGTGCTAACCAGATAATCTGCATATTTCATCATTTCATAACGATAGCCATCTACAATATGTAGCCGGGGCAATCCTGAACTTTCACATATATGCATAAAAAGTGAATGAGAAACCGTTGAAGCTTTGGATATCATAACTTCAAAGCGATTTTCATCCAGGATCTTTGCTGCTTCCAGGAAAGCAGGAAGCATCCTTTTAACTTCATTATCTCTACTACCAGGAAGAAAACCAATCCATTGTTTTTCTGGATTTATACCATAGAAACGGGCAAAACCCTCTCTATCAAGTTCAAACTTTATTTCTTCAGCTATGGGATGTCCCACATAAGTTGCAGATATATTGTGCATTTCCAGCAATTCTTTTTCAAAAGGTAAAATACAGGCTACTTGGCGAACATTTTCTTTCAATTTATAGACCCGATTATGTTTCCAAGCCCAAAACTGAGGACAGATATAAAATAGCACAGGGATATGTAGGTCATCAGCCATCTTGGCAATCCGAAGATTAAATCCTGGATAATCAACCAGGATAGCAAGATCAGGCTTTTCTTCCTGGAAAAACTTTTTTAACTGTCGCTCTACCTTCCAGAAAAAACCCAGATGTCCAGCCACTTCTACAAATCCCATAACATTAAAGGGAGCAAAGGGAAAGAGAGGTTTTAAACCTTCTGCTTGCATACGAGGTCCACCTATTCCTATATGCCGGACGCCTGGAATGCCAGAATTGAGACTTTTCATCACAATGCTGGAATGAAGGTCGCCAGAGTTTTCTCCAGCCAGCCAGAAAATAGTGTAGGAATCCTTAGTTAAGTTTGACATAGTTAAAAAATAGCTACTCCTAAAAGAGTTAATAATGTCACCAGGGTAGCAGCGATTAGCACTCCAATAAAAATCCAGAGTAGCGATTTAGCAAAGGGAAGACCAAAGATTTTAGCTGCCAGAGAACCTGTCCATCCTCCCGTTCCGGGCAAAGGTATTCCCACATATATTGCCAAACCAATTTCCTCATATCGCTCTACTACTTTACCTTTGTTCCGCGTACGATTATACATCCAATCGGTAAATTTTTTACCCCATTTATATCTTGAAATCATCTTGAAAAACCATTCTAATAAAAGAAGTAAAAAAGGAATAGGAAGCATATTGCCCAGAATGGAAAGAGCCACTGCCTTTTGCCAGGGCATCCCTAAAACCGCAATTGCCACAGGTATGGAACCTCTTAGCTCCACTAGTGGCAAAGTTGAAATGAGTATCACAATTAGTGAAGGATTCCAACCCTTTGCCTTAAGGTTAGCAGCTGTTTTTTCACCATAACTTTCTCCCCAGAGCATACTTCCACAAAAAATAAGTATCATTAAACTTATCAATATCTTAGTTCTGGAATTCACCGCTTCTCCATTTTATCTTTTATGAAAAAACAAATTCTAACCAATAATTATTTTGACAAGAGAAATCTATATGTAACGATGCATATCCAAATACTAAAATTTATTAATGCTCTTGAATAACCCAGAAAAATATCTAACAATTCCATAATTTAAATTATCCAAAAATAAGCGAATTGCAATCCAAATGATGAGTAGCTTATGTCCAGCTTATGTCCAACTGATGTCCAGCTTATGTCCGAAAACGGACATAACTTACACATAACTAAGATATCAACTCTTTTTTAAGAATTAAGAGATAAATATTAAAATAATAGCAATATTCGGAACAGGGAAGACTTCTCTTTATTAATCCTTTTTGTTTCAAATAATTAAAAAAGGGTTTGACAATATAACTTGATAAAAAACAGAGTTTTTAAAATAAGATTTTATTTTACAAATCTGTCTAACTCTTTGAAAATCAAAGTAATGTAGAAATAGATGAGGAACAAATGAAAGAATATGAACTGAAAAAAATGCGAAATCTGCTTTTTATGGGTGCAAGTGGTTCAGGAAAGACCAGTCTTGCGGAGCAAATCTTTTTCCTGACGCATACTACTAACCGTCTGGGTAAGATTGATGAAGGCAATACGGTGATGGATTTTGACCCGGAAGAGATAAGTAAAAAAATGTCCTTAGGATTATCAGTAGGATATGCTCATCATAAAGATTGCAAAATCAATATAATAGATGTTCCGGGCTCTCCTGATTTTATAGGTGAAACCATAGTTTCTATTCCTGCTGTTGAAAATGTAGTGTTAGTGGTTAATGGAACGGCAGGATATGAAGTTGGCTTGGAATTAGCTATAGAACAGCTGGAAAATGAGAAGGCGGCAAAGATAGTTCTGGTCAATAGAATGGATAATGAACATGCAGATTTTCAAAAGACACTGGACACTATATATGAGAATGCAGGGTTCAATCCTATTCCTGTGCATATTCCTATTGGTAAAGAAAGCACCTTTGAAGGAGTGGTAGATGTTATTCGTCAGAAAGCCATTCTTCCTGGTGGTGAAAAAGATATTCCTGCAGATATGCAATCTACTATTGCTGAAGCTCATCAGAAATTAATGGAAGCAATAGCAGAAACGGATGAAGAATTATTAAATGATTTTTTAGAGAAAGGTGAACTCAGCGAAGAGCAGCTGATTAATGGAATGCGCAAAGCTTTGGCAAATGGTGAGATATGTGTAGCTTTTGCCTGTTCTGCTTTAACTGGAGTTGGAGTTATGGCATTTTTAGATGCCGTTGATCGGTATTTACCTTCTCCAGAGGATGTTAATCCTATATCAGTGCTAAGAAAAGGTGAACCTGCTGAGTTTATTGCTTCTCCAGATGGAGAGCTTTTAGGCTATGTTTTCAAGCTATATGCAGACCCCACTATGGGTGATTATGCCTATCTTCGTCTCTTTTCAGGTTCTCTGAAAACCGGTATGGATTTTTCTATTCCTGAAAAAGGTGTAAAAGAGCGAGCAGGCAATATCTATTATATGTTAGGTAAGAATCGTGAAGATGCTCAAGAACTTAAAGCTGGAGAAATTGGTGCTTTAGTTAAATTGAAAAATACCAGAGCCTTAAACACTATTACTGCTCCCGGTTCTGACCTTTCTTTGAAGATGCCTGAATTACCTACTCCAACCTACTGGCAAGCAATTAAAGCATTGAATCAGAGTGATGAAGAAAAAATTAGTAATGCCCTGCAGAAAGTGATTGCAGAAGATCCTACCATCCGTTTTGAAGTTAATCAAGAAACCCACGAGAATATCCTTTCTGGTCTGGGAGAACAGCAATTGCAGCTCGTTCTTCGCAAATTAAAGAATCGTTATAAAGTTGATGCTTTCCTTCAAGATCCTCGTATTCCTTATAAAGAAACCATAACTACCAGTGGAGAAGCTCAATATCGTCATAAGAAACAGACTGGTGGAAGAGGACAATATGCCGAGGTTTACTTCCGAATCAAACCTCTTGAACGAGGTGAAGGTTTTAAGTTCATCAATTCCATTGTGGGAGGTGTGATTCCCTCTAATTTTATTCCTGCTATAGAAAAAGGTGTAGTAGAGACGATGGAAAAGGGTATTATAGCAGGATATCCCGTAGTTGATGTCTCAGTGGAAGTATATTATGGCAGTTATCATGAAGTAGATAGTTCAGAAATGGCTTTCAAGATTGCTGCTTCTATGTGTTTCAAAGAGGGATTTAAAAAATGCAAACCTATCTTGCTGGAACCCATTCATGAGCTGACCGTAATTGTTCCAACTGAATATATGGGTGATGTGATGGGCGATATAAGCACGCGTAGAGGTAGAATTATGGGAATGGAACAACATGGTAAAAAACAACACCTAATAGTCCAAATGCCCGTAGCTGAGATGTATTCTTACTATCCTGCTTTAAAATCGCTCACTCAAGGAAGAGGTCGCTTTACTCAGAAATTCTCGCATTATGAGAAAGTTCCTGACGATATAGCAGCAAAAGTGATTGCTGCCTGGCAAGAATCCGAAAGCTAATATTTGCTATAAAAATTGAACATAAAAGAAAGGGGAAAGCCAGGAAATGCTTTCCCTTTTTTCTTACTTGACATTTTATAGCCTTAGGGACAATAAGGTTATGCATCAATCTTTAATAAAGATAAGTTAGATAAAAAAGAGGTTTATATGTCTGGACACAATAAATGGAGCTCTATCAAGCATAAAAAGGGTGCAGCTGATGCCAAAAGAGGTCAGCTTTTTACTCGCTTAGTTAAAGAAATTATCCTTGCGGCAAGAAATGGAGGAGGAGATCCCGAAGCTAATCCTCGTCTACGTACAGCAATTTTAAATGCTAAAGCAGCAAATATGCCACGAGAAAACATTGAGAGAGCAATTAAACGAGGAACGGGAGAAATTGAAGGGGCAAACTATGAAGAAGTGGTATACGAAGGTTATGGACCCAATGGGATTGGTTTAGTCATTGAAGTTATGACGGATAATAAAAATCGCACTATTGCTGATCTCCGTCATACCTTGACTAAATATGGTGGAACTATGGCAGAAAGTGGTGCTGTAGCTTGGAATTTTGAGCAGAAAGGCTTTTTTAATGTTCCTGCAGCTGGATTGGATGAGGATGAATTTATGCTTCAGGCTCTGGAAGCAGGAGCTGAAGATATAGAATTAAATGGTGATTATTTTGATGTTTATACTGCTCCTCAAGATTTTCATACTGTTCTTGCTAATATGGAAAAATTAGGCTATCCCATTGAAAATGCGGAATTAACACGTGTCCCCAAAACCACTATCAATGCTGATGATGTTGCACCTAAGATATTTAAACTGATTGAAATGCTGGAAGAGCTGGATGATGTCCAGAAAGTCTATGCCAATTTTGAAGTCTCTGATGAAGTAATGGAAGCTCTCAGTCAAGAAGCGTGATAATTATTGGTATTGATCCCGGTAGTCGTTTTTGTGGATATGGTCTTTTAGAAATAAATGAGAGAAGGATCCTTGCAGCTGGTTGTGATGTGATTAATTTGCTAAAAGGTAAGGACTTACCTCAAAGATTGGAAATCCTTTTTGATGCTATCAACGATATCTTAAGGGAATATAAACCTGATATAGCCGTGGTTGAAAGTATATTTTATCATAAACAGATACGCAGTGTTTTCACTCTGGGACAGGCTCGTGGAGTGATTCTTTTGGCTCTGGCTCAAAATGATATTCCCATAGTTGAATACAGTCCCCGGGAAGTTAAAAAAGCTGTGGTAGGTAATGGAAATGCGAGTAAGCAACAGGTGCGTTATATGGTTAATCAGATAGTTAATCTGCACCATAAACCAGCACAAGACGATGCTTATGATGCGTTAGGTCTGGCTTTATGTCATTATCATAGGATAAGATTTGCCTGATGCTGAACTATATACATGGAATTTTGATACATAAAAATCCAATGAAAGCAGTAGTAGAGACAGCTTCCGGTATCGCTTTTGAATTAATGATTCCAATTAGCACCTACGAAGTTCTTCCCGAGACTGGTAAAGATTGTCTGCTCTACACTCATCTTCAAATCTCTCAGGATGATATACGTCTTTATGGTTTTGCCACTCAAGCTGAATGTGAACTTTATAAAAATTTGAATCGTATCTCTGGAGTAGGACCAAAGATTGCACTTTCCATCATTTCTACTTTACCCATTCCCACCTTCGTTAGAGCCATAGAAAAGGGTGAAGAAGCTTTACTGACAAAGATTCCCGGGATTGGCTCTAAGAGTGCACAACGATTGATTATTGAACTGAAAGGTAAGCTGCTTCATCTTCTGGAATATGAAGTTTCCGAAGGAAAAATGCTGAAAGAAGATATTATAATGGAAGTAGAAAGTGCACTTCAAGCTCTCGGATTTAATCCCAAGGAAGTGCGTAGAGAGTTAAGTCTGTTAGGTGAAGAAGCAGGCAAGATGCCAACCGAACAATTAATAAAAGAAATAATCCGAAGAATATATCAGAGAAGTAGATAAATGGTTAGAGAAGAAGCCTATTACACTATCCTTAAAGTATTTAAAGATACAGAATTCTCCGATACCCTCTTGCATCAACGAGCTAAAAAGCTTAAGGGAAGCAAAGAAAATGTAGCCCTCTTCTATAATATGGTGAAAGGTGTGATAAAGATGCGCCTTAAACTGGATTACATCCTTTCACAATATACGGATAAAGATAAATTTGCTCAGACGGATATCAAGATTAAGACCTGGTTATATCTTGGGTTGTATCAAATGATGTATCTTGATTCTATCCCTGACCATGCAGCAATTAATGAGACGGTTGAACTAGCGAAAAAAAATATGGGTGAGAAAGTTGGTGATTTTGTTAATGCTATTCTAAGAGCTTATCAACGCAATCCAGAAGTTAAATATCCAGAAGATCCCGTTATACGCATAGCTTATGAGCATTCTTATCCTCCAGAATTAATTGCTAAATGGATTGAACTCTGGGGTGAAGAGGATACGGAATATCTTGCCCTTTTTTACAATGAAAATCCCAGATTGCACATAAGAGTGAATACCACTGCCACCACCAGAGATAAACTCATCCAGTATTTTACCAAACGTGATATTCCTGTAACACCTTCTCCCGTTAGTAAAGTAACTATCTTGACTGATGCTGCGGATGAGGTTTTAGAAGATGTGGCTTTTTCGGAAGGATATTTTTCCATTCAGGACACCTCTTCCACTTTAATTGTTGATTTATTAGACCCTCATCCTGAGGAAAATATTCTGGACCTTTTTGCTGCTCCAGGTGGTAAATGCACCTATATTGCAGAAAAAATGGTTAATACAGGTGAAGTTGTAGCTGTGGATAAGATTCCCAATAAAATGAAACTTCTCAAACAAGCAGCAGACCGTTTACAGCTTACCAATATTAAACAGGTGGTAACGGATGCTTTTCGTTATGGACCCGTAGCACCTGCTTATGATAGAGTTTTAGCGGATGTTCCTTGTTCTGGCTGGGGAGTTTTTGGGCGTAAAGCAGATTTGAGATGGCAAGCTAATAAAAATATTGAGGAACTGGTTAAACTGCAGGAAAAAGCTCTTGATTATGCTGCAAATTTCGTTCGTGCTGGAGGAATATTGGTCTATTCTACTTGCACTCTTAATCCAGCAGAAAATGAAGAGCAGATAAAGAAATTTTTGCAGAGAAATCCTAAGTTCACATTAGTTAATGCCAAAGAAATATTACCATCTGATTTTGTAGTGGAAGGAATGTTTAAGACTTTACCTTTCAAGCATGATATGGATGGTGCTTTTGCTGCTAAGATGAGAAAAACAAGGTAAGAAGTTATGGCAAGTGAAAAGACGAAAAAAATCTGGATGACCATCGGAATTGGTTTAGGCATTATCTTTATTACTGCTTTTCTGACCAGTCAAATCATTTTCCCGCTTATCTTCCGTACCCCCAAAAATGTTGAAGTTCCTAATGTGGTCGGACTTAGTTTACCAATGGCAAAGCTCCGACTTACTCAACTGGGATTGCATATTGTGGTAAGGGATTCCGTATGGTCAGAAACAGGACAACCAAACACTATTTTAGACCAGGACCCCCAACCTGGAAAAAAGATAAAACCAGAGAGCACCGTCTATGTTAAAGTAAATAGAGGTCCTATGAAGGTGGGTGTCCCTTATCTTGTAGGATTAAATTACAGCGATGCTTATTATACCCTTAAATCTGCAGGATTAGAAGCAGTGATAGCAGATTCTCTATATTCAGATAATTATCCTCGCAATACCATTGTGCGTAGTTCTCCTCCGCAAGGAACTAAGGTAGAGAAAGGTGCGAAGGTTAGGTTATATATAAGTAAGGGTCCCAAGCCCTTTATAGAAGAGACCGTTATCTGGGATAGTTTATTAATGTGATAGTGAATGTATTATAAATTAAACCAACCGATAGACTGGAGAAATTTGTCTCCTATCAGTGTCCATACAACAGCAGCCAGAGCAACGATATTACCAAAGGCAAAGCCTTGATTGGGCTTGCGAACAAAGATAAGAAAATATAGTAATCCTAATATACAGGCTAAAAGTATAACCCAGGGGATGTGAATAACGCCAAAAAATGCTCCTACTGCTGGAATTAAAATTACATCACCACCACCTAATCCTTCACGATGAAATAACTTTAACCACAGCAGGGCAAGCAAATAGAGAAAGACAAAAAGAATCACAACCGGGAGCAGAAAAACCATAGCAAAACTGTAAAAATTGAACTCACTTTGGATTAATCCCATCAATAATCCTATGATTACCATAGGAATAGATATTACCAGCGGTATGATTTTATAGAAAGCATCAATAAAGAAAATAGGAATGAGAAAACCAGTCATAATAGCAAACTTGAAGAAGCTAAAACTCAATCCATAGACCAGATACAGAGCAATAAACAATACGGGAGTAATTATTTCTACCACCAAATGATGCCAATGTATCTTCGCTCCACAAGCCTTACATCTTCCCTTCAGGACTATATAACTGATTATAGGAATATTCTGCGAAAAGGGGATGGGTTTTCCGCAATTGGTGCAATGAGAACCAGGTTTAACTATGGATTGGTGACGAGGAATTCTATCAATCAGGACATTGAAAAAGCTACCTAAGCAAGCGCCAATAACCAATAAGAGTAAGATAATCAATGCACTCAAGGCTGTTTACCACCTATCATACCAGTTATTATAATAATTGGGGAAATAGTTTCCCTGGTGGAATTCTATCTGGAAATGCATCTTATCCGAAGGTTGATAACTCAACCTAAAATCAGGAACTATTCTGGTATTGTTATCATCGTTAAGCTTAAAAGAAGAAGCTGTTGAACCGTAATTTATCACATTGAGGTCCAGTTCCATTTTCAATTTTTGAGAAAAGGCATAGCTTAAGTGATTAGTATAGCGGGAAAGATAATAACCATATCCAACAGAGGAAGTGCCAGCCATAAATCCCATAGAATGACTCATATTAAGTCTGTTTGGATTTAGCAACGAAATAGTTTCCGTATCATTGGAAAAAAGAGCTGGATTTATCATATTTACTTGTGCTATAACAGGCAAGACCATCATTAAGGCTGCAAGAATTATAAATACTTTCGTCATTTTCCCATCTCCTTCTTTATTCTAAATTCCACTAAAATACAAAATAAATTAATTCCTTTTCCTGTCAAGAAAAGTTGAACATTGGTCTTTAACTGGAGATAGGTGGGATATCTTCAGAGCGATGTCTAACTACTTTACCTATAGCAAGATAGATGGTATTTTCAGCAATATTGGTGGAGAGGTCTGCTATCCTTTCCAAGTTCTTTGCTATGCGTAATAAATGCAAATATTGGGAAGTCAGAATAGGATTTGCTTGTATAAGCTCCACCAGATGATGGTAAATCTGGCGATTCAGGTTATCCACAGTATTATCTTCGCTACAGACTTGATGAGATAGTGCCACATCTTCTTTAACCAGGGCATCCAGACTATTTTTTAGCATAGTTAAAGTATTGCTTTTCATCTGCTCCAGTTCTGGAAGCTCATAAACCACAGGATTATCCATTAGATGAGCAGTGCTTTCAGAAATATTAACCGCCTGGTCAGCCAATCTTTCCAGGTCATTATTAATTCTATAAATCATCAGGATAAGTCTTAAATCTCTGGCTTCCGGTTGATATAAGGCAATGGTAGTTATGCACTTATCATCAATCTCCAGTTCGGTTTGATTAACCTGGTCTTCCAGTGCGAGGACATTTTCCAGCAAAGAAGGTATGTTCTTATAAAGACCATCCACAGATAGAGATACCATCTTCTCTACCAATCCAGCTTCTGATATCAGCATTTGTTTTAATTCCTGTATTCTCGTTTCTAACATTTTATCTCCTTAACCGAACACTCCGGTTAAATATTCTTCTGTCCTTTTATCCTTAGGAACCGTGAAAATATGTTCAGTTTTTCCAAATTCCACTAATTCTCCTAAATATAGAAAGGCGGTGTAATCAGAAATTCTTCCTGCTTGTGCTACATTATGGGTAACCATCAAGATTGTCACGCTATTTTTAAGAGACAGGCATAACTCTTCTATCTTTGCAGTAGATTGAGGATCCAGAGCTGAAGTAGGTTCATCCAGAAGTAAAACTTGGGGTTTATTTGCCAGAGCCCGAGCAATGCAAAGTCGTTGTTGTTGACCACCGGATAAACTCATAGCTGAATGATGTAAACGGTCTTTCACTTCATCCCATAACCAAGCAGCTTTAAGACTTTCTTCCACTCTTTCTTTTATCTCGCTTTTCGTATATTTCGCCTGAATCTGAAGTCCATATGCCACATTATGATATATGGATTTAGGAAAAGGATTAGGTTTTTGAAACACCATTCCCACAGAGGCTCTAACAGCATAAACATCTGTTTTAGGAGCATATATATCTTTATTTCCAAGATAGACTTTTCCAGTGAGCTCCATATCAGGGATAAGGTCATTCATACGGTTAAAACATCGTAGTAAAGTGGATTTTCCACAGCCAGAAGGACCTATGATGGCGGTAATATTATTTTTATAAGCTTCCAGATTGATATTATGTAAAATATGATTTTTCCCAAACCAGAGGTTGAGATTGGAGGTCCAGATTTGTTTTTCTACCATTGTCTTTTCTTCCTCATATAAGAACGTATTATTATAGCGGTGGCATCTATTAATAGAACCAAGATAAGAAGCACTAAGGCAGTCCCATACGCAATAGGCACCTGTGCTTCAGGATGAGTTCCTTCTGTCATTAAAGCATAGATATGATAGGGTAATGCCATAACTTCATCTTGCAGACTGTGTGGTAATCTGCGAGAGTAGAAGGTTGCTGCGGTAAACATAATAGGAGCAGTTTCACCAGCCACTCTTCCCACACTGATAATTGCTCCAGTTAAGATATTAGGTAAGGCAGCAGGGAAGACTACTCGTGATATAGTTTGTCTGGTTGTCGCTCCTAAAGCTAAAGAAGCTTCAGAAAAATCTGCAGGAACACTTCGTATTGCTTGCTCTGTATTATTAATAAGCACCGGCAAGGCAAGAATCGCCAGAGTCAAACTTCCAGATAAAAGAGATACCTTAAAACCCATTAAGTTAACGAATATAGCCATTCCAAACAAGCCAAAGATGATTGAAGGTATTCCTGCCATAGTATTGATGACAATATGTAGGATATTAACTAACCAAGCTGGTTTTCCATAATGAGTTAGCCAGATAGCAGTGAAAATACCAGATGGTAAAGCAAAAATCATTGCTAAAGCAGTAAGTAAAAATGTTCCCATTAGAGCGGGAAAAATACCTCCTTCCGTCATTGCCTCTCTTGGTGGTTCAACTATAAATTTCCAGCTCAAGACGGGAGCACCAAGTGATATTATACGGACAATAAATACCACGAGAAATCCAGCGGTAAATATTAACATTAATGTCATCATCATTATCCAGAAAGTGTTTTTTCCTTTACGACGGTTCATTTTTGCCTCTTAGGTCTAAATACAATCTCAGTTATAAGATTGGAAAAAAAGGTGATTATCAATAGCACTATAGCCAGAGCAAATAGAGCATTATAATGTAAATCTCCCATAATAGTTTCTCCCATTTCTGCTGCTATGGTAGAAGTCAATGGACGCACAGGCTCAAAGATAGATTTAGGAATCTGAGCTGCACCTCCTGAAACCATTAAGACTACCATTGTTTCTCCTATAGCTCTGCCAAAACCCAATAAAATACTTCCTATTATCCCTTTTTTTGCTGCTGGTATTACAGCTTTGAAGATGGTCTCACTTTTTGTTGCTCCCAGTGCCAGAGAAGCTTCTCTAATACTATGTGGCACGCTGTTCATTGCATCTTCACTTATGCTACAGATAATAGGAATCACCATAATACCAAGTATTAAAGAGGAAGTGAAGAGATTCAGACCTGTATCCAGAGAAAACCACTGACGAATTAGGGGTGCTAAAAATGCCATTCCAAAGAGTCCATATACCACGGAAGGTATTCCAGCCAATAATTCTATTATCGGTTTAACTATTTCTCTTAAGCGAGGACTGGCTATTTCCGCAATAAAGATAGCAGAACCAAGGCTTAAAGGTAGAGCAATGATTAAAGCTCCCAGGGTAACAGTTAATGAACCTATAATTAGAGCCCAGGCTCCAAAACTTGGAGGATAATGCGTGGGATACCAATTATTGGTAAATAGGAAGTCTTTCCAGCTAACTACCTTAAAAAGTGAAAGTCCATCGTGAAATATCCCATAAATGATTGCTAATAAGCATATGACAGTTAATAAAGCTGCTAAATAAGCGATTGTCTGAAAAATCTTTTCTTTTATGTCTTTCATATTTTAACCTTAAAGACGGGAGTAATAACTCCCGTCATAATGGAGGATTTAGGGTTTATAGTCATAGCTTTATTGCAAAGGAATAAAACCTTGTTCTTTAACTATCTTTTGACCTTGAGGAGATTGAATAAAAGCAATATAGCTACTGACAGCTCCAGTTGCTTTGCCATTGGTATACATATACAATTTCCGAGATAATATATAAGTACCGTCTTGCACTGTTTTCTCGCTGGGCAAAACCTTTTCCACAACTAAGGCTTTTACTTTATTGCTTACAAAACCAACTCCCGCATAACCAATAGCTCCAGGTGTATCTGCTACAGTATTGGTGACTGCATTATTAGAAGCTAAAAGTTGAGCAGAAGAACTGACCTTAGCTCCAGCCATAACCTTTTCATTGAACACTTCAAAAGTTCCCGATGAAACATCACGAGAGATAACCACAATAGGAAGATTAGGACCGCCCAGTTCTTTCCAATTCTTTATCTTACCAGTATAGATATCCCTTATTTGAGAGATAGTGATATTGCTTATGGTATTGGAGGGATGGACGATAACAGCAATTCCATCCAGAGCTATAGCATAGGGAACAGGGTTAATCCCTTTAGCCTTAGCTTGAGAGATTTCTTTAGATTTCATAGGACGACTGGAGAGGGCAATATCCACAGAATTATTAATCAAAGCAGCGATTCCTACTCCAGAACCTCCACCACGAATAGAGATATTGATATCTGGATGTGCATCCATAAAAGCTTCTGCCGTCGCTTGGGCTATGGGAAGGACAGTTGTTGAGCCCGCACAGGTTACTTTGCTTTTAGCATTAACAGTAATAGTTGTCAGGGTTAAGATTGCCACAAGTAATAATAGTTTATTTTTCATTTTTTACATCCTATAGTGTTATTGTATTATTAAAACGCCATTTAAGTTGAAGAAGAAGAGTAGAGCTATCTTTTAGCTTATTAGCATAAGAAGCTGAAGATTCTTCTTCATCATAAGATTTGTAAGTATAATTAATTTGAAATTGCATGGCTGGATTAGCACTTTCATTGTGCATAAACTTGTAATTCAAGCCAGCTGTTATTGCATTAAGTAAATTTTGATTAGAGGGATTATCAGTTTCATCCCATCTATCATATCTTCCTATTAAATCTAAATCATATCCTATAAGCTTTTGTAATTTAATGGTAGGGATAACACTTAGACAATTAGCTGTATAGTCCTTATTGGAGAATTCATCTGCATGCATAACTTTTTTAGAAATGTATTCCAGACATAAGTTTATTGGACCATAAGTAATACTGCCCAATCCATCCAATAATAGCTGCTGATTAAACTTTGGATTAATTGTATTATCTGTGAGAAGTTTTTTTCTTTCATTACTATTTATCATAATAGAGCCACCAACCATAATACCACTTACGGGGGTTATACGTAAGTTACCCACAAAAGCGGGTTCAATATTATCCTTCAAATTAGCACCATAGTTCTTATATCCTTCTCCATTATAAATACCCACTGCATATTCACCCCAACCTTCTGGAAAATATCCATTGAAAGTGATACCGTAATCGGAAGAATTAGTTATGCTATATTCATCCGCAGGAGCTTTTCCAATAAGGTCATAAGTCCAATCATAGATAGAACCAAAATATACTTTCTGTAATCCAACGGTTGTGGTTAAATCCGGTATAGGGATAAGATTGGAAAAATCCAGATAAGCATATTTCAGTTTTAATCCAGCGCCATTCTTATTATCATCAGAGCTAAAGATGTCTACAGTAAAGCGGCCCTTTACGGTTTCACTGAATTTGGGTTCCAATCCGAAGTATCCCCTTTCCAAAGAAAAATAGTTTTTCAGGATAGCATTACTACTGTCTGCTGGTACTTTTCCATTTACTATAGTCCAGCGATTCCACATTTCTCCACTAATTTTTAGTTCCTGGCTACATAATGTTCCTGTCAGAAGTAGCCCAAGTAGGGTCAACCAAATCAATTTTTTCATATCTTCTTTTTCCTCCTTTGAAGATCTACTGTATTATAGGTATCAAATGTTAGGATTTGATTAGCTGGAGGTTAAGAATTGTTAACTATTAAGGTAACTTATTATTGTTAGTTGAGATAGAGGAGGTTAGTGATTCTTGCTCTCTTTTTATTCTTCGGATGGCTTTATTTCTTATTTGTTTCACTCTTTCCACTGTGAGGTCTAAGTTCTTAGCTATCTCTTTCAGAGTTAAACCTTCTTGATAGGACAAGTGAATAATCTTTGCTTCTAAGGGTGGCATATCGGAAGGAATAATTTTTTCCCAGTCGGAGCTTTTTATATGCACTTCTTCATTATTAACGGTTATTTGATTATCTTCAAAGGTTTCTGCCTGTAAAGAATGTGCCATTTCTTTTTTAAGGGCAGAAAGGATTCTCTTTTTAATATGCCAGACTGCATAGGTAGAAAATTTCGCTCCTTTTGTGGCATCATAGCTATTTGCTGCTTCTAATAACCCCAATAATGCTTCCTGCTGCAAATCCTCCAGAGGAAGACCTGCATTTTTATATTGATTGCAGATGCTATATGCCAGAGGTGAATATTCCTCCAGCAACGCATCATAGTCTAAATTAAAAATAGGATTCTCTTCAGACTTCATTGCCAGATTCTAAGGTTTTTTGAGGAAGGGTAATCTTGAAAGTGGTTCCTTCTCCTAATTTACTGGAGACGGTAATATCTCCATGATGTAATAGGATGATGTGTTTTACTATTGCCAATCCTAACCCTGTCCCATTACGACTTCTGGTGCGAGAAGGGTCTGCTACATAGAAACGTTCAAAGATTCTATCCAGATGTTCAGGAGCTATGCCTGTTCCGGTATCAGAAACTTCAAATATGACCTTATTCCCTTCTTTTCTACTTTTTATGCTTATTGTTCCTTTATCCGTGTAGCGAAGTGAGTTTTGCACTAAGTTTATAAAAACCTGTTCCAAACGGAAGGGGTCACACACCAATCTCGGGATAGCAGGGTCCAGTTCAATTTCCAGATTCAATTCTTTCTCCTGGATTTCAGGTTCCAGAATCAATTTTATATTGTCAAAGAAGGTGGAAAGATTAATGTCCTGCAATTCCAGTTGAGCAGTACTTTCCAGTTGGATAAGTTGTTCCAGGTCTCCGATAAGATGATTCAGCCGCTGACTGTGATTTAAGATTATCTTCAGATAGCGAGTGTTATCTTTTTCAGGAGCGGTTAACATTGCTTCCGCAAAACCTTGGATTGCGGTCATAGGAGTTCTCAATTCGTGAGCCAGATTGACGATGAAGTCCTTCTTTATCTGTTCCGTTTTTTGAATAGCATCAATATTATGGAGGATAAATATATTGCGTTTAGCTTCCTGATTCAGACTATAGGAAAGAATATAGCTGTGATTCTGGATAGTGATTTCCTCTATTTTCTTGTCTGGTGAAGTTTTCCTATTTTCCAGATAAGCTAATAATTCAGGATGACGGATTATTTCCTGATAATGAGGTTTTTGTGCTGGATTATAGGCAGGAAAGAGTTTCTGGAATGGTTCGTTTGCCCAGATTATTCTACCTTCATCATCCTGAGCCCAGAGAACATCCTCTATAGAATTTAGCAGTAATCTCAGTTCCTGTCTATGAATGGTTAAATGCGTAATCACTTCTTCCAGTCTTTCCAACATCTGATTAAATTCATTGGCTACTGCATCCACTTCCTTTATGCCAAACTCTTGTAGACGCTGGGAATAGTCTCCTTGAACAACGGTTCTGGCTGTATGTATCCAGCTATCTTTTATCTTTCGGAAAGAAGAGCAAAGAAACCAGATAGCAAAAAGCGAGACTGCTGCTGCAACTAAGATGGTTAGCCCAAGAGATGCTTTAAGAATTAAACATAACCCCACACTTAACAAGGGAAGAAGGACAGCAATAAGCAATAGAGTGCTAAGATGATTTTTCCTCATTGTCCTGAATCTTCCTCATAGGGAGAAAATTTATAACCCATTCCCCGGATATTTTTAATCGTCCAAGCATAATCCCCTAATTTTTCTCTCAAATTGCGGATATGGACATCCACGGTCCTTTCTATCACTATCTTATCATTTCCCCAGAGATAATCCAGAATCTGATTTCTGCTATAGACCCAGCCAGGTCTTTGCGTGAGAAGTTGCAATATCTTGAATTCAGTTAAGGTTAAATCTACCCTCTTATCCCTTATATAAACCTCAAATTTATTGAAATCTATGCGAAAATCCGATGTGATGGTAAGAACATTTTTAGAGGTTTCCCAGCCTCTTCTACGTAACACTGCTTTTACCCGTGCTACTAATTCAGAACTGGCAAAGGGCTTTGTTATATAGTCATCTGCTCCATATTCCAGACCTCTAACTCTATCTTCAACATCTGTTCTGGCGGTTAACATTATAATAGGAATTGTTTCCCATTCTGGTCTATTCTTAATAATTCGGCAAGCTTCCATTCCATCCAAATCAGGAAGCATTAAGTCCAGGATAATTAAATCGGGAATTTGCTCAGTTAGACGATTCAGCATCAACTTTGCTCCATTAAATCCTTCCGTCTGATATCCTGCATTTTTTAATACCAATTTTACCAACTCCAGAATGTCCGATTCATCTTCTACGATAAATATCTTATTATTCATATCTTATATCCCCTATTTAAGACTCTCTTCTTTAAATATTATTATCTGACAAG
>NZ_SMOG01000007.1 GCF_004353895.1 Candidatus Syntrophosphaera thermopropionivorans | reverse complement strand
TAATTGTTCAAAGAACGAAGATTTATATCTGCGCTATCTGCGTAATCTGCGTGCTTCCATTTCTAATCACCTTCCACTATAAACAGTCTTTAATCTGTGTAATTTGTGAGAGCCCATTTTAATCCCTATCCTAATACAACCCCTTTATCTGTGCAATCTTTGTTATCTGTGGGAACATTTTTTTCAATCCTTGTTTTAATTGTTCAAAGAACGAAGATTTATATCTGCGCTATCTGCGTAATCTGCGTGCTCCCATTCCTAATCACCTTCCCACTAATAAACAACCTTTAATCTGTGCAATCTGTGTAATCTGTGAGAGCCTATTTTAAAAAAAAGCTCCATCATTCAGATGGAGCTTTTTAATTGTCTATTGGTAAGTTAACTATTGAAACGCAGCACTACAAACTGTTCATTTTTGCTGCGGTCCTGCACATAAAGAACAATGGTATTACTTGATTTTTCTTTCATTGTCTTTATCGCATTTTCCATAGCAGCATTGTATTCTTCTGGGCTATTAACTTCGGTATTTCCAACTTTTAAAATGATATAACCAGGCTGGATTCCGGCACGAGCAGCTGGTGTATCTGGTGCAACTGCACTAACTACCACACCCCGATCAGCTTTAATGTTGTTTTGTCTTGCATAAGGACTATCAATTGAAACAACGGTTATACCTGCGTTGGTATCAGCTTTAGTAGATTTTTCTGTGCTGGCTAATTTATCTTCTGGATAAACATCCAAGGTGATATGTAGAGTTAAAGTATCTTTATTTCGGATTACTTTAACGGGAACCTGAACTCCTGGTTTAGAAGTTGCAACGGCAATACGAAATTTGGATACATTGGGCACTTTTTCGCCATTGAATTCAATAATCACATCGCCCACTTGAATTCCAGCTTTATCTGCGGGAGAATCCTTCTCCACTTTTGCTACAAGCACCCCTGAAACTTCGGAAAGGTCAAAAGCTTCCATTAAGTCAGCTGTTATTTCTTGTGGTAAAATACCTATATAAGCACGAGTAACCTTCCCTGTAGCTACCAGGTCTTCTACCACTCGCTTAGCTAAATTTATGGGAATAGCAAAACCAATTCCGATATTTCCACCGCTGGTGCTGGTAATAGCTGAATTAATTCCTATCACCTCTCCATTTATATTTAAAAGAGGTCCACCACTATTACCAGGATTGATCGCTGCATCAGTCTGTATATAATCTTGATAAATAGGAGAATTGGTTCCAAAATTTAAATTTGACCTTCCTATAGCGGAAATAACTCCTAAAGTAACCGTTCTATCCAGACCTACATCTCCAAAAGGATTTCCAATAGCAATTGCCCATTCTCCAATCTCCAGTTTGGAAGAATCTCCTAAGGGCGCAATAGTAACTTTCTCCCCTTCTTTAACCTTAATCTTAATGACCGCTACATCCGTGCTTGGATCCAAACCTACTACTTCTGCAGTATAATTAATCTTATCTGCAAGGGTAACAGTGATTGTCCCTTCCTTACCTTTTTCCACCACATGATTATTGGTCATAATATAGGCTTCCCTGGTTTGTGGATTGAATTCATAAATAAAACCACTACCCATAGAAGTTATCTTTCTCTGCATTTCCCTCGGAATCTCTGGAAAGAAATATTTGAATAGAGGGTCATCAAAGAATGGATTGGTAATTGCGGGCACATTAACTTTTGCCTCTACTTTTATCTGCACCACGGATTCTCTGACATCACGCACGACTTTAACTACAGGATTAATCCCCTCGTCATTCACAAACATTGAGCTTTGATTTTTGGAAGTAGACAGTTGGGGGGGTTCTGTACCACCTGTCTTGGCAAAAGCACAGGACGCTACAATCGCTATCAGGATTATAGGTATAAGCTTCTTCCCGATTTTCATAGTATTCTCCTTCTCAATATGATAATAACTTTGTACTTTCTATTTGTCTAACTTATAAAAACTTATACACTTATATGAAGTTACCTCTCTATCTTTTGACGCATTGTGGTCAAGAAAAAAATCACTCTTATAAAAGTATTATATGCTTAATTATACCAGTGACCCTGCTGAATTCCTGCAGATATTGACAAAAAATGTCATTTCAACATTATGTCTATATGGATAAAAAGGACATAAAGGCATATATAAAAGATACATCCACTCCTGTTAAATTTATTAAGGGTGTAGGAGAAGCACGTGCCAAACAGCTTGCTAAAATTGGTATTAATACGGTAATGGATTTATTTGAGTATTTTCCTCGTGATTATATCCATCGTAAAATTGAACCAGCTATTTTTGAGCTTAATCCTGGAGATAGCATTGCGATGACCACAATGATATCCTGGGTCAATGAAAAATCTACCAAAAATGGGAAATATATGCTTAATGTTGGAGTGAGCGATGGACATTCTACTTTAATCTGCACCTGGTTCAATTATCCTAAAGATTACAGCCAAAAATTCAAACCAGGAAATTTACTCTGGGTTTCTGGTACTCTTTCAGAATATAATGGACAACTCCAGCTAATGCATCCCGAAATTGAATTTGTAAATGAAGAAGAAGAGAGTGACTTCTGGAAAAAGAGAGAATACCTGCCGGTGTATCCTTTAACCGGGAATCTAACTCAAAAATTCTTCCGTCGTATCATCTATAATGCTTTTGAAGAATATGTGGATAAAATTGAAGAAAATCTACCTGAGTTTGTCCTTGCCAAATATGGCTTTCTTCCCCGGAAAATTGCCTTGCAAAAGATGCATTTCTCACTCCATCCAGAAGAACTTGATGAGATACATAAAAGATTTGTCTATGAAGAATTCTTCTATTCTCAACTACTCTGGGCACGACATAAACATTATCACATGGAAGAAATTAAAGGTATCCGTTTTGAGAATAAAAGACAACTTACAGCTCAGCTATATCATAAGCTCCCCTTTAAACTGACTAATGCTCAAATACGTGTTATAAATGAGATTTTTGCTGATATGACCTCGGATAAACAGATGTCTCGTTTACTTCAAGGTGATGTCGGTTCGGGAAAAACTATTGTTACCCTCTTTGCTATGCTTTTGGCTGTTGAAAATGGTTATCAAGCTGCACTTATGGCTCCCACAGAAATACTGGCAGATCAACATTACCATAATATCACCAGATTATTAGAAGGTTTACCAGTAAAAGTAGCATTGCTAAAAGGGGGAACCTATAAAGGTAAAGAACAAACAAAAACCGATATAAGAGAAGGAAATGCGGATATCATTATTGGCACTCACGCACTTATCCAGCGCGAAATCTCTTTTGATAAATTAGGTTTTGTTGCTATTGATGAACAACATCGTTTTGGAGTTCAACAAAGAGCTGCTTTAGCCCGAAAACACAAACATCCAGACTTACTCTATCTAAGTGCTACTCCCATTCCCCGTTCCCTTTCTCTCACTGTTTATGGAGACCTGGAAGTTAGTATTATTGATGAACTTCCACCTAATCGTATCCCAGTCACAACCCTCATCCGTTCCAGTCAAAAAATTGATCTGGTCTATAAAGAAGTGGCAAAAGAACTGGAAAAAGGAAGACAGGTATATATTGTCTGTCCTCTCATTGAAGAATCTGATAAGGTTGACCTCTTGGATGCTCAAAGAATGCATCATTATATATCTACTAAAATATTCCCTCAATACTCCTGCATTCTTATCCATGGGAAAATGTCTTCTAAGGAAAAAGAAGATATAATGCGTCGTTTCAAAGATGGAGAAATAAAAATTCTGGTCTCTACTACAGTTATTGAAGTAGGACTTGATATTCCTAATGCCACGGTAATGATAGTTGAACACGCAGAACGTTTTGGTTTAGCTCAATTACATCAACTCAGAGGTAGAGTTGGAAGAGGTGGACAACAAGCTTATTGCTATCTTATAGAACATATGCCTGCGACTAATATAGCGAGAGAAAGACTTGCCACTTTAGCCTCTACTACAGATGGTTTCCTCATAGCAGAAAAGGATCTGGAATTAAGAGGACCAGGAGAAATCTTCGGCACAGAACAATCCGGTTTACCTCATTTCAAATTTGCCAATTTATTTTCCGATCAGCCAATCCTTAAATTAGCACGTAAAGATGCCTTCCAGATTATAGCTCAAGACCCAGAATTAATAAATCCCCAAAATAGTTTAATTAAAGACATTTACTTTCGTCAATACGCTGAAAAAGAAAAACTTATCCTGTACTGATGAGCTACAATGATAATTTTAAGGATTGACTAAAACATCTATTTTAATTATGAAGTTTATAAACCATTTTCCCGAGGTAAAAATGAAAAGATTTATTATTATCATCTCTCTTATAGTGGCAATAACAGCTATCTTTGCCATTAAATTTGATCCTGATTATTTCGTCTCAAAATCTATTATAGTATGCTTTACTAAAACAGCTATTGGTAATGATACTGGAAAAATTGATTTTACTAAAAATGAAGGTGTTGTTCAAACTGGTATCTCCTCCTTTGATAAGCTCGCTCTGGAGTATAGAATAGTAGATATGCAACAGATGCATCCCTATGTTAAAGATCCCACCTGGAATGACAACGGCTTATATCTTCAAAACACCTATCGCTTAACTTTAGCATCTGATGATAATATAGATGAAGCAGTGGAAGCTTTATCTAATGATAAAAACCTTATTTACGCTGAATTGGAAGGTATTGTTCGCAGCAAGTTTGTTCCCGATGACCCTCTTATCACCCAACAATATGTCCATGATGTTATCAGAAGTTATGACGCTTGGGATTATATCCAGGGTTCTCATAATGTTAAAGTTGCTATAACCGATTCTGGTGTGAAATGGAATCATCCTGACCTTCGGGGTAATATCTGGATTAATCCTGCTGAAGCTCCCGGTATGACTATTAATTGGGATGCTGGTACTATATCCGGTGGTGATGGAATTGATGCTGGAGAAGGTGGAAATAAAATAGATGACCTGGTTGGCTGGGATTTTTATACTAATGATAATAATCCTATTCAGAATTATGCAAGCAATTATCATGGCACTCATGTTGCTGGCTGTGCTGGAGCAGTTGGAAATAATGCCATAGGAGTGGTTGGAACCTCACCAATAGTTTCACTAATCATCTGCAAAGGCGCTCCAGATTCCTCTCCATCACAGGGTATTTCTTTTGCCTATGACCAGGTTAAATATGCTGGAGAAGTGGGAGCAGATATCATCAATGCCAGCTGGGGAAGCGTTGGAAATGGAGCTTACCCCAATTCTATTGTTAATTATGTTACCAATCTCGGTGCTTTAGTGGTCACTGCGGCTGGAAATGAAAATACTGAACATAATAGTTCTTATCAGGATTATCCTGCAGATTGCACCAATGCATTCTGCGTGGCATCAACGGGACGCAATGATATTAAATCCAGTTTTTCTGATTATGGTGCAACCATTGATATCTGCGCTCCAGGAGAAAATATCCTTTCTACAATTATCGCTAACAACGGTTATGAATCCAATAGTGGCACTTCTATGGCTTCACCTATTGTCGCAGGTGTCTGTGCATTGGTTAAAGCTCTAAATCCTGAATTGACCCCTCAACAGTTAATGCAAAGAGTAATGCATACCGCTGATTATATTTATGACAAAAATCCTGATTATGTAGGAATGCTTGGTGCGGGAAGAGTAAATGCCTTTGCCGCTACTATGTATGATAAGATTCCCTATATAACCATTGAAGATTACTCACTGGAAGAAATCCAGGGTGACGGTGATGGCATTCCTAATCCTGGAGAGACTATAAAGCTAAAAGTTTCCTTGAATAATTATATAGACCCTTACACTGGTCTTGCCTGGTTGGATGCACAAAACCTTAGTGTTACTCTTTCTACTACTTATCCTGGGGTCACAATTATAGAAAATACTGCTAATTATGGAACTATAATTGCCGGTAGTACTATGTGGAATAATAATCAACCTTTCATTTTTCAAACAGTCGCCACATTACCTTCAGAACCTATTCCTTTTGAACTTACGGTAACCGCCAATCAATCTGCTGATTATCCCTATAACAGAGTCCTTCCTCTTAATATACCACTCACTTTGAATCAAGTGGGTTGGCCCCTAAATTTCAGTGGAGCTTCTACTTCCAGTCCTATAATATATAATTTGGACTCTAACTCGGATAAAGAGATAGTCGTTTCAGAACCAACCGGAATTGTGCATATCTTAAAACCTGATGGAAGAACCGAACTGGAAGGATTTCCTCTCAATTTGGGTTCTGCCATCATTGGTTCACTGGCAATGGGAGATGTGAATTATGATGGTGCTTTAGAATTTGCAGCCTGTTTGCAAAATAATGACATCGTGCTTTTCAATCAGCACGGAACCATTCTCTGGTCGGTTCCCTCAGGTGGAATTCTTCGTAATGGACCTGTTATCGCTTCCCTTGCTATGGATGATTCTCAGCAAATAATTGCTCTCACCCAGACTGGAAATATTGTTGTTCTCAATCCGGATGGCACTGCTTATCCTAATTTCCCAGTTTCAGCGCAGGGTATTTGTCTTGGAATTCCTGCTATTGGTGATTTAAATGGAGATGGACATCATGAAATAATTGTCGCAACTATGACTGGCAATTTAAATGCAATCAATAGCACTAATGCTCAAAATATACCCGGCTTCCCGGTTTCTATGCAAGGAGGTTCTCAAAATCCTATAACCATCGCTAATCTGGATGATGATAATTATCCTGAAATCATAGTTACAACTACCGCTACTGGTAATGTTCTGGCTTATAATCACGATGGAACCTTGCTTTTCCAAAAAAATTTAGGGGGACAAATCAAGACTGGTGCTGTGGTAGCTGATGTGGATAATAACGGAACAAAAGAAATAATTGTGATTACTGCCTCAGGCAATATTAATGTAATCACTCCTTCTGGAGCAGATTATCCCAATACACCTCTTTCTATCAATCAATCTGTAGAATGCACTCCCGTTGTAGCTCGGTTTGATGGTGATAACTATGCTGGAATTATTTTTGGAGATTCCGATGGCTATTTGCATAGCGTTAGAGTTGATGGCACTGAATCTCCTAATTTCCCTATTCCGATTGGTGGTAATATAAAAGTATCTGCTGCTTTGACTGATATAGATAGAGATGGAGATATTGATATCGTGATTCCAAACGATGAATCTATCTATGTAATAGATGTGAAGCGTCCCGCTCAATCTTATGAATGGTATTGCTATCTGGGAACCTGGAATCGCAGTGGAAATATTTATCAAGCCACTCCTAATAATGATTATACTGTTCCTCAATTAGTTACTACTTTGTATGGCAATTATCCTAATCCATTTAATCCTGAAACCACAATTAGATTTGAATTAGCTACCCCTGGTCTGGTGACTCTGGATATCTACAATCAAAAAGGACAACTGGTTAAAAATCTTGTAAATACTGAATACCCTGCAGGTTTTCATCAGATTGCCTGGAATGGGACAGACCAGAAGGGTTCACCTGTCAGCAGTGGTATCTATTACTATCATATGCGTTCTGGAAAATTCTCAGCCACACGCAAAATGATATTGATGAAGTAAAAAAATAAATTTTAAAAATAATAATGGAGTCTTCATTTTAATTACATTATAAAAAGGCTTCGGTAAATTTCATAGAGTAGAAATCAAATATAGATTATAGAAAATAAAAAAGAATACGAATTTAACAAGTTTCAGGATTTCGCCTGGAGGGCTTCGTATTCTTATTATTATATATATTTTAAAGTTTATGCCTTGAAAAAGGGCATCCCATTAAAGAAACTAATTCAATTAAAATATCCATTTAAATTACCTGATCTACCAAAACCACCTATACTTTCTGTGAATTTTACCGATGCCTGTGATTTACAATGTGTCTACTGTAATAACCCTCTTTTCCCCTATCCAAGAACTATGATGAGTGATGAAGTATTCAATTGCCTTTTAAAGAATTTAAAAAAAGCTAAAATAAATAGAGTACGCATAGGTGGTGGTGAACTTACTTTACATCCTAAGTGCGCTCTAATGCTAAAACAACTTTCTGGTTAGTAAAGGGAAAAGGTATCTCAAACCCGTAGATAATAAATAAGAACAGAAGAAAACTTATAAAGAATAAGATTAAAGTCTATATAATTGGTAGTTATTGTGACAGATAGAGCGAGTGCAACCTTTATGAAAACCTATATAGAAAACATAATCATTAGCGATAAGGAAGATGTCAGGAGATATCGTATAAGAATGGTTCAAGATGCGCTAAAGTATGGGATAAAGCCTTGTACCCTAACCTATTAAACCTCAGTTAAGAAAGTTCGTAAATAGATGAAGCGATACCAGGAGAATAAGGAGGCTGGTTTGTCAGATTTTCTGGGGATACTTTTTGCCTTTACCACACACTCAAACTATAAAATTTAATTGACAAAAATATAATTATCTTTTTAAAGGATTGCAATATTTTGGAAAAAGGAACAAAAATATGCGGTGTCTGTGCAGTGTTTTGTTGATACTTTTTTCTTGTTTTTTATCTGCAGCTACAGTTATTTCGGGAGGGAATGTCAGTGGTGTATGGAGTGTTGCAGGTTCACCTTATCTGATTAATGGCAATATAATCATTCCTGAGGGAGAAAGTTTAACACTTAATCCCGGAGTAGAATTACAATTTCAGGGATATTATACTTTAAAAATCCAGGGTAGATTACAGGCTATAGGCACTTTCTCAGATAGTATTAAATTCAGCACCACATCAAATACACAAAAGTGGCGTGGAATTCTTATGCAAGACATAGCTTCCAGCAATGATTCTACTATATTTCGTTATTGTTCTTTAAGCAGGGGAGATGCGAGGCAGGATAGTCAGGACAAAAATGGAGGCATAATCCGGGTTTTGAATAGTTCCAGATTACTTATAGAAAATTGCTGTTTCAGTTATGCCACAGCTGATAGTGGTGGTGCTTTATATGCCAAGAATAGTAGTTTTAAAGTAAAAAATTGTTTTTTCTATAATTGTTCAGCCAATTATGATGGAGGAGCTATTTTTACTTCTTTGCCAGATTTGAACCATCAGACTTCTCTCTATATAGAACATTGCACCTTTAAATCTAACAGTGCAGGAAAAATGGGAGGCGGTATAACTCTTTGTGGAGGAAGTCATTATATCATTTGCAGTAAATTTTCCAATAATTATGCTCAAAATGGCGGAGGTGGAATTGCTCTTAAAAATAATTGTCATTATCTTTGCTTAAATAATCTTATTGTCAATAATGGAACTTCTCATCAAGGTGGTGGATTTTTTGCTTCATCTTATGCTTCTGGGAATTCTATTATAAATAATACCATCTGTAATAATTCTGCTACCATAAATTATCCCAATGGAGGTCCTGGAGGTTTGTATATTAGAGGCTATGCAGATTGCTATAATAATATTATCTGGGGAAACAGCAGTTCTCAGGGACAAATTGGCATTAGAACCGACGGACCCAGTCAATTCTTTGACTATAATGATATTGAAAATGGTCTGGCAGCTTTTAATATTAGTTGGGAAAATGAACCCTGGCAAGACAGTCAATACGGTAATCACAATATAACTGGAAATCCACAATTTATTCAACCAACCATTGATAACAGCCTGAATCTGGATGGTTTAGCTGCAGATTGGCGATTACATCAGAATTCACCCTGTAGGAATAGTGGCAATCCATCTACAGATATTTCGCTTTATCTTTTTGACCTTGCGGGAAACCCTCGTATTATGGAAAATTATATTGATATTGGAGCTTATGAATACAGAAATATGAGCATTCCCCAGGTGCCGCAGAATGTTAGAATTATAAAGAACTCTGATTTATTATATCTAAACTGGGACCCTGTTAATCAAGCTTTGGATGGAACTCCGATTTATAATATCTCCTATAATATTTATTATTCATTGAACCCCAGTGGAATATGGGAATATCTTGGCTCTTCTAACAATCCTTTTTTTATCTTAGATTCAGAAAACAATTCTCAAGCTTTTTTTAAAGTCTGCGCAGTCGGTAATCCCTGAATATTTTTTGGTGCAGAGGAGGACATTTGTACACCATTATTGATTATTAGTTCCTTAGCTTGTTCTTATCCCATAAATAACCAGTTTATATAGAGCTTATGTCCGATTTCGGACATGAGCTGGACATCAGTTGGACATAAATTATATATAATAGAGTGGGAATGAGCTATGCCTAAAGCAGATTATTTATTCTGACGCAATTACCTATATCTTTATCTTGCCTTTTAGTCCTATGGATTTATCCTTGACTGAAATTAAAGGAGAAATTTTTAGAATAAAACAAATAAGATAGGGAGAAAGAATGCGGAATCTTGATTTGTATAAAGAAAAAGAAAGGATAATTGAATTTATTCGTAGCTATTTATCAAATGCAGAAAGAGATAGATTAGTGGTAGGATTATCTGGAGGAGTAGATTCTGCTGTAAGTACTGCTCTGGCGGTTGAAGCTATTGGTGCCCAAAATGTTACGGCTTTAATAATGCCCTATGAGACCAGCAATGCCGAATCTGTAGCTGATGCCAGAGATTTAGCAAAACAGCTCGGAATAAATTATCAGATTATTGATATAACTGCTATAACTAAAGCCTACTTTGAAACCTATGCTCCGGAAGCTGACCATATGCGGATTGGCAACTGGCTCGCTCGTATCAGAATGTGTGTTCTTTATGATTTTAGCGCCAAATTGAAGGCATTAGTTTTAGGGACAAGTAATAGAACAGAACTTATGATAGGCTATTTTACTCAATTTGGTGATTCTGCTTGTGCTTTTGAACCTATCGGTCATCTTTACAAAACAGAGGTCTGGAAACTGGCAAAGATTCTAAATATTCCCGAAAAAATAATAAATAAGACTCCTACGGCAGACCTTTGGCCCGGTCAATCTGATGAACAAGAAATAGGGATATCTTACCCCGTTCTGGATGAGATAGTTTATGAATTGACAGAACTTCATTTAAGTATTTCTGCCACAGAGAATCTTTCCTATCCCGTGGAACTTTATCAAAAAGTGGAAAGAATGATTCAATATTCTGCTTTCAAACGTCGTCTGCCACCTATTTTAGAGTCATAAAAAATGCTACTTAGTAAAGAACGCTGTTTTCGTTGTCGCTCTGAAATGGCAGTGCGTAAATGTCCTCGCTATAAGGATAAGCTGATTGGCTGGAAATGTTGTATGAATCTCAGGATAGATTTACATTGTCCTTCCTCCTGTCCTTATGCTGCTCAATTTGATGAATCGCACACCAGTCCCTTTCCTGCTTTCCGTTCTGATTCCAATACAGAGTTTGTGCAGACCACTAAAAAATTTTTAGATTACTGGTGCTATAAAAGTCTTCCAGAACTGGATGGTTTAAGTCCAGCCGAATTTACCCGGCAAGATAGTGAAAAGATGTTGAAATGGCTGGAGCAATACAAGTATCCGGCAAATTTTCCTCTTGCTTATTTAATGCAGAAGTTGAATATTCCTTATGAAGAAATAGCGGAACCGGAATCTCCTGAAACGGTAACCTTTGCCTTTTTTGATGCTGTTATTACACAGGAATGGGAGAAATTGCGCTCATTTACTATAAACGATGTGGATTTTGACCAATTCGCTGAACGTTACACAGCAATTATTTCTTCTATCCCGGAATTGAAGAAAACTAAATCCTATTCTATTCTTTATGCTGGAGCTGCTGATGATGGAATTAGTGCTATGGTAGTTCTTGAATTAAATAATAAAATTATTTGGGCAGTGCTACTTACCTCTGCAACAGGAAGATGGAAGATACGACAAAACTTTAATGGCGGTCCTCATCTGTTTTATGAACAAAATCAACTATTTCAGAATCTAGCGGATGCCCTTGCCAATGGAAGAGCGGAAGAAGCTTGGAATCTCTTAACGGCAAATATGCCAAAATTTCCTGACTGTGCTGACCTTTATTATTATCGTGCACTTTGCTGGCAACTGGCAAAGCAATATAACAAAGCTAAAGAGGATTTCTGGAATGCACTTGCTCTGGATAATCACTTTTTTGCTGCCGGATTTGCTCTCTCAACTTTGTATCTACATAATTCCGAATTAGAACCAGCACGAGACCTGCTAAATTTTCTCCATCAAGAACAACCTGATGAACTTAATGCCTGGAATAATCTTGCTGCCTGTGAAGCTGGCTTAGGAAATCTGGAGTTAGCAAAAAATATGTGGCAAGCAATCCTGCAAATTGCCCCAAACTATGAACCAGCCAAGAAAAACCTTGAAAAATATTCCAACTGACCCCGCTAATTTTATGAAAGAGGCTATCCGACTTGCTGAAAATGCAAGAGGAACCTGCTCTCCTAATCCTTTCGTGGGTGCCGTAATAGTTAAAAATGGGAAAATTATTGCTGGAGGCTGGACACAAAAATATGGTCAAGACCATGCAGAAATTCAAGCATTAAAAAAAGCTGGTAAATCTGCTCGGGATGCTGATTTGTATGTTACCTTAGAACCCTGTGCTCATTATGGGAAAACACCTCCTTGCACTGATGCTATAATAAAATCTGGAATTAAAAGAGTTTTTATTGGTATTCAAGACCCCAATCCTCTGGTTAATGGTAAGGGAAGGCAAAAGCTTCTGGAGGCTGGAATTGAGGTAACTTCAGGAATTATGCAGGAAGAAATAAACCGACAACTGGAATATTATCTTTGCAGAATTCAGAAAGGAAGACCCTTCATTCTTTGGAAAGCTGCCCTTTCTCTGGATGGTAAATATGCTGCCCAGGATGGTTCTTCTCGCTGGATTACAGGGGAATCTTCTCGCAAAATGGTGCATAAATTAAGGGAAGAAGCGGATGTTATTTTAACTGGTATAGGGACGGTATTAAAGGATGACCCAATGTTAAATGTTCGTTTGCCCAAGCCTATTAAACAGCCCCTACGAGCCATTCTGGATCCCTATTTGGAGATTCCGCTCAATTCTCAGATAGTTCATTTCCTGCCAGAATATAAAACTGCCATATTTTGTGCGAGAGGGAAAGAAAATTCACCGCATGCAGAAGCTCTTTTAAGTCTTGGAGCAAACCTATACCCTGTCACGGCTAAAGGGAGAACTCTCTGCCTTAAAGAGGTTTTAGGGATTCTTCATCAACAGGGATTCTATCTGGTTCTACTGGAATGTGGAAGTCAGTTAGCTTCCTCCTTTTTTTCTGAACGCTTAGTAGATAAAAGCTATATATTTTATGCTCCTAAAATATTGGGAGGTAATAAAGCAATATTAAGGGAATTAGATTTGCCCGATCTCAATTCTGCTATCCATTTGAAAGATATTACACTAAAAAAAACAGGTGAGGATTGGCTCGTTATTGGCTACCCAGTTTATTCATAGCTTTTCTTTTTTATCCGTTTATCATATTGTTAAAAAGATGACTAATTATAATCTAATAATGGAGGAATAAATGAAGATTATCCATTTTGATCAGGTGCCTCTGGAACCTGTAAATGCTGAAGGTGCCAAAGGAGCAGAAATTCGTTGGCTTATAGCGCAAAAAGATGGAGCTCCCAATTTTGCTATGCGTATGTTTGAAATTGAGCCTGGTGGGCACACCCCTTATCATTCTCATGATTGGGAACATGAAGTTTATGTGCTCAGTGGAACTGGTGCTTTGAAAACTGATAGAGGTGAATTACCTTTTGCTGAAGGTGATGCTATCTATGTAGACCCGGGAATGATACATACTTTTAAAAATACCGGAAAAGATGTTCTGAAATTCTTGTGTGTTATTCCACATGAACATCCCGTTCAGAAAAAAGTCATCAATCCCTTTGCGGAAGAAACAGCTAATAATTGTTAGGAGAAAAAATGTTATCTGAAGAGAATAAGCAGTTCTTCCAGAATCTTGTATCTGCACCAAGTCCCTCCGGTTTTGAAGGACCAGCTCAGAAAGTGGTAATGGACTTTCTAATTCCTTATGCGGATGAAATAAATAAAGACCGTAATGGCAATGTGATAGCTTTAAAGAAGGGAAGTGGAAAACTAAAAGTTATGGTAGTGGGACATTCAGATGAAATTGGGTTCATAGTTAACCATATTGATGAGCAAGGTTATGTCTATGTTCGCACTCTCGGTGGTTTTGATGTCAATCTGCTTCCTGGTTTGAGAGTAGATATTTATCATCAAGGCAAACCGGTAAGAGGCATTATAGGCAAAAAACCTATACATATGCAACGCGGAACGGAAGAACCTCCTAAACTGAAGTTAGAAGACCTCTGGATTGATATCGGAGCGCTTTCTAAAGAAGAAGCGGAAAATAAAGTGGCTATAGGAGATATTATTACTTATCATAGCGAATTTGAAATGCTTTCTGATGACCTGGTAGTCTCCAAAGCTACGGATAATAAATGCGGAGTTTATGTTGCTGCGGCAGTAATGAAAGAACTAAAAGATAAAAATCTTAAGGTAAATTACTATGCCGTTTCCAGTGTGGGTGAAGAGACCACTATGCGAGGTGCAAGAACCAGTGCTTGGCAAATTGAACCTGATATTGCCATAGCGGTAGATGTGACTTTTACTTCGGATATTCCGGGAGCAGATAAACGTATCTTTGGAGATGTCTCTTTAAGTAAGGGTCCTGCTATAACTCTCGGTGCAGCAATGCATCCTGCTATTAATGATAAACTAATTGCTCTGGCTAAAGAACTCAATATTCCTTATCAACTTGAAATTGCTCCAGGACGAACAGGAACGGATGCAGATGTCATTCAAGACCTGAAATCTGGCACTGCTATGGCGGTTATCGGTATTCCCAATCGCTATATGCATTCTCCTAATGAGGTGATATCTTTTAAAGATTTGGATGCTGCTGTTCAACTGATTGCTGCTTTTATAACTTCACTGGAGGATGATTTTGACTTCTCCAGATGAAGATATAGATTAATTTAAAAGGTATAAGCTATGAAAGCAATATACACATACGATGATGAGCATCTGGGGAAAAGCTATATCGTTATTCCCAAGATACGAGAAATATCCAAGGTGTTAGGAAGTGTAGTAATAACTTTTGACAATGGAGATAAAAGAACTTTAGCAGTAGATGACCCTAATGCTGCTATCCAGCAAATGCTTGAAGCAATAGAGAATTTCTATTCCTGATATGAATCTGGAAAGTCTCAATCCTATCCTTCTGGCATTAATAGGAACCATCTTTACCTGGTTAATGACTGCTGCAGGTGCCAGTCTTGTGTTCTTTGTGAAAAGAATCCAGACCTGGTTTATGGATACAATGATGGGTTTTGCGGCAGGAGTAATGATTGCTGCCAGTTTTTGGTCATTATTAAATCCCGCTATGGAGATGACAAAAGGTAATCCTTTTCCTGCCGCAATTGGTTTTTTAGCTGGGGGTCTCTTTCTTTTTGCTGCTGACAAACTGCTACCACATGAGCACTTAAGTGAAGAAACTTGCTCCAGTGAAGGACTTAAAACTCCCTGGGGTGAATCCACTTTATTGTTTCTGGCAGTTACAATGCACAATTTTCCAGAAGGATTGGCTGTCGGTGTTGCCTATGGAGCTGTGGCTTATGGCTTGGAAACTGCTTCCTTAGCTGGTGCAATAGCTTTGACCATAGGAATTGGATTGCAAAACCTTCCAGAAGGTGCTGCAGTGTCTATACCCTTAAGGAAAACAGGACTTTCAGCTGGAAGAAGCTTTTTCTGGGGACAGATTAGTGGGGCAGTGGAACCTATTGGAGGAGTGATAGGAGCAGCATTAGTCTTAATAGCCCAGCCATTTTTGCCCTATGCTCTTTCTTTTGCTGCTGGAGCAATGATTTATGCTGTAGCAGAAGAGGTGATACCACGCTGTCAAAATGGGAAATATGCCCATTTAGCAATGCTTGGATTGATGCTCGGTTTTGTGGTTATGATGATTTTGGATGTGGCTTTAGGCTAACAAAGGAAAAGCTTAACGCAATAGTTCCTGCACCAAAAGAGGTATCATAATTTCATGATGCCCTATAAAGTAATAACCCTTTCCTCCTTTTTCTACAGGACGACGAACTACATTCTCTAACTCTCTATATTGTTGATTCATATCAAACACTGCAGTAGTAAAATCTTGAATTGTACCATAGACATTGCGAGCAACGGTTAATGCTTTAAGGAACACTTCTGGAATTATAACAGCAGAACCCATATTGATGAAGACTCCACCATCATTTAAATTTTTGACTTGTTCGCAGAAAATACGAAAGTCTCTCATACTGCAATCGCCAATAGCCTTACCATCTGCATAGAGTGATTGATGAGTGATGTCCGTTCCCAGAGCTATATGGACAGTAACTGGGATATTATATTTATAAGCTTGAGCTAAAAGAGAAATTTCTGAATTAGGTGCATTTTCCAGAATATCCTTTCCTAAAGCTTCTCCATAACCCAGTTTTTCTTCGCTGGCTCGAATAATAATGCGGTTTATAGCATTTATAGTTTCTTCTGCCATACCAAAAGTGCCATCTGCAAGACCCTTGCTCACATCTTCAGAAGTTTTTCCAAAATAAGCAAGTTCAAAATCATGAATGGTGACGGAACCGTTGACAGCAAAACATTTAGCTATCCCTTCTTCCATCAGTTTTATCAACAGAGGTGCTAATCCACATTTAATAATATGTCCACCTAAACCTATAATAAAAGTTTTATGGGAATCTCGTGCAAGGCGACAACGCTTGATAAATTCTTTGAACTCGGCACCTTTGAGAATGTCTGGCATACTATCCAGTAGATTATCAGAAACCTGAGCAAAGGAAGAAGTGTCTACCTTGCTAAATCTATTCTGGACTGAGGCAAAATGAATCTTAGAAAGGTCTATTTCATTATATCTGCTCATTTTTTCTCTTTAGATAACGGTCCTCTTCACTGAAGATACAACCACAATATTTTTGACGGTAAAGTTCAGCTTCTTTGGAAAGGCGAACTCCTTCTGACCATAAAGTTCTCCAATCTCTATAGAAAAAAGGGATATGTTTCTCTTCTGCTATTTCTTCACCAATTTCTTTTATTAGGTCGTGTTTTTGGTAGATACTATACAAAAGAGTGGTGGAAAAAGCGTCATATCCAAGCTCTAATGCAGTTTGAGCAGTCATTTCTAAGCGAGTGCGAAAACAATATCTACATCTGTCATCAATATCATCTACCACAGCTTTAACAAAATTCCGTAATCCATAATCATCGTGCAAAAGGAGAGGTATATCTTCTTTTTCAGCAAAGGTTTTTAAAGTCTGTAGACGCATTCTGTATTCTGTTACAGGATGCACATTGGGATTATACCAGAAAGAAGTGAAAGATAAGCCTTGCTCTTTAAGCTGATGATATGGGGCTATCAGACAAGGTGCACAACAAGTATGTAATAAAAGATGCTCAGGGAAAGCTATAGGATCCATTCCAGCGTTAAAAATATTAGCATTTAATACTGTTTAAGCAAAGCGGATGCAACAATGCCTCTCTGAATCTGGTTAGTACCTTCATAAATCTGTAAGATTTTTGCGTCTCGCATCATTTTTTCCACTGGATATTCTTTCATATAACCATAACCGCCAAGAACTTGAACCGCATCAGTGGTTACTTTCATTGCCACATCTGAAGCAAAATATTTGCACATTGCTGATTCTTTGCTATAATCTTTAGCACCACTATCAATCAATCTGGCAGTTTGATAGACTAAAGCTCTTGCTGCCTCAATCTCAGTTGCCATATCAGCTAACATAAATTGAATAGCTTGAAATGAGGAGATAGGTTTACCAAATTGTTGTCTTTGTTTGGAATAGGTAATAGCAGTTTCAAAAGCACCTCTGGCAACACCAACAGCTTGAGCTCCGACCATAGGACGAGATTTATCAAAGACCTTCATCGCTATAATAAAACCCATACCTTCTCTTCCGATGAGGTTTTCTGCCGGAACAATACAATCTTCAAAGATGAGTTCACGCGTGGCAGAGGCACGAATTCCCATCTTATTTTCTTTTTTACCAAAGTTGAAACCAGGAGTTCCTTTTTCCACGATAAAACAGGAACAACCACGAGCACCTCTGGTCTTATCAGTCATTGCAAAGACGCAATAGATGTCTGCTTCACCACCATTGGTAATCCATTGTTTAGTTCCATTTAGAATGTAGTGGTCTCCTTCTTTCCGAGCAGTGGTTTCTATTGCTCCGGCATCAGAACCGGCATTAGCTTCTGTAAGAGCGAAAGCAGCAAGCTTTTCTCCTGCCGCTATCTGAGTTAGGTATTTTTGTTTTTGCTCCTCTGAACCAGCAATCAAAATGGGATACATACCCAAACCGGTAGCTCCAAAAGCAAGAGAAATGCCCATATCAACGGCACAAAGTTCTTCCGTAACAATGGCTAAATCCATAACTTTTCCACTTATTCCGCCATATTCTTCTCCTACCAGGATGGCAAAAAGGTCACTTTGACGCATCACTTCAACTATATCCCAGGGGAAGATTCCTTCCTCATCATATTTTTGTGAGACGGGTTTCATCTTTTCATTAGCTATTCTTCGTGCTATTTCTTGCATCTCTAATTGTTCTTCGGTTAGAAAATAATTCATCTGAGAACTCCTATCTATTTTTTAGATTAATCTAATTTCTATTTAAAAAGCCTAAAGTCAAGGAAAATCTGAACTCTATTAATTCTTAATTATTAATTTGCCGGAATCCTTCTTTGTTCCCTGAATAATTCTATAAAGATAAATCCCCGGAGTAAGTTCATTTGGAATAATGATTGGAGAAGTCTCTCTTATTTGTGTCTGAAAGGCTATCTGTCCCCTTATATTATAAAGAAACAGCTGACTGGAATCTGCTATTTTATCTGAAAAATGTAACTCTTTTCCAAAAGAATAGGGATTAGGATAAATCTTTAACTGGGGGACTATATTACATTCATCTTCTAAAGACGATACTGAAGGTGCGACCATAATGTCAGTGGAGGAAATTCCTGCAGAAAAGGTGTTTAATAAGTTAAAATCATAATCATAGACCGTAATAATAGAGTTGGAAGTCCAGTTTTGATTTAACAAAGCTATTATTTCTTGATTACCAGCCACCATAAAAGCGTTATAATTTAATGGATTATGGGCACTATGATAGATTTCAAAGGTACTGGCATTATAACTATAGAGTGCATTACTCATTCCTTCTCCCACATAAGCTATACCAAGGTTGTTTATCCAGATATTTCCAGGGTGTCCACCTATATCAAGTCTTTGCACCAGAGAAAAGTCTTCCAGACTAATAATGTCTATCTTTCCTGAGATGTTACTCCAGTTTCCTGTGCAAGCTATGTGTAAATAGTTTCCATAGATGCAGGCAAACTGAGGATTAGTCCAGACGGGAATAGTTTCTATCACCGAAAAGGAATTGAGATCTATTACGGATATAGAACTATCTGAATAATTAAATTGATAACCTCCAGTGTTGCAAACATAAAGTCTTGAACCATCGGAACAAAGTCCTTCCGGTGCAATTCCTACATTTAGAGAAGAGACTACATTATTTGTTAATAGGCTGACTTTGTATAGTTTATTGGTAAATAAACCAGTCACATAAAGATAATCTCCCACCTTGAGCACATCATAAGGATTGCTGGAAGCTTGTATCGGAAGAAAATAAAGACTGTTGCCCGTAGAGCGTGAAATAACCTGAATAGCGTTATCTCCAGAACATACCACATAGATATTGTTATCATCCATATCCATAAGGTTAGGAGTTAGACCTAACTGAGCAAAGGTATTATTAACTGTTCCGGTCTCAGTATCTATGCGAGAAAGAGTGCGTGAGACAGAATTGACTACAAATAATTCTATTGCATACAAGGAGATAGAAAATAGGCAGATAAATACTGCCAGAAGAGTGATTTTTAGTTGTTTCATTGGTTCACCTTATTCTTAATATATTGAATAGGGATGAACTACTTTGTCATTCTGTTAATGCAACCGTATAACAGAAATGTTATTAGTGGCAGGTTTCCTGGCTTGCAGCGGCTATAAAGAATCAGCCTTCCCATTTTTTAAAACAGTGACTAATTCAGCCTTTGAGCTGCTTACAGTGGCGGTTTCCACTCTCGCTTTTCACGAGATTCCCTTTTACCTATCAAGTAGCACCATCTATTCTATTTTCCAGTTTTCCTTAGAACCTTTTTATGTCAATAAGTATGATTTATGGATTTGCGTGGTTTGAGAATAAGCGATTAGCTCATTGAAAAAACTGACTTAAGACTTCCAGACTGTGAAGTTTTAGGGGTTTTCGGAAGTGGTTTTGATAATGGTCAGAAAAAAGATGGTTTAGCTGTTCCACCGTTTGACTATCTGGATGAAGCTTATCCAGGTAATCACCAATTACAGGAAGTAGATGTAGAATTTGAGCTGCTGAAGAAGTTAATAGCTCATAATATTCAGGATAATTTGCTTCTTTTAAACATTCAGCACATATTAATCTACCCGTGTCTTTTTCCCAAGCTACTATTTGCAGCTTTTTCTTATTACAAACAGCACATAAATCCAGAGGAAAAGCTATCCCCAACATCCTAAATATTCTTAATAAAAAACGCCACCAGAGTAAGATAGAATTATCACTTCTGATTTTCAAATAGTCCATATAGCTTTGTAATACATCATAGTAAGCGGGGTTTTCTTCTGAGGAAATAATTATCTGCGTATAAAGTTCTGCAGCACATTCAGCCGCAGTCCAGGCTGGTATATTATCAAATAGATTAAATTCTTTAAGGAGAGTAAATTCACTTAATAGATACAAACCCGATTCTTGAGGCTCATAAAGGGTAAAATCGTAGGTGTAAAGAGAATTGAGAAGATTATTTTCTGGTTTTTTTCGGATTCCCTTAGCCAGAATAGATACCAATCCACGATATTTGAGAAATACTCTAAGAATGAGGCTACTTTCACGGAATTGAGTAGTTTTGAACAGCACACCCTGATCTTTAATCTTACCTTTCACAGATTTAATTCCTTTTTTGCTGTTCTTAAATCCATAGGTTGCACAAATGCAGTTTTATGATTGGTATAAGTAACAAAACCAGGTTTGCTCTTATGAGGTTTTCGCACATAACGCACCTGAGTATAATCAACTGGAACATTCTGAGAAAAACGAGCTTTACTATACCAAGCTGCAAGAGAACAACAAATCTGAATCAATTCTTCTTGAGGATTGGTTTTCTGTAGACACCTTAAAAGGATATGCGAACCATGATAAAGACGAGAATGAAACCACCAATCGTGAGGTCTGGCTAATTGAGTGGTAATAAAATCATTCTCGATGGCTTTTCTTCCTATCACAATTTCAAAACGGTCATCAATCCTGAGACAAAGCAGCTTTTCTACCATTTCCAGTTTACGAGATAATTGGGGCAACTTTTCCTTTTGAGGTAATTCATCCAGCTCACCTCTTTTAGCTTTCTGGACAATGTTTTCCAGCTGCTTAATCTTTTTCTCAGTTTCGGCGATGTTATATTCTATAACTTCCTTTCCTCTCTTTGCTTTTTTGTACTTTTTAAGATAGTATTGCATATTTTCCTGAGGTGTTTTATCGGGCAAAAGTTCAATTTCAATAGTAGAAAGCTCAGGGTCAAAATAATTTATTGCTTTCAGGACATTCTGACCTCTCTGAATATTAGACAGATTAACTTTTATGATTTCAGCACAGATTCTCCAGTAATCGCTTTTTTCTGCCTGTTCCAGTTCTTTTCTTTGTTTATGAAGCTTTTGTTGAGCTTTTTTTACTTCTCTTTCCCAGTAGTCAACAATAGCTTTTCTATGCTCCAGTTCTTCCTTAACTGAAAGAACATAGATAAAGTGGTTTTTTAAGTATTCATTTATGGTATCGCACTGAATTGTTTCTCCAGTCTGTAAGGTTTGTAAGATTAAGGGAAAAGAAATATCTCTATGATAAGGTTTAAAGGCGGTTTTGGGTGGTTGATAGGGTATTTTAGGAAGAATCTGTCTTTGAGGATTATCCGCATAGGAATATTTTTTTAAGGCATCTACGATGATTAACTCCTGGTTTTGCTCTGCTAAAATTATATTTGGTTTAGGAGGGATAAATTCTGCTATTAGGACATAAGTTTTTTTCTGTTGGAATATATCAATTTGGGTAAAAATAAAACGCATAATGCGGTCATACTCGTCTAAACTAACTTTTGTTAAGACAGAATGTATTAATTGGTCCCAGATAGGAGTTTCATCACCGATAGAAAAAGGCTTTGAAGCAAAAAAAGGATAGGCATCATAATTAGAGATAACTAAGTAGAGGTCAGTATTATCTTTGAAGTGAATGCGTAATGCTTTCTCGTTGTAAAAGACACATTCTACAATCTTTTTCTCAACTGAAAATTCCTTCGTCCAATCAAAAAGAATAATATAATCCATATATTTTTTCACTTTGTCCTTGACAATTAAATTAATAATAATAATTTGTAATATAATAATTGAATCCATTAAGGAGTCAAGGATGAATAAGACAACTTGGATCATAATAGTTGTAGTGCTGGCAATACTTGCCATAATATTTGGTGTAATGTGGAATAACGCATCCGTTAAAGCCAAAAAGCTTGCTCAAGCGCAGGAAGAGCTGCAAAAATCAATTTTAGAAAAAGAGGAACCCGTAACTGCAGAAGAGTTACAAAATAGCATTGATGCCTTGGGTAAAGAATTAGGATTAATTGGTGCTGGAACGGAATTTCCTGTAGGTACACCAGAGGAACTTAAGGCTCGCAATCTTAACACCTTAAATACTGCCCGGGCCAAGATTGCCGAATATAAGAAACAGATAGCAGACTTGGAATCTAAAATTGCTGCTAATAAAAAAACTATGGCGAGTATGCAAAGTACGGTGGATAGACTTAAGAAGTCTCTTGCTGAAAAAGAAAGAATTGTTGCAGAATTAGAAGGCAGAGTTTCTGCACTCAATAGTACACTTGATTCCGAACGCAAAGCAGCTCAAGAGGAAATCGCCAAAAGAGAGAATATGCTGAAAGAAAAAGAGAGTGAGCTGAATAAGGTGAACATTGATAACAATACCCTCTACTATGCTATAGGGACTCGTAAGCAACTTCTTGATAGTGGAATCATTACTCGTAAAGGTGGCATTCTTGGTATCGGCAAAGTGTCCACACTTAAGGATGTAAATTTAACCAAGTTCAGTCAATTCAATCTTCTGGAAACTCAGGAAATAACCTTCCCAGTTACCAAAAAAGGATATTCTGTGCTTTCTAACCATGTGGCAGCTTCTTATGAAGTGAGACAGGAAGGAGACCAATATGTGCTTACAATCACTGACCCAGAACTATTCAGAAAACAGAAGGTTTTAGTGATTGAACTGAAGTAATTATAAAAATAGTACAAGTCTTAAGCCATCCTTTAGAGGATGGCTTTTTTCTTTATAAATTCAGATATTTAGCTGCTTCAAAAAGAGCTCTGCCACCTACAAATCCAACCAATGCCTGAACTATATTAACTGGTAAATCAGCCAGTGCTACGGCTTTACCCAGTTGAGGAAGAAACCATTCTCCAATAAAATAACCAACAATTATAACTATTGCCCCAATTAAGGGAAATATTATCTGCAAGAATCCAGATTTCTGATGAGCCAAACCACAAATGAACCCTTCTAAACCTTTAACGATTAAAGTTATAGGAGCAAAAAGTGGGAAAAGCAAAAGGTCAGCTATAGCAGAACCTATACCCCCTGCAATAGCTCCAGCTTTTTTTCCAGCATAAAGCCCTATAAACACAATCATTACATCTCCGAAATTGAAAAAACCTCCGCCTGGTACGGGAATAGGTATAATCATTGTGGCGACTGTTACCATCACCAGAAATCCAAGAGTCAAATACCACTGATTGGGATTATACTTCTTAACTTGATGACAGTGAATGATGCGATTATCAATATATTGACCCTTATGACTTGCTTCCGTGATTAAAGAAAGCATTAGTGCAAGAACAGACGAAAGCCGCGCCTTAAATCTATGGGAAAAAGGGAGCTTTTCATATTGCTCAGAAGGGATGAGACTTTGATGAAAGGTAATTTCTTGATAGGAATTGATAGCTGTATTAGATAGCACCTTTCCCAGGATAACATACTTCATCGTACCAATTTTTAAAGGTAAGTGCAAAAGGTCATTGAAACCTACGATGGAGAAAAAAAGTTGAAATGCCAGGACTGAATTTACAAAAAGCAAAATCCTTAAACTTCCGAACTCCAACCAGAATTGAAAAGAACCTGGCTCTCCTTCTGGAGTGTGTAACCTAAAGAGCCCGAATAAACTGTACACTATGATTAGGGAAACCAGAAAAGGCAGCATTAATCTCAATCCTGCAATCCAACGTTTTCGACCCTTGCTTAATAGTAACAAAACAGATAACAGGAAAACAAATGCTAACTGGACTACAAGATTTTCCATAAAGAAAAATAGGACTATAACCAGACAGGCTACAAGCTGAAGGAATGCGAATATAAGTTTAATTGAAGGGGACATATATTTTTGAAAAAGATGGAGATACGGGAATAAATTCCAGTGTTTTTGTTGCCGGTAAAAGCTCTGAATGTGCAGAATAAATCAGACAGTAATCAGGTATATACTGTTTGATAAACTCATATATCTTCAATTCATAAGGTGATTCATCCATAACTATAAAACAAGGACGAGGTTCCTGACTATAATTGAAAAGAAGATTATTCAGCAGATAATCAACCGTATCCATCTCATTATGAATCTCTTTTCTTGGAGGCATAATGCTGGCATAAGCCTTAACTGCTTGAATCTGGAAATGCATTTGTTGCTCAAAATAAAGAAGAAAGATATCCTTTTGATTACGAAGAGAAGGGATAAGTAACCTTTCAATAAAAGAACTTTTACCACTTCCGTTAGCACCATGAAGATAATATAGTGCCACAGAACTAAAGGTTAAATCTGAGGTTAGCTCCAGAGAAAAATCATCCCAGACAGGATAAGTCCCAGATTCAAGTCTGATCACCAATTTCCTCCTGTCTAATCTCTTTTTCTCTGGAATACACTTCCAGCAAATCTTCTATCTTTTGCCTATTTCTTTCATCAAGAGAACGCCAGAGGTCAATAAAAAGGATTTTTTTAGCAGGAGAATAAAGTGCCAATAGGCACATTAATAAGACTTTCTGTCCTCCAGAAAGAGTGCCTATCTCATCTTCTGGTCCTAAATGCTTTCCTGTTATGTTTCCAAATTCCTGAGTCAGTTCTTTCCATTTCTCAGTTGAGATATTATATAACAGCAATTCTTCTCTCAGTAATCCTTCACTGATAAGTGGTGAACGAGCATTGCAGATTAAATATTCATTAAAATACTTTTGCAGCATAGGATTATGGCGGAGAGTCAGGGATTTGAACCCTGGGTATCCGAAAGGATACAACGGTTTTCGAGACCGTCCCGATCAACCACTCCGGCAACTCTCCTTATATATTTCTTTTATTTTGAAAAAAATCTTTTAATAGGGCAGAACAATCTTCTTCAAGTATTCCACGAATAACTTTAGGATGATGATTAAAGCTTTTATCTGCCAGAACATTGTAAACAGAACCTACTGCTCCTGCCTTGGGATCGTAAGCACCATAAACTAAGGTCCCTAATCTGCTTAATATCATCATTCCAGCACACATAACACAGGGTTCAAGCACAACATATAGCGTATAATCATATAAATACTTGATTTCAGAAGATAGTATCCTGTCAATTATCATTTTCTCTGCATGGGCTAAAGGATTGCAATATTGGCGAGTTCGGTTATGTTCTTTAAGGACAAGTTTATTATCTTTAATTAGCACTGCACCTACAGGAATTTCATCTTCCTTCAGAGCCTGTCTTGCTTCCTCCAGAGCTACTTTCATCCAATTAATGTGGATATTGTCTTCGTCTTTCATAATGTTAGAAAGCTGCGTTGATGCTAATGGAAGTGCGCCAATCCAGATTTTGAAGGTCCTTACCAACAGGATTGATGGTAAATTCCAGAAGAGAAGAGCCTGGTAATTTCCAGACTAGTCCAGCTTGAAAATCATACTCTTGCCAAGTTCCCCAGGAATATTGGGGTTGAAGATAATAGTAAAAATCATAGATATCATGCTTGAGCGTTAAACCGAGAGTATAACGATTATTTCTAAAATTGATAACATACACAGACCGGTCATAATCAGCATATTCATTCTGTTCAAAACCAAAGTTTATAGAGGTCTGAAACGCATTTTGATGATGATGCCTATAAGGAATAAGCAACCAGCGTTGATCATTGGAACGGGCAATAAAGGGATAATTATCATAGACCAGCTTGTAATCTCCTTTCAATTGACGATAGAGGCCTTTTTCAGAAGGACTAAACACATAATCAGTATAATCAGCACGGATAACATAGTTCTGGTCAAAAAGCAGACAATCTCCAATCAAAATAGCACATTCAGGATTATATATATAACTGGTGGTTTGCTTATTATTTCCTGAAAGAATGCTGTTCACATAGACATCATCAGTTAGATTCCAGTAAAAGCGATTACTGAGTTTCAATCTATCTTTCCAGTAATGGACATTAATAAGAGAGCAACGGATATTACGCAAGTCATTATCCCACTTATGCTGGTCTTTGGGGAAACTTGCTCTTTGCAAATCTACTGAAATTCCTGCGGAAAGGGTGTCTCCTTGTATATATTCCCAATTCAAAACGGTAGTTAGGAAACGATTTTCATTTTGACGGGAATTTTGGGAAAGATTATAATCTTTTGTCAGATAGCTATGATTGAAAATAGTAGTCCATCCCACTTGATTCCAGGGTAATAGCTGTAATAATAGAGAAGCTTGATTACCTGTCTCTTTATTATTTCTGACCGTATTAATATCCAGATTTGTATTCCTTTTAGTAAATACATCCTGAAAAGTAATTTTTGCCTCATCTGCCGGAACATATTCTAAATATCCAGTATATTGAAAGGATTGTCGTTTTTGGCGATCATAAAGGTCATAATAACCTCTTTCACCATTTTCTGCTTGGGGAAGTAGCACAAAGAGGTCATCCGTTCTCTGGTTATAGGATAAATTATTATTAAAGCTAAATTGTTCTGACAGATAATTTAGATAGGCAGATAAGCCACCAATTTGATAATATTCCCAATCCAGTTTTTTCCTTTCTATATTAGCACCAAAACCAGTGGTTAACTGCCAGAATTCAGCTCCACCACTTACTTTGCCAGAGATAAGATAGCCGTCGCTATTTAGTTTATTTCCCAATACATAGCGGTCTTTTTCTGAACGCAGATAACCTGCAGCTCCAACTGATATGAGTAAACTATCATCTGGAACAAGATCAAGGGAATATCCAAGCATTCCTGTCTGACTATTGTAAGGCTGGAGATTATCATCTAAATCGCTGGAATCATAAAAGTATTCATACCCAGAAAGGATAGAATGTCTTAAAAGATGTTCGCCTGAGGATAAATTGAGATTCAAAACAGAATGCCGATTATGCTGCGAAAAGTTCATCCTTTCTTCCTGAATATCAAGAGCATTTATAAACATTAACCAGGAAGGTGACGGATTCAATTGATAATAGAGATTATTTTCATAACTTTGCACAGTCTGGCTGGTAAAAAAGTAAAGGTCAAGGTTTTGATTCTGTGCACCGAGACTAATAAAAAGGCTAAAGATAACGACTAAGAGTGATAAATTCAGCTTCACTGAGGGTTTCACCTCTACGATTTAAATCAATGCCAGTTTCTTCTTGAATCTGAGCCAAATGGTCTCGGTCAGTTAAATGCAGAAGATTATTACGTAAGGTTTTTCTCCGGTGTGCAAAGGCGGTTTCCAGCACCGTTAAATATTTGTCCAGATCAGGTATCTCTGCAGGTTTGGCACTTGGTCTCAAAGAAACTACCGCGGAATTGACTTTAGGGATAGGTTCAAAGTATTCTCGTGGTACTTTGATAAGGATAGAAGAATCAAATATTCTCTGCAAACGAAGAGTCATCAAACCGTAAGCTTTAGTTCCAGGAATAGCACAAATTCTTTCAGCAACTTCTTCTTGAAGCATTAAAGTGATAGAACTAAAGTAGGAATGATATTCTTCCAGCTTTTCTAAAAGGGGTGAAGTGATATTATAAGGAATATTAGCTACTAATTTAACGGGAGTAGATTCCTTTTTTAGCTCCAATTCCCAATCTATTTGTAAAACATCTACCATCTTGAGTTCAATTTTATCACCAAACTCATTTTTAAGCAAGGGTTCTAATCTATCATCCAGTTCAAAAGCGGTAAGTTTGCATCCTTTTGCCAATAAAGCTTGAGTTAATATTCCTTTACCTGGACCTATTTCCCAGACTCTATCCTCAGAACTAATCTCAGCCAATTTTACCATTTCTTCAGCTATAGCAGGTTCTTTCAGGAAATGCTGACCCAGCGCTTTAGTAGGTCTCAAGTTATTGTCCCTTACGGAAAATTAATCTGTCTCTAAAGACAGTCTGAAGAAAGTTAGATATTTATTCAGGCACTAAGTTTTTGTGCTGCAGATTGTTTGCAGTTTTTGCAGACTTTATGAGTTTGTTCTCCAACCTTAACTTCGTAAAGCAATTTAACCCCAGTACGATGACATACTGGACATTCTCCTCTTCCATGATTAGGTAGGTTTTTAAGACCTTTTCCACGATGATTTTTTGCCATTCTCTAAGCTCCTTATTATTTTATGATTTTTTATTACTAATTATAAACAATAATTATAAGTATGGTTATTGCGTCAATTCTAATCTATAAGAAAAGGGGGTATTACCTACCCCCTTCTTTTCTGAAGCGATTCATCTATTAATGAGATAATTTATCCGCTATATCTTTTTAAATTACAAGTCTGGCTATAACGTTCCCCAGGACGAAGATATTCTGCAGTTTCAGGCATAAATTCTATCAATGTATAATCAGGGTCATCATAACCACGAAAATATTCATCAAAGAAAAAACACTGTTCTGCCGCTTCTGCTTTCAGAGCTGGATTTTTTACAATATGAGCCACGCCCGTTAAACGAATATAGCCTGTATTACCTGATTCATGCAAAGGAACACACACCTCAACCCATTTATTATTTGCTATCTGATTAACTTTAGCATCTCCAGTGAAGGTAACAAAGAAAAAGCGGTCATCAAAAACAAACATAACCATAGGCCTAACATGAGGTTGCCTTTTATCTACTGTCGCCAGATACACATACTGGTTCTGTCTAATCCAGGAAAGTATCTCTTGTTGTAAGGCAGATTCTGAGGTGCGTGACATAGCTCAATTTCAGGGAATTATTATCTTATTAATAAAAGCTTGATTACCTTCTAAGGGATTATCATTGCTATCCCGGGGAAGGTTTTCTATCTTGTGAACAACATCCATACCATTTACTACTTTACCAAAGACAGTATGCCTCCCATTTAACCAAGGAGTGCCATCTTTCTTAGTCACAATAAAGAACTGAGAACCATTAGTATTAGGTCCAGCATTTGCCATACAGATATAAGAATAGAGGACCGGAGACTTCAAAACCTGTTTATGAATTGGAGTACTAATTCCCGTCATCGTTTGATACCATTCTATAGTTTTACCATACATAGGTTCTGGACTTTGTGTTTCAACTACTTCCTGGGCAATATCCATTAGCTCTTTTTTCGGATTTTCTTCTCTCTGCATATAAGGCACAATCAAATGGTCCCAGACCAACATTGCTGTGTCTTCATCATTGTCCATTCCTTTAATTTCCTCACCTATAATATAGCATTCATCTTCAAATTGATAACCGGGACCTCCCATTCCATCATTAGAACGGTCCTTATCTTTAGTATTGGGATCGCCACCTTGAATCATAAAATCAGGAATTACACGATGAAAATAAGTGCCATCATAAAAACCTTCCTTGCTCAATTTAACAAAGTTATCCACTGTTTTAGGTGCCATATCTGGCCAGAGTTCCAGCTCAATATTGCCATAATTGGTCTCTATAATAGCGGTTATTTTTTTGGCGGTAAGGTCTTTTTGCCCTCCTAACGCATCCGATTCTGAGGATTCAGTTTTGCTGGCATTACAATTTACCAGGACTAAACTAAAAGCCAGAACCAACATAATCATAGCACTGATACCAGGAAATTGTTTCATTTTCCTATCTCCTTTATTTTATATTGCCTAATTTCAACCATCCCATCTATGATTTCCACATAGGTGTGATGACGAGTCCAATCACCTGTATTTATGTATTTACCATTTTCTATCTCTTGTATCTCAGGTTGATGACTATGTCCCATACACACATAATCATATTTTTCTTTAGTAATAATATACTTTGCATATTTTTTCAAACCAACAGTTTTTTTAGGTTGCATAAAATTTTTCATTCTGCTGGAACGAGTTAATCTCGCTGCCATAGCCAGAGAAAAATCTGGATGAAACCAGGAAAATATTTTCTTTATTCCGCCAAATCTAATTAAACGACGGAATAACTTATAGCGGACATCATATTCAGGATGTAAATCTCCATGGGTAAAGAGTATTTTCTTCCCATCGGCAATAAGGTTGTAGTTTTCGTCATAGATGGGTATAGGCAGATATTTCTGAAAAAAATCGTTAAACCAGAAATCATGATTACCACTAATCATTACTAATTGACAGCCTTCATCTTGAATGGCAGCGAGACGATGTAATAAGGGAAAGTATTGTTTTATAATGGTATATTTCCAATCAAACCAGAGGTCAAAAATATCACCGTTCAGCACCAGCATATCATAATTTCGCCTTGCTTCAGTTAAAAAAGAGAGCACCAGTTCTGCATTTTCTTTATCTCTTTCATCAAGCATTTGATAGGGATAGTGCATATCGGAAACAACGCAGATTCGCATTTTAGCCTCTACAGAAAAGATAATAGATGATATTACAACCAAATTTTAAGGCTGTTTCTCGCACTTCTTCCGGGTCATTATGAGTGTAAGGATCTGCCCAGCCATCGCTAATATTAGTTTCATAAGTATACAGACACATTAACCTTCCATTATCATCAAAGATGCCAAAAGCTTGAGGAGGTTTACCATCGTGTTCGTGAATCTTGGGTAAGCCAGAGCTGAAGTCATAGAAACAGGTAAAAAGAGGGAATCTGCTATCCAGTTCAACCAGCTCATACTCTGGAAATACTCTCTTTATTTCTCTTCTAAAAGCGGTATCCATTCCATAATCATCATCAGCATAGAGAAAACCACCTCTTAGCATCCAGTTTCTTAAGTTTTGCACTTCTTGCTCGGACCAGCGAATATTTCCGTGACCAGTCATATAAACAAAGGGATAATCATATAATTTAGGGTCACTGGCTTTAACCACACTCTGTTCTATAGGAAAATTGGTATTTAAAACTGAATTTACATATCTGGCAAGATTAGGCAGGACTTCCGGGTCATTATACCAATCTCCACCTCCATCATATTGTAGACGGGCAAAACCTATTTGAGAAGCATTGCCTATAACAGCAGATAGCAGGGCAAAAAGTGAAAGAATAATGAGAATAAGTGTATATTTTTTCATTAATTCACTACATTTAATTTGATACAGACCAATTTATTTCCCACAATCGCATAGAAACAGTTATTATAATCATCATAATCGGATAAATAGAGCAATTTTTCTTTAAGCAGAAGCTCACTCATAACCAAACCTTGTTGACTATCCAGCACACTGATACCCCTTTCTAAAGGAACCACAGTTATACTACGGTCTATTCTTCTATCCTTTTTCGGAGTTATAACGATAAGATCAAGGTGGGGACTACTTTCCACATTAGCAGCTAAAGTTAATGTCCATTTAAGATTCCCTTTCTCATCTATGGCAATCATCTTATTGTTGGATAGATAGAGTTCCAATCCGAAAGGAGTGGGATGGATTGAAAGTATGGAATCCTCTAAAGCTTTTTGCCAGAGCGGGGAGCGAGTCTTTAATTGATAGACATAGAGGTTATTGGCAGATACCAGATAAAGCTTCTGCTGGTCAAAAGCAGGGGGTGCGGTTATTTCATAGGGCAGTTCAGCATTCCAATCGGGTTGTAATTCAATACTACGGGCTGGAGCATTTACCACTTTCCCCAAATTTTCCAGAATAACCGTGCTGGCTTTTATCTGAGTAGTTTCTACTTCTTTTTCCGTGCGATGCAACATTACATCAATTATCCTATTACCGAATATCATATAAATAATAGCTAAAACGGTCCCCAAAAGAAGCAAGAGCGTAGTTATTTCCAATCGGGTTAATTTTCTTTTAGGCGGTTTATGTAAAAGCGGTGTGTTTTTAAGTATGAGCCACATAGCACCAGGACTTGCACTATGAGTTTCAATTAGCGGGATAATACTTTGCACATCGGTCTTTTCATTGAAAATCTGGCTGGCAATATTGCCGGGTAACACGATAAAGTTTTCATTTTCAGGGATATGACATTTATAAGTTTTGACTTTGATATCACCTTCAGACCAGCCCAGAAGATTGAGCTCATTTAAAGATTGGATATGATAATTTTTCCAGTTCTTTCCTATGGTCTCAAGTTTTTTACCTTTCGTTAGAGCACAAAATACTCTCCCAAATTGAACGAAATACAAATCGCAGTCAAAAAGGACAGCAAAGAAGAGTGAAATCCCTTTTTCCCGTAAGTCTGTTTTAAGGAATCTACCGTGTAGCTTCCAATGTAGTTCAGAAAAGAAATGCTGCATCCAATTTTCTACTTCCAGTTTGCTTATATCCAGCACATTAGCATTGAGTATTTCCAGTTTTATTTCTGCTTGAATTTCTTCCAGAACCACATTATTTTCTTGATGAGTAGTGCAGAGAAACCAGCCATAGCGTCCATCTTTGGAAGCGCGGTATTCACACATACTCTGAGGATAAGAATCAAATTTACTTTGTATAGTCAGCATATTAACTCCACCATTTAATAAAACTACGCCAGAAAACGCGGAATAAAGTTGGTATATTCATCAACATATTGGTATAGGCAGCATTAGCAAGAGGACAGTAGCATTCCTTTTTATGGATAGACCTGCGTTCAAGTTCTGCTTCTGGACTGAACCAAATTTCCCGAAAATTGTAATTATGTTTCCTGAGATTACCGAGAGATTTGGCTTTAATACAACAAGTCCAGATTTCACCATCAGGAGATATCTGCGCTGAAGCAACTCCAGAATAACAAGGAATAACTTGCTTTTTATCCCTCAAAATCTTTTTCACCAGATTATAATACTCAATCCTAAAAGCCATCGTGATTTTTGCCATACCCTTATATTTCTCATTCTTTATCCGGTGAATAAGATAATCAATTGCGGATTTATAGGCAACCAATGAGGGAGTTATATCCGAGCCAATAGTGTCCAGTTCAACTCTCTCTTCTGCTATTTCCGTTATATAAGAATCAGGATTCAATTGCATCAGTCCACTGGCAATAGCAGGAAAATTATCCACATTAAACTTTGATATAACAGTATGGATACCCACCTGCAAATTAGGAAGATTCAAAGCCTTTAATTTATGAAAAGTTGCCACTGCTTTCTGATAATTACCTGGCACATTACGTATAGCATCGTGCTGTTCTTCCAACCCATCAATAGAGATATTTACCACCAGTTGTGCTTTAGGGCAAGCTTTAGCGATAGCCGCAACTTTATCTACTATCACATTGGTCAAGATACCATTAGTGGGAATATTCATTATATGAGGACGAGAAATATTGTAAATCGTGGTAACTACCTCTACAATATCACTCCGTAAGAAAGGTTCACCTCCACTGAAAGTTATCCAGTAAGGAGCTTTACCAATTTTCTGAAAGGTCTTTTTATATTCTTCAACGGTAAAGTTTTTGGCTTTCTTTTTCCAGATATTACAGGTGCTACAGCGAGAATTGCAGGTATAGAGCAAGCTAACGGTATAATTGATAGGCAGGACACGAGGAAAACCAAGATGCTTCATCAGCCAGCAGCCTATCATTTGAAACATTAATTTTATCATTATTATAAAATCTACCTCAATGGTGAAGATTTTTTGTGGAACGAGCGATGTCCCAGGTAAAAGGATTTTTCTTTTTCACATAAAAATCAAAACTACCGAGTAAGCGACAAAAAGCTTCCAGTGCCATCACAGCTATGACTTTAAAAGCAGTGGAAGGATATTCTCTTATTTCTTTTAGGACAACTTTGACAAGAGTTCCCATATCCTGCGAGGAAACCTCATAGTTTTGTTTCTTTTTTAGCCAGAGATGACCATTCTGAATGCGTCTTCTTTGTTTTATGAAATCTTTGAGATTGAGTGGACCTTTATTTTTGATAATTGCATCCGGGATATATTTTAGTTTATATCCCTGGGATTGAACTATAGCTTCTATGCTGGCTTCATCTACAGCTGAATCTGAAGGAATAGAATCCATCACTTTACGGAAGGCAATCATTTCCCCTAACTTAGGCGAAATTAGCGCCATCCGATGGTGCAATCTCCAGAGTAAGTGGACGGCAAATCCCATAAAACTTTTATCGTCATTTACGGGAATCGGTCTGCCACCTGTTGCTCCAATAGTTAGGTCTTCAAAGGTAGAAACCAGTTTTTCTATAGTGGTGGGAGCAGGAATAACATCTCCAGAAATTACCACCAAAATATCAGATTTTGCCTCTTTTATAAATAGATTGATAGCACTGGATTTACCTTCTCTTTTTGCCTGACGAATCAACCGAACCTGAGGATGGGTCTCTGCAAATTGAGTAACCAATTCATCCGTGCCATCCGTGCTACCACTGGAAACTACAATTATTTCTTCAATTTCTACTTTCTCCAGTTTCTGATTGACCAGTGCCTCAAGTAAAGGTATTATATTTTCTGCTTCATTATAAGCAAAAACACCTAAGGAGCATTTAATTTTACTATTGCTATCCATAAAACTTAGAGTTTGCTGCCCTCTATTTTCTCTCTTTCCTGTAAATCTTTATTTACTGCATCCAAAACACCATTTAAGAATTTTCCTGTCGCTCTATCACAAAATCTTTTTGCTATTTCCAGAGCTTCATTTATGATGACCGGAGGAGGTGTATCAGTATACATCAATTCATATACAGCAATATAAAGAATGCTCCTATCCATCGTGGACATTCTTGAAATCGTCCAGTTTTCACTGTGCTTTTCTATCTCTTTTTCAATATCTTTCTGATGTATGATATAGTTCATAACCAAATCATTAGCAAAAGCAAAAACCTCAGAATAATTCGCTAAACCATCCACTTCGGCTAATTCTTCTAAAATTTCGGGATATACATTTAACATTTCGTGTTCTATGTATTCAGGATTAAATTCCCGAAAAGATAGCGCATAAAGAGTCTGAGCAGCAAGTTCTCGAGCTTTACGTCTCTGTCCCAATTTTCAATTCCGAAAGCAGATTGAGCATTTCCAATGCCGCACTGGCAGCATAATAGCCTTTATTACCTGACTTTGCTCCAGCTCTTTCCAGAGCTTGTTCCAGAGTGTCAGTAGTCAAAACACCAAAGATTACAGGCTTATCTTGCTTTAAAGCCAGCTGGGCAATTCCCTTACTGACTTCTGAAGCAATGTATTCAAAATGAGGAGTAGAACCACGAATCACGGCACCTAAACAGATTACGGCATCTATATCCCGGCGTTGAACTGCCACTTTTGCCACCTGAGGTATTTCAAATGCCCCAGGTACCCAAATAATATCAATATCCTCTTCTTTTACATTATGCCTAAGAAGAAAATCTATTGCTCCATCAACCAATTTTTGACTCACTATTTCATTAAAACGACTGACCACCAGAGCAAACCGATACTCTCTGGAAATCAGATTTCCCTGTATAACTTTCATATGATAACCTCCTGTGAGTAAGCTAATTATTTATTATTAACCATTTTATTACTTTAGCTTATTCTTTCAAGTAAAATCTTTAACCTCTGATTTTAGCTATCCGTCATATATATATTTCTTATTGGTAATATTTTCATTGATTTTCACCCTACTCCCTCCTGGCTCTCTCCTGCCTCTTTTATGCTTAAAGAGCTAAGAGAGAGGTAAGTGCGAGACAAGAGATTATATATATCTTATTATGCAGTAAGATAGGACTATTAAATGTCTATTTAAACTAAGGATAAGTGGCTTTTTTCGCTTAGTTACGTAAATAAATGTTGATAGGATTAATTATTACTTCGGCATAGATGTAATAAGGTTTCATCTATCAAAAGATAGAAATTGATTGACGGAATATGAGTTTGAAAAAATAAGAGATAAATCTGTAAATGGGGAGACAATGAACAGACTAATAGAGCCTGAATTAGTAAAGATAGTCAATAGTTTTGATTCAAAAAACGATTGTTTAGCTTATATGGTTGGTTTATTAGCAGAAAGTGGATGCTTGAATAAACCAGACAGATTTTTGGCAGCAGTTAAAGGACGCGAAGAGATTATGAGTACAGGTATAGGAAGAGGCGTTGCCATTCCTCATGCTCGTGATTTGACGGTTACTGCTCTGAAGATGGCTGTTTGTGTTATACATGAGCCCTTAGATTTTATGAGTGTGGATAACTTACCTGTCCAATTAGTCTTTATGATAGCTGTTCCCCAGGATTTGAACAAGGAGTATATGAAAATATTACGCGTCTTAGCTGAATATTTACGTGATGACAATAATCGTACTACCTTAATCAACGCCAGAGATGAAAAGGAATTATATAATGAAGTGCAACACATTGAAGAAACTATGGTTAATGCTCTTACTATTTAGTTTGAGTTTCATCCCTGTTTTTGCCGTAAACGAAGAAGCAGGAACTACAGGTTTTGCCAATTTAAAGAATGTGTACTCGGCTCGTGCTATTGCTCTGGGTCAATCTTTGACTGGACAGGTACGCAATCCCGACGGTCTATATTTCAATCCTGCGGCTATTTTAAATATAGAAGGTAAGGAATTGGGTACTACTTACACTAATTCCTTTATAGACACTCAGGGAGGACAAATCCAGTATCTCTTGCCAAAAAACAAATTTACTGCTTGGGGATTTGCTATTAAATATATGAATATGGGTTCTATGGAGCGCACTGAAGTTGACAACAATGGAGATTTAATATCTACAGGTGAGACTTTTGGTGCTTATGATATAATAGGAAGTGTTTCTCTGGCAAAATATATCACCGATGCTGTAGATTTAGGTGGCACTCTAAAAGTGATTTATGACCAGATAGATGATAAATCTGCCTCTGCGGTTATGGTGGATTTAGGGATGATACACCATCCGGCTAATCCTAATGTGAAGGTGGGAATTAGCTTGCGTAATATAGGATTTCAGACCTCTTACTATTCTGCAACAGATTATAAAGAGAAGCTACCTTTCACTTTTGCTGCAGGAATCACCTATCAGTTTATCCCCACTTTACTGGGTTGTTTGGAAATAGATAAGGTTACAGGAGAAAATATATTAGCTAAATTAGGTCTGGAATATGAGCTCAATCCGGCACTTGCTCTTCGAGCTGGATTCCGTAGTAATGCTTCGGAAGGTTATAATGGCGGTAATTTAGCATTTCTTTCTGGATTTTCCTTAGGAGCAGGATGGAATTGGAAAAATTGTCGTCTGGATTATGGTGTTACTTCCTATGGTGATTTAGGTTTAATAAATCAGCTCAGCTTGAGCTATGAATTTTAATTATCCAATTTAGTGACTAATACCATATCTTATGTCTGACTTCCTTCTGGAACTTGGATTTGAGGAAATACCACCCTCTCAGTTACAACCTGTGGTGGAATATATCCAGAATTCTTTCCTCAATCTAATGAAAAGCACCGCACTGAGTTATTCTGCTTTAAAAGTTAGCTCTACACCTCGTCGTTTCTTCCTCTTAGCTTCATCCGTTCAAGAGAAACAGGAAGACCTTCAGGTAAAAAAAATCGGACCAGCGAAAAGAGTTGCCTTTGATGAAAAAGGTAATCTGACCCCTGCCGCTCTCGGCTTTCTCAAGAAAAACCATTCCAAAGCAGAGGATTTATATATTGAGACTACAGATAAAGGTGAATTTATCGCTTTGAATTATGTTCAAACGGGAAAGGCTACTCCTGATATTTTAAAAGACTGGATTTATGAGCTTATCCCCCACCTTCCTTTTACTAAAACTATGATTTGGAATGAATCCAAAATGGCTCTGGCACGTCCTCTTCGCTGGCTATGTATTCTCTGGAATGAAGAAATTATCACGCTGGAAATTGCTGGAGTAATAAGTGGTAATATCACCTTTGGTAATAGGTATCTTGGTTTAAATAGACCTGTAAAAATAGATTCTCCTGCAGTATATCTTTCAACCCTGCAAGAAAATGCCGTTCTGGCAGAAAGAGCATATAGAAAGGAAAAAATAATTGAACAATTGGATGGTCTCCCTCTGGAAAATGGACTTCAAATCATTCCTGATAAACAATTAATTGAAACTGTTACTGACCTGGTGGAATATCCGACTGCAGTATCGGCAAGTTTTCAGGAAAAGTACCTATTTCTGCCGGATAAAATTATTACCTCCACTATCAGTCAAAATCAGAAATGCTTTTCGGTTCAGACTAAAGATGGAAAACTAAGCAATAAATTTATCTTTATCTCCAATGGCAATCCAGATTTCTCCGAGGTTATTCGTAAGGGAAATGAAAAGGTGGTGGATGCAAGATTGGCTGATGCACTCTGGTATTTTCAGGAAGATACTAAACAACCTCTGGAAGCTTTTGTTCCTCAATTAAAAGAAGTGATATTCCAATCCCGTCTGGGAACAATGGCAGATAAGACTCAAAGAATAGAGAAAATAACTGAATATATCTGTCTTCTTTTACATCTTGACACGCAACAAAAAGAGCTTGCTCTTCGTACAGCTTTGCTTTGTAAGGCTGACCTGGTAACTAATATGCTTGGAGAAAAAGAATTCACAAAACTTCAAGGTTATATCGGAAAACAATATGCTTTAGCTGGGGGTGAACCTTATGAAGTTGCTGAAGGAATTTATGAACACTATATGCCACGAGGTCCAAATGATTCTCTGCCTCAAACCCTTTCTGGGGCAATAGTAGCAGTAGCAGATAAAATGGATAGTGTTTGTGGAATAATTGGAATAGGCTTGATACCAACAGGTTCTGCTGACCCTTTTGCAATCAGAAGAGCTGCCAATGGAGTGGTCCAGATTATAGCAGACCGTGAATGGCATTTCAATCTTTTTAGCTTAATCCATTATACCTTAGAATTATTAAAAAACTATACTCAGCTCACTGCCACTGCTGAGCAAGATGTGCAAGATTTCTTCCATCAAAGAGTGGAATGGCTATTAAAACAATTAAAACTGGATTATGATGTAATAGATAGCTTAGAACATCTGGCTCTGAACGATATTCCCGATTTAATACAGCGTGCTAAAGCTCTGCAAGCATATCGTGCTGAAGAAGATTTTATCCGATTGGTTATTGGATTTAAACGTGTCTCTAATATCATTAATGGAGAAAAAGAATTTGTGCCTTTAAAAGAAGACCTCTTTCAACAGGAAGAAGAAAAGATTCTATATTCCGAATTGCTAAAACTGCGTGATAAAATTGACCTTTGCTTAAGAGAATCAGATTATAAAGGTGCTATCCGATTACTTATAGACTATGGAGTCTTCATTGATAATTTCTTTGATGCCGTGTTAGTCAATTGCGATGCACCAGAACTTAGAGCTAACCGTTATGCCTTATTAAAAGAGATAAAGAATGAATTTCTCCGTATTGCTGATATATCTCGTCTGGTGGTAGAAACAAATAAAAATGAGAATTAAGATAAACTTATCTGGAAAGTATCTAAGAGATTTTTTAATAAATAAATATAGAGGTAAATAAAATGTCCATCAAGATTTCCAACCGCTTAAAATTGGTACAGCCTTCACCTACACTAACTATTTCTAATAAAGCCAATGAAATGATTGCTCAAGGAATTGATGTGGTTAATTTTGGAGTGGGAGAACCGGATTTTAATACTCCGGAATATATCAAAAGAGCGGCTATTGATGCTATTGAAGCCAATTTTACCCGCTATACTGCCAATGCTGGAATTCCAGAATTACGCCGTGCTATTTGTAATAAGCTTTTGCGGGATAATCATCTTAAATATGAGCCCAAACAGATTCTGGTTTCTCCAGGAGCTAAAGCTGCTATTCTGAATGTCTTGATTGCTGTATGCGATGTTCAGGACCAGGTCTTAATGCCTGCTCCCTACTGGGTTAGTTATCCTTATCAAGCAATACTGGCAAATGCCGAACCCGTAATCATTCCTACTTCTGAGGAAAATAATTATAAACTTACTGCTCTGGCATTGGAAGAAGCAATAAAGACTCATCCCTGCTCTAAAGTTCTTTTACTAAATAGCCCCAATAATCCAACCGGTGCTGTCTATACTAAAAAAGAATTAGAAGAAATAGCTGAAATTTGTCTGAAATATAAGATTCTGGTCATTTCAGATGAAATCTATGAACGATTAGTTTACGATGACACTGAACATATATCTATAGCCTCTATCAGTCCAGAAATGCAAGAACAGACAATAGTAATCAATGGAGTTTCCAAAGCCTATGCTATGACTGGTTGGCGCTTAGGTTATGCCGCTGGTCCTTCTAATATAATTGCAGCTGCAGGAAGAGTTCAGGAACATGCCACTTCTTGTGTCAATTCAATTACACAAAAAGCCTGCGTGGTAGCTTTGACCGAAGAAGATGATTCCATAGAAAATATGCGCAAGGAATTTGAAAAGAGACGTAATTTTCTCTTTACTGAACTCAATAAATTACCGCATATTAATTGTTTCAAGCCTCAAGGTGCTTTTTATATAATGCCTAATATTGGATGGTATCTTGAACATAATAAACAGTATATAAATGATTGCGACCAATTTTGTGAAATCCTGTTGGAAAAGCATTATGTAGCTCTGGTATCTGGAACATCTTTTGGACTTGACACCAATGTGCGTTTTTCTTATGCGAATAGTATGGAAAATTTGGAAAAGGGAGTGAAAAGATTTGGAGCTTTTCTGGAAGAATTGAAACCTTAATACCTTAATAAAGGAACAACGATGTTAAAAAATGAAGAAAAACCTCATTTTGATTGGCGTACTCCTCGTAAGAAGAATTATGATTGGAAACGCTTAATCATTATGGTAGTTCTTCTGGTGGTAATTTTGATAGCCATAGACCGTTTGAATAAGATAAGCAAAGTTACTGAACAACCTGCTGCAGAATTTATAGAATCCGATACCCTCAATTCTGGAATTAATCCTCTGCCCCACCCATCAAAATGAGTCTGGTTGTAGTCGGTTCCATTGCTTTAGATAGCATAGAGACGCCTAAGGGAAAAATAGAAAATTCCCTCGGAGGTTCAGCAATATATGCCTCTCTTGCTGCTTCCTATTTTGGTCCAGCTTATGTAGTTGGAGTAGTGGGAGAAGATTTTCCCGAAGAAGCAATTCGTTTGCTGAAAGAACATAATATTAATCTTGAAGGGTTAGAAACTAAAATGGGCAAAACTTTCCGCTGGAAAGGAGTTTATAACAACTGGAATCAAGCTGAGACTTTGAAAACCGAATTAAATGTTTTTGCCGATTTCTCTCCTTCACTTCCCGATTCCTATAGAAAATGTAATAGCCTTCTTTTAGCTAATATACATCCAGAATTGCAAGGGAAAGTTCTAAAACAAATGAAAAGTTACCGTTGGGTCGCTTGTGATACAATGAATTACTGGATTAACCTTTGTCCAGAAGAGCTTACGAAGGTTATCCATAAAGTAGATATCCTTTTCATCAACGAAGATGAAATTAGGCAATACACCGGTATTGATAATATCTTTAAAGCTGCCCGAATGATACTGAAATCTAAAGTTCAAGTGGTAGTGGTAAAAAGAGGTGAATATGGTAGTGTGGCAATTTTGCCTGATGACCTTTTCTTTTCACCTGCTTATCCACTGGAAGAGATTTTTGATCCAACAGGAGCAGGAGATAGCTTTGCTGGAGCTTTTATGAGTTATCTGGCTTCTCAAAGCTCGTTGGATAAAAATACCATCCATTCCGCTATTCGCTATGGAACAGTGCTGGCAGCTAAATGCGTCTCTGATTTTGGTGTGCGTGGCTTGATTCATCAGGATTTTTCCGATTTACAAAAGATGGTTGATCAACTGGAAAGTTGGACTTAAGATATTATGAATAAAAATAAACTTGATTATCGTAGTTCTGGAGTTGATATCAAAGCAGGAGAAAAAGCAGTAGAGGCAATCCGCGAAATGGTTAAGGGCACCTATAATCCTAATGTATTAAGCGAATTAGGTAGCTTTGGGGGATTATATAGATTTGATAGTTCTTCTTATACTGAACCAATACTCGTTTCCAGCACTGATGGTGTAGGAACCAAAATACGTATTGCTATAGAGGCACAAAAATGGGATACAGTTGGACAAGATTTAGTAAATCATTGTGTTAATGATATTCTTGTTCAGGGAGCGGAACCTCTATTCTTTCTTGATTATATCGGCTTAGGGAAAATGAATCCTGATAAAGTGCGCATTATTATCTCTGGAATGGTTAAAGCTTGTAAAGAAAATGGCTGTGCTCTGATTGGAGGAGAAATGGCAGAAATGCCAGGATTCTATCAGGAAGAAGATTTTGACTTAGTGGGCACTATTGTAGGAGTGGTTGACCGTCCTCGTTTGCTCCCCAGAAATATTCAAAAAAATGATTTGATAATTGGTATACCAAGCTCAGGATTACACACCAATGGCTATTCCCTGGTGCGAAAAATAATCTTTGAAAAGTTAAGACTTAATATTGATAGTTATATCCCTGAGCTCAATTCTACCGTGGAAGAAGCCTTACTTTACATACATAAAAGTTATCTTCCCCTACTTCGTCCTTTCTTATCTATACCTTATCTTCATGGTCTTGCTCATATTACTGGTGGTGGCATCCCTGGTAATCTAAAAAGAATTATTCCTGATGGATTGACTGCTTATCTAAACTATGAAAGCAAGAATATGCCTCCTTTGTTTCACTGGCTGCAAGACTCTGGAAATCTTAGTTGGGAAGATATGCTGGAAACTTTTAATCTGGGAATTGGTATGATAGCAGTGGTAGAAGATAAATACAGTGATGAATTTATAACTGCTACTGCTTCCAAAGTTTTAGGCTATATAGATGAAAGTGCAGATAAGAAAGAAAAAGTAATAGTCAGTTATAAATAAAAATTACTATGTTTTTAATGTATGATAAATAAAGAAAATAATGCATTGAATATAGCTTTAGTTATTATAGAATTTAGTAAATGAGGTTATGAACATTGAAAAAATTCTTGACGATTTTAGCTTATAACCAAAATAGATATTTACACTTCAAATATAAAAATGAAGTTGCGTTTTTTACATAGACAATAATGGTTTATAAAAAGGGAGGTTCATCGATGCGAAAACCTGCATTGATCCTGCTGATTTTACTGATTGGCTGTATAAGTTTATTAAATGCAGCCACGACTGGACGTTTAGCAGTCCGAGTTCGTGACAATAATAATAAACCTTTAGAATTTGTTAATATCGTTGTTATGCGAGGCAATCAACGTATAACAGGAGGACAGACCGATTCTAAGGGTGTGGCAATAATTATTAATATTCCCCCTGGTGTATATACGGTTAAACTTTCCCTGATTGGTTATGACCCCATCACTTATACCGATGTACGAATTGAAGTTGATGAGACCACTAATATCAATGCTATTATGAAAAAATCAGGGGTTAAATTAGCACCAGTAGTTGTAACTGCAAACCCTGATGTAGTTGGTAAAAGTCAGATAGGTTCGGTCCGAAAAATAGAAATGGAAAGAATGAGTGAAGTTGCAGCAGCTGATCTTACTGATATAGTCTCACTTCAGGCTGGAGTCTCCAATATCGGTGGTGAATTACATATTCGTGGTGGAAGATCCAATGAAATAAATTTCACCGTGGACGGTATGTCTGTATCCGATCCAGTTGATGGAGGAAGTGCTTTACAGGTTGATACAGATGCTATTGCCGATATGAAGGTGATGACAGGAGGATTCCCTGCTGAATATGGAAATGCTCAATCCGGAGTTATAAATATAGTTACCAAAGACGGAGACCCATTCTATTCAGGAAAAGTTGAATATAATACTGACCATCTCATTGGTGAAGGAAGAAACTCCGATGTAACAAAGTTTGCTCTCGGAGGTCCAGTTTGGCCTCTTGGTGGACAGGATTTAAGAGAAAGATTCACCTTTTATTTGAATGGAGGAGGAGAATGGTTAGATGGGAGATTGAAAGATTATTATATTGCTGATCCTATGAAAGATTTTACCTTTAATGGAATCCCCATCCTGGAATATGAGTATCCACCTTCTAACCCTTATGCTGACCGAAAAGATTTCTTAGGTATAGATCTGGGAAATAGAAATTATAATTCATATAATATAAATTTGAAATCTAAATATGTGTTTAATCCTGCACAAAAAGTTACCTTTGCCGTTCGTGGTGATCGTTCTTTGAACTATCCTTTTTCTTACGCTTGGCGTTATGCTTTAGACCACTTTGCGTATGACGAAACTATTCAGAGACAGTATATTGCAACATATGACCATGTCTTCAATTCGGCAATGAATCTGTCCGTTAAAGCCAGTTATTATCAAAAAGATAGTAATTCGGGCCCTCGTGGAATTCAGCGCAATAATTACATTTATATGTATAATAATTTAGATCCCAATAATCCAGGACCGGACTATGTGGATAATGTATTGATGGGTATTGAAGGATGGGATACTGTTGACCATGATAATGATGGTGTTTATAGCCCAGATTATAATGGCGATGGAATCAGTGATGCCGATTACCTTCCTGCTGCCTTCTGGGCTTATCGTATAGCAGGTTTAGAAGATCCACGCTCTATTCCAGGCTTTTTACCACCAGGAACTATCTATCAATATTTTGTGGATGATGTCACAACTATTCTCAGTGGTAGAGCTGATTTTGAGTGGCAATTAAATGAAACTCATTTGGCTAAAACAGGATTGGAATTAATAAAACATAATATTAAAAAGAACCAGTTACAGAACTTTCTTAATATCTATCAAGATCGTTATCAAGCCAGTCTAAAACGGGTTTATGATATGGCAAATCTTCAATGGACTCCCCCTTCGGACGCTCCTGGTGATACCACTTATTATGGGATTGTACCAGAATTGTATGCCATATATGTGTCTGAAGATAATGTTTTAATTCCTATCTATAACCCTAATGATTATTATAAAGCAGCTCGTGAAGCTTCTGGTAAAAGAGATGGTTATCAAGCTTTCCCCTGGCAAGCAGCTTATTATATCCAGGATAAAATGGAATGGGAAGGAATGATTGTTAATGCTGGTCTGCGTTTTGACCTCTGGTATTTAGGTTCTAAATACAAAGTCTTGCAGGATGATGGTTCTTATCGTACGGTTGAATTTGATCCCGATGAAAGATTACAAGTTATGGTATCTCCCAGATTAGGTGTCTCTCATCCTATAACTGATAGAGATGTGATGCGTTTTGCATACAATTATCAGAATCAGCTTCCCCAGATGCAATATATATTTACTTCTAAAACTCCATCTGATGCCTATATTTCTGACCAGATAATAACCGTTGGTAACACTAAATTGGAACCCCAGATTACTGTTACCTATGAAGTAGGTTTATCCCACCAGCTTTCTGATGATTATGTGGTTGATATGACTGCCTATTATAAGAATATATATAATTATGTTAGCACTATTAAGGAATATGACCCTAATGAACCTCAAGTTTATTGGTATAAATATATATCTGAGGACTATGGCTCTGCTCGGGGTATTGACATACAGCTGGAAAAACTTATGTCTAACTTTACTAACTGGTCTATCGCCTATTCTTTAGCCTGGGCACAGGGTAATAATTCTACCACCGTAATCCAAGATGAAGCCACTAATCTTAGAGAATTCCCTCTGGATTGGGATATACGCCATAATATTGGCATCAATTTTACCTTTAGAATTGGTCGGGGAGAAGAATTCTTTATTCCCTTCACTAATTATATTTTACCTTTAGACGATTTCACCGCCAATTTTAATTGGACGTTTGCCTCTGGTGCACCTTACACACCTCAATCATTAATAGGTGATAAGCTGCTGGATACGAATAGCGCTCGCAAAGACCCCACTCATCAGCTGAATATGAGATTGACAAAAGGATTTATGCTTTCTAATAAGATGAATATTAGGGTCTTTTTAGATGTGGAAAATCTTCTCAAAACCAAAAATGTGCTTACTGTCTATCCCAAAACTGGTTTATGGTATGATGATGGAGCAGACCTGGCAGATAGCAATACTGGTTATGTCTATCCAGAAGTTAAATTCGTTCATGATTTATATACACGCAACCCCGGATTTGTTAATGATTTCCGAGGTGTAACACTTGGTATCTCATTCAACTTTTAGTAATATCCATGGAGGAAATATAATAAAATGAGAAACAGAATATCAAAAATACTACCACTTCTGCTTCTAATGAGTGTCTTACTCATTTCTTTAGCCTATGCCCAAGATAATGCGACTGCTACAGCTCCAGATACAGCCGTTACTACAACGACAACCACAGAACAGACATCTCCAACTGAAACTGAGGCGGTTCAAAAGTCATCCGGTCTAAGATCGGTAGCTGAATTTCTGTTTGGACGTGCTTTAGTGCAGGAATTCTTGAATGGTGGTTGGGCTATGTGGCCCATTCTTGCCGTATTTATTTATGGAATTGCCTATTCTATCTGGAAATTTATCTCTTTGATGTATGCTAAAATCAATCTGAATGATTTCTTAAATCAAATTGTCCCTCTAATTAAAGAAAAGAAAATCAAGGAAGCAATTGAAACTGCAAAAAAGACTCGTGGACCAGTTGCAGCGGTTGTTTTTGCCGGTTTAGAAAAAGCCGAACAAGGTATTGAAGCTGTAGAAAAAAATATGGAAAATGCCGCTATGATTGAAATGTCTTATCTGGAAAAGGGATTTGTGGAAATGACTTCTACAATTGCAATCTGTCCTATGTTAGGATTCTTGGGAACAGTTGATGGTATGATTATTGCTTTTGACGCTATATCTAAAGCCAGAGCAGTAGATGCTACTATTGTTGCAGATGGTATTAAAGTAGCTTTGATTACCACAAAGTGGGGTTTAATTTCTGCTATTCCTGTGCAGCTATTATATAATATATTCACCACTATGGTGGATGGTATTGTGGTAGATATGCAAAGAGCTTCAGAAAAGGTTACAGAAGCCCTAATTGAAGCCTAAATCGAGGTTACAATGAACGTAACTCGGAAGATAAGACCACGCGCCAGTATTCCTACGACATCAACGGGAGACATTTCTTTCCTACTTATAGTCTTCTTTATGTCCACCACCAAATTTGATGTTAAAGAAGGCGTTAAGGTCCAACTAAATAAAGCTGTCCCGGAAGAACAAGTTAGAACCACTGAGATAAAACTTACTGAAGCAGAAATGACCAGATTGGAAATTCTACCTGATGGAAGAATAAAAGTTAATAATGAAGAGCCCAGAGTTTTCACTGATGAGGAGTTGGTTAACTTGATTCAAAGTAAGATTGAGATGCGAGAAAGACTTAATCAGCAAAGTAGTGACCCCGAAGTGAGAAAAACAAAGATGCTCTTTCTGGTAAAAACAGATAGCGAAGCCAAATATAGCGATATGGTTAGAGTGGTAGACCATCTCGTTAGCTTTAGAGATAGGGCAATGATTTCAATTTCCACCCAATTATAGGAGTATATTATGGCTAAAATACAAAAGACAAAAAGACCTACTGCATCTATCCCAACAACTTCTACGGGTGATATATCTTTCTTGCTCCTACTCTTCTTTATGGTTTCTACTGTTTTTGTCCAGGAACGCGTTTTTTGGGTTCCCCGTGAAAGATTACCCTTCGCTACTGAAAACATAGAACGCATAGCCCGAAATGAAACTGCTACCATCTATATTACCCTCAAGGGACAAATTCTTATTGATGACTTCCCTTATTCAGTTGAAGATGAATCTATAGTTGAGACTATGCGAACAAAAGCACGTGAGATTCCCACCCTTCAGGTCTGTTTCCGAGCTGATAAAGACTGTCGTTATCAATCTATCCGTGATGTTATGATTCGCCTTCAAGACGCAGATACCCGTAATGTGGTATTTGAAGTCCAAAGGAAGTTATAGGAAGGGGGAATTATGGAAAACAATAAAATTTTCGATTGGAAAGACTACTGCGATGCTCAATTCAGCAAAGCTGTTGCCTTAGCTATAGCGATTATGCTATTGATTTATCTCGTTGCCCCAAAAACTGAGACTCAAACCAAAAAAGAAATCATTTCACAAGTAGAAATCGCTGAAGCACCACCTGACACCAGACAAAAAGAAGAAACTCAAACCGAAACAGAAATTGATATTGATATCCCCGTTATCAGTGAAGAACTTGCCACAGAAGATACACCTGAATTAGCTGAAAAGAGAGCCTTAGCTTTGCAACAGTTTGGAAATCTACAGAGCACCACCAGTTCCACAATTCAACAATCAGGTGAAGAGCGACCCTTTGATTTTGTCCCCTGGGATGATCCTCCTGTCCCTATAGGAAGTATAAGACCGGTTTATCCTGAATTTGCAAGAAGAGCGGGAATTCAGGGTACTGTTATTCTTGAAGTTGATGTTTATAAAGATGGAACTGTGGGAAACATTAGAGTTGTCCGTTCCGTTCAACCCGGTCCTGGAGGTTTAGATGAAGCCGCTATAGAAGCTGTTCGTAAAGTCCGTTTTCAACCGGGAAAAAGTAGCGGAAATCCTGTAGATACGACCGTTATAGTCCCAATTGAATTCAAATTGAATTAATCCACATAGGAGCTTAAAAAATGAAGTTTAATAAATTTATCTTTTGTTTGCTGCTTGCCTTATTATTCATTGGAATTGCTCAAGCAGCAATGGTAGACAAACCTTCTGGAGCTAAGAAACTTGACATAGATCACTATCATAATGTCGGTAATATGTGGTTGAGAGTAAGTAACTATGGCTTCTTTGGTTCCGGTGATGATGCTGTCCCGCAATATCCTTCTCTGGAATACCCTGGAGGTCAAGGAATAGATTATCTTTATCAGGGCGCTCTTTGGTTCGGTGCAAAAAAATACCGAAGAGATAGTGCTGGTAGAAAACTTTACTGGCGTGCTCTCAATCCAAGCGCCGATAGCTCTCAGACTGTTCCTTATGGATCTCCTGATTGGCAACCCTGGATGAAACCTGTAATGGACACCCTGGTTTCTGTTGGTTTTGATGGTGATTGGGACATATATGAGTTCTTACCTGCTTATAATCCTTTGGTTTCTGCAAACACTAATCCGGAAGTCACAGCTATGTTTGGTATATACAACGGATTAGATCGTATGATTACCTCAAGTACTCGCACCCAAAAAAGAGGAGTAGATGATGATGGTGATGGATGTATAGATGAGGATTTTGTTGGTTATACTTTCCCTTTGCGAAGAGCAGATGAGTTACCAATTCAATTCCAACCCTTTGGTGGTCAGTTTATAGCAGACACTAATAATTATAATATAATCAATACTGGCAATAATATGGAGATTTGGTTCCCTTTAGGTTTTATGGACCTTTCCGATACATCATTTAGAAGTTATTGTTTCTCTATGCCCTATGATGATGATAATGACGGACAAATTGATGAAGATGGTGCTCCTGTCTCAGAACAAGATTTTATAGGATATTACTATGATTATTGCCCCTTTGGAACCCCAGGTGACCGTGATTATGGAGGTTCACGTGGTTCAAGTAAGCATTTTCCACTTAATGTGCGGGTAAGACAGATGTCCTACCAATGGAGTTATGAATACATCAAAAACCTGGTGTATGTGGAATTTGACATAACCAATATGAATACTGTTTATATGGATACTCTTTTTGATTGTGCAATGGGAATTTATATGGATTGTGATTGCGGTCCTCAGGTCTGGGGTCGTGAAAAGGCTGAAGATGATGTTTCAGGTTATGTTAAAGGTTCTGGTTATGAATTTGCTTACACTCGTGATGCTGATGGAGATGGTGGTCTAACCACTGGATATGTTGGTGCACGAGTCTGCACTCCAGACCCAGAACAACTTCAATTCCATTGCTGGTATTGGAAAGTGGGAAATGGTCCAAAAGATACTGATCCTCTTAATTTAAATTATGCACCTAAAAAAACAGCTAATGAAAAATACTGGTTACTGACGGGTAGAAACCCTGATGAAACGAAATTTGACCCTCTGCGCCCTGAACAAATAGACCAGATGGAGTTTGAAGAAACAGTTCCTAAAGATACACGTTTTCTATTTGCCTTCTATGGTGATCAGAATGGTGTTACTGCTCCAACAGAGAATTCCTGGAATCTTGCTCCTGGAAGAACTATGAAAATTGTTGTAGCGGTTTTCCCTGGTGATAACTTGGAAGATTTAAAGAGCACTGCAACCTTCGCAAAAATGATCTATGGACAAGCTCAAACTTTAAATACTGTCGTATTACCCGATACTTTCCCACATTATTCTCCTCCAGAACCTCCAGATATTCCAAAACTATTTGCCGAAATGACTAACGATGGGAGTCGTATTGAACTTTATTGGGATAACAGAAGTGAGTTTTCTTATGATGTTATGACTGTAAGTAGTTCAGTAATCGGTTGGCAAGATCCCAATAGCCCATTTTTAATTCCTGGAATTGATAGTGACCCCAATTCTGTTGATTGGTCTAATTTCCCTGATGAATTCAAACCTAACCCAAATAATTATAATATGAATGCACGAGTGAATCCTTTCACTGGTTACAGGCTAAGGCACGATTTTCAAGGTTATACTACCTGGGGACGAAGCGGTAGTGGTTCTCAAGAAGATTGGGTAATGCAAGAACGCTGGGATAAAATTGATACCCCACAAGACCTGCTGGATTATAATGTGAATATTGGTACTGAATATTATATTAATTATGGTGGATATCTGGGCATTGATAAAGGTCTTCCCAATAAGAACCAATGGACTGGTGATATTACCAAATTCTACAGATATGATGAGACCTATCAATTCGTACCCTATGAAAATGGTGATGATTTTTATGGCTGGCCTATTTATAACCCTGATGTAGAATGGAGTCTTGAATTACAACAACAGGCTGCACAAATTGAAGTGGATTATGCAGATCTACCTCCTTCAATAGTTAAAAATCTTAAGGCAAGATTATTTAAGCACCCCGAAATTCGGGATGATATCTTTGATGCTATTTATGACCCTAAAATGATTCCCTTACCTGGTTTTGGCGGTCAAGTTTATATACCTACTAATCCTAATGATCAAAGCCAGTGGGAGAAATTGACCGAATTAAAAAAGCAACGTCTTGCCCGTAGATACTATCATTCCGCTATTTTATATCCACCCAAAGGAATTGAATATTATATAGCAGTTACCACTTTTGACCGTGGTATTCCTCTCAATCACATTAGTTCTCTTGAATCTGGACGTGATAAAGATGCCAATATGAAAGTGTTTTTCCCTGGCACCGTAGCAAAATCTGATATGAATAACATCTATGTTGTTCCAAATCCCTACATTGGAAAGAGTAAATTTGACGGAAGAAGAGAAAAGGATGAAAAAGGTGATAAAAGTCGCCGTATCTGGTTCGTCAATCTTCCGGAAAGATGCAAAATAAAAATATATACCCTTGCGGGAGACTTAGTTGATGAAATAGACCATGATGGTTCTTATCAAGCAGATATTCTTACTGTATCTAAAGCTACAACTCACGGTCTAACTGCCAGCGGTATGCATGATTGGGACTTACTCTCCAAACATAACCAGATTATTGCACCTGGGGTTTATCTCTATTCCGTAGAAAATAAAGCTGACAATAAGATAAAAGTCGGCAAATTCGTGATAATCAAATAAGGAGGAATGGTGAAAAAGAATTTAATATTCCTGATTGCATTGAGTCTTATCTTAATTCCTACCCTGATTTCTGCTAAACCATTCGGAAAAGTAGGAACAGTAGCCTTACAATTCCTCAAATTGGGTGTTGACGCACGTGCGATTGGTATGGGTGAAGCTTATACTGCTGTAACAGACGATATTTCTTCCGTCTATTGGAATCCAGCTGGATTAGCTCCTGCTTATCAAAATCAAGCTTTCGTCTCTCATACCAATTGGGTCGCTGATATTATGCATGAATTTGCCGCTTGCTCATTTACCAATGGCGTTTCCACTGTCGCTGCTTATGGATCTGTCTTGCATATGGATGATATGGATATCACCGATGAAGAAACATTCGGTCCCACTGGTGAAAAATTTACCAATAGTAGTATGGCTTTCGGGGTAGATTATGCTCAACAGTTTACTAATAAGTTCTCTGCTGGAGTAGGAGTTAAATACTTACGGGAAAACCTGTATGAGTTCTCCGTCAATAGCTTCTCGGTTGATGTTGGCTCTATGTATAACACAGGATGGAGAAATATTAAAATAGGTATGGCTCTGCGTAATTTCGGACCGGATATCCATTATTATGTTGATGATGATGAAGATGGTGCCACTGATGAGGACCCTTTTGATCTCTTTGATAATGATGGCGATGGGGCTATTGATGAAGATGGTCCCGAACTGGATTCTAAGATACCTATGTGCTTCTCTTTGGGTGTTAGCGGTGATATTATGCGCACCTGGAATGAAAAAATCCCCACCGATGAAAGAACTATTTATAATTCCTTAAATCATTGGATTGTTTCTATTCAATTAGACAATGTTATTGACCGTATGGAGACATGGAATATCGGCACTGAATATAAATACGGTAACCTATTTTTGCGTGCCGGTTATCAAATTAATTATGATGCAAATGGCTTCTCTGCCGGGGTCGGTTATCAAATACCAACCAATTTCGCTATAATTAATGTGGATTATGCCTATACTGATATGGGCGATTTAGCAGAAAGTTTCCTGAAAAGTGCTCATAGACTTTCTATTAAATTTAAATTCTAATTAAACCTAATAAAATATGGAGGAAAAAATGAAAAAGACAGTAGTGATTATATTCACACTTTGCTTGCTAATGTCCTTGGCTTTTGCTGATGACATGGAAATTCCAACTATTATGAAACCAATAACTAACTTCCAATATGTTGCTAAGACAGCTCCCCAGCACCGGGATGCTCCTTCCTATACTTTTTCTAAATTACCAACTCCTATAATCACCAATTACTATGATTATATGATTGGAAGTTACAATGGATTACCCCTAAAAGTAATCCCTCAATCAGCTGGCGGTGGCTATTTTATGACCTATCATGGACGTCGTCAAGCCGGAGGTACTCGTCGGGCTTTTTACACTTATATTGATGCCCAAGGGAACATTCAGACTAACAACGAAATCACTAACTTACAAAATAATGAAGGATATCCAACAATTGAAGTTGATAAACTTCAAGGAAAGCCTATGTATGCCTGGCATGCTAACAAAGATTCAGATTCTGAATTAGAGGTAGAATTCGCTTCTGATGCATTCCTGGATGGTATTACTGGCCTTTTTAATTATGATATTATTATTAATAACCCCATTACTATCACTGCTCCTAATGGCACAACCACTACAGATAATGAATTCATCTGGCCCAATGCTCAAATCGGACCTTCTCCTATCGCAGGAAAACAAAGAATTTATGTAGTAGCAAGAAATTCGGTCACTCATAATACTGCTAATGCCCCTTCAGAAAATCCTTATATTGCTTATGCGGATTTTGAACCAGATGACATTGTAAATGCTATTCCTTTGGTTTGGCACTATACCAGTATTCCTGAAATGAATCAATGGAATGTGGATGTTGAGTGGCGTCGTCCTTTCCATGCAATTACAGCTGATAATGCAGGAAATCTTTATTATGCGGGTTATCATTTTGCAACCGAATCTGATGCAACAACAAATATAGATGAACCGGATTTGGATGTCTTTATCTGCCCAAATTATGGTGAAGGAACCTGGAGAAGAGTCAGTTCTTATAGCCATTTGGATATGTGGAATCCCAACTCTTCTCCTACTGACACAACCGGTTATTTTGAGTCACCCGATAGCGGTCTTCCTTTTGGTGATAATGGTGAACTGTATTTTGGAATCGCTTCTGGTAATTCAGGGCATATAAATGCTACTATGGATAATTTGGGAAGAATCCATGTATTTGGTGTCTGGTCCTTACAAAATATTGATGGATATTATTATCCCGAAATGGAATTTGTTAAGGAATTTATCTTCGATCCAGCTACTGAAGAATTCTCAATAAGAGAAGTATATCCTCAAAAAGACCCTGAGGATAATTTTAATACTGGTTTTTGTCCCTGGGATTACCAGCCACCTTTTGGAGAAGTAGATGAGTATGTTCTAACTTCCTCAGGTTATGCTATTTCCGTCGCAACTGGTTGGCCTTTCCCTCACTGGGATGATTCCGCTCATAGTGATGCTATGGAATTCCATTATAATAATTGCAAAATCACCAGCGCCAATGAGCAAGGTATGATGGCTGCAGTTTGGCAGGATAGCAGACGTGCTCGTGATTATAATTATATTGGCGACACCTCAATGGCTGCCTATGCTAATACTCCCGAAATCTGGATTTCCATTTCCCCTGATAATGGAAACTCCTGGAGCGATCCTATCATTATTAACAATGTTGATACTCCCGAATTTGCTGGAATTAAACCTATGTGGGTTTATCCTGCCGACCAAATTCAATATGTAGGTACTGTTGACGGTCACAAAATTGGCAAACTGGGAATTATGTTCTATAATGACTACACCTGGGGTGCTAATGTTATTGATCCTCCCTATCACCAAAATCCTGATGGCGGACAGGTTATGTTTATGGAATTGCTCATCACTGCACCTGTTGCTAATGATGACCTTACTGTTCCAAATGTGACTTATATGTTGCACCAGAATTATCCTAACCCCTTCAATCCACAAACCACTATCAGTTTTGATATGCCCAAAGCTGGATTTGCTAATCTCTCCATTTATAATGTGAAGGGTCAGCTGGTTAAAAATCTGGTGAATGATAATCTTGATTTTGGAAGACATAGCGTCGTCTGGAATGGAACTGACAACAATGGCAAGCCTGTTACCAGTGGATTATATCTCTATCGCTTGACCACTAATGGTGTAACTGAAACAAAGAAAATGATGCTGATGAAATAATCCATTATCAACATACATAAAGTATTATAACTAATCCGGGTGTTTTGTTTCACCCGGATTTTTTATTATCTTTGCTCTATACTATGACTGACTTTCTAACAAGAGTAGTTCAATCAAAAAAAAGCTTAAATAACATTCCTTATTGAGAAAAGGCTAAAACTAACCAAAGCTATATGCCTCCTCGTTTAAATTAAAGCTTAAAAGGATGGGATGGCTATAATTATAAATAGATATGGTTGCTCTATTCTCTAAGAAAAAGTTATCTATAAGAGTTAATTAGATTATCAAAGTATTGAAGAAAAAGAGAAGATAGATTCTACTTTTTCAATAACAGCCAGATAAAAAAAGGACATCCCAGGGCAGAAGTGATAACTCCTACAGGCAATTCAATAACTGTTATATTCTTAGCTATAAGGTCGCAGCACAATAAAAATATTCCTCCCGTTATCAAGGAATAAAGGAATATCTTCCTCTGTCCTGAAGGAATAAAAAACCTCACTATATGGGGAATGATTAATCCTACAAAACCTATTATACCAGCGTAAGAAACGGTGATACCTACTAATACAGAAGTTAGTAAAAAGAGTTCTTTACGCACTTTCTGCACATCAATTCCTACACTTCCAGCATAGATATCTCCTCCACTCATAATATCCAGTGCCGTAGAACGAAAATAAAGTCTACCTAAAATAACCATTGATATCACGAGTAAAAAGAGAAAGAAATGCCATTCACTCTGGGTAAATATATGCCCCAAATTTCCCATTAATGTCCCCAGAATAATCATTGTATCTTTCTGAAAGAGATACATAATTAAAGATATACCAGCAGAAAAAAACATCCCTACAATCACTCCTGCAATAAGTAGACGACTACGGTCAAAACTCCCTTTTTTCTGTGCCAGACGCCAAACAATTATTAAAGTTAAAGCTGCACCTATAAATCCCCCTACAGGCATTAATAGTGTCAGACCAAGCACTCCGAATAATATCGCTCCAAAAGCTGAACCCGATGATATTCCTAATATATAAGGTTCCGCTAATGGATTAACCAGCATTAATTGATAGACAGAACCTATACCGGCAAGAGTCATTCCTGTGAATATCGTTAGAATCATACGAGGAAGTCTTACTTGTATCACTATCTCTTTACTAACATTACCTATAAAAAGATAGAGTGCGGCTATCGCTATAAATATAAGAATGAGTGAGATTATTAACCAGTGTTCCTTTTTCATTTTATAGTCTGCTCAGAAAATATCTCATACAAAAGCCATAAACCCTGAACTGTCCTTGGTGTAGCTTGCTGAATTAAATCAGGGTCTATATCTTTTTCAAAATAAATCCTTTGGTTCTTTACTGCAGGAATATTACTCCATCCCTTGCGTGAACATATACCCTCCAGCGTATCCTGAGAATAGCAAATAATAATTTCTGGCTTGGCTAATATCACATCTTCTGGATCTACACGAGCATAATCCCGTTCTAATCGGGGAAATATATTATCACCACCTGCAGATTCTATAACATCACCCACAAAAGATTCATCCGAAACACTCATTAAAGGATTGCGATAGATTTCCACATAAACTCTCGGATGGTGAATATTTGCTGCTCTACTTCTTACTTCTTCAATAGCTGTAGCTACACTATCTGCTAAACTCTGAGCTTCTTTTTCTTTACCTATTAAATCACCTATTTGTTTGATAATAACCGGTAAATCATCTAATTTTTTAGGATAAATCTGATGAACTTTTATCCCTATTTTTTGCAATTCCTGGGCAATAGCATCCTGCTCCAAAGCGGAAGTAAATACCAGGTCTGGTTTTAGAGCTATAACTTTCTCTTTATTAATTGCTCCAAAATTACCTACAACCGGCACCCTTAATAGCTCCTCAGGATAATCGCATTCCAGAGTTCTACCTACTAACAGGTCTGTAGCTCCTAAAGATGCTATGATTTCTGCCACTTCTGGTGATAACACTACAATTTTTTGCCCATTGCGCACTTGCTCTTGTTTGTTACAAGAAACCAATATCATCATAAGTAAGAACATCAAACAAACGCATACATCATATTTTCTTAACTTCATTATCATCTACCATAAAAGTAAATTTGTGCTTAAGCTCTTTATCAACACAGAATAAGACAAAGAGCCTCTGTTATTTATCCTGCTTATCAAGAATAAAACATTCTTATCTTCTGCGCTTCCATCACTGAATCTGTCAATATTTTTTCCTGCTTTTTCGCATTTCTTCCCTGTTCCAGCAAAGCAAATTACCAATCAGGAATATATTCCTACTTACATAATGCTAAGGATTTAAGTCTTTTAGATAAGGCTATAACACTCATTTAGAGGAAGCCTTACGCTCTTATATGGTCTGAAACTTTAAGCCTCTTATATAGATAACAGGGGAAGAAGATTGATTTTAACATTCAATAATAGCGTCGTATTATTATTAAAGAAAATAGTTGTGCCATCCTGGAAGTATTAGAATGGCACAACCTTTGATTGATTAGTTTAGGGTGGCAGGTAAACAAATCTGGCTTTATCTGCTTTAGTTATTCACATCAAGATTTAAGCCGAGCTTATTAATCAGCAATTCCAGTAGAAGCAGTATCACCATCTCAAAGAAGGCCTGTTCCTGTTGTTCATTGAGAATGGGGAGATTCAGAGCTTTATTTACCTTTTTTGCCAGTTCTTCTGCTATGTTGTGGAGCATATTTTCATTCATCTTACCCTCCGATTTCTTAAGATTGAAGGGGACAAGTTTCCCTGTCCCCTATTTGCCCTCCGATTTAGAATGCGGCAGTCATAGTATTATAACCAGTTACTGGTTTCAAATACCCATTCTGCACACAATTCTTGACAGTACTCACAGCTATTCCAGTGACCGCAAAGTCCTCAGAAGTTAAGCTCTTGAGGTCTATATCAGTATGTTCAGCTGCCCATTGATACATCACTTGTATCCATAATGCATAAGCATTAGGAGCCCATTGATTAGCGGGAACATTTTCCGTTTCATTCAACTTAGCATACATTGCCAGCTGTTCCTTGAATGCACTGGAACCACTAGCCCAGAGTTCCGCTAAGTTCTTGCCTACAGAACCTATCTCATTATTATGAGCAGTTATACGAGGATAAACAAATTGCCTGGCTATGCATAGTTTACCTTTCTTGTAACTGCTGAAGACCAGTTCATCCAGTTTCCCGCTGTAGGTGCGGATTCCGTATTTGAATTTTACTTTCATTTTGCCCTCCCTGACAAAATATATATTAGAAGGACCTGTTTATTTTTTTTCGTCCCTCCATATATATAGGGATGACATTTTTCTATTTTCTTTAAATTCTTAACGACTTTTTTTACAATATATTAAATCTAAAGACTTAAATCTTGACTAATTCGGTAGTTGGATTATAAGGCATTGAAATTTATATGGATAATGATAAAAAAAGTGCAGGGTTTTGACCCTGTGGAGAGTATATATTATATAGGGGGAAAAAATTTATCTTCTATTTTATTAGGGTATATATGAACAAATCTATTAAAATTAACCATCTGAAAGGAAAGTCTTCAGATAATGCCGTTAAGGCGAAAAGAATATAGGAGAAAATATGTTAAACCTAACTCTACAAATAGGTATTCACCGTCCCTTCTATCTATTTAAGAAGAGGAGGACATTTAAATCATTTAACCCTCAGAAACACAAATATTTATGGGAGGTGAACTATGGTTCATCCACAATGTAACTCATCTGTCTCTCACAGAAAAATCTCTCCTGAATATGAAAATATTGAAGACTTCTTAGATGCTCAGGAAGCTTTTTTCAAAGAAATAAGAGAAAGACTAAGACCCTATTCTCGTTCTCGTGGGTATAAAATCATTATTTATCTTTGGGACAACCCAGACCATGAAATAAGCATAGAAGAATTGGGTATGTTAATTCCTCATAATCACAGTCAAAAGGATTCGTATACCTCCACTCAAGATGACTCTAAGGAGCAAAAATATTCCACTTATCAGGGTGTAGGTGGTTGGGTAGAAATGGTTGATTATGAATATATTAGAGAACTTAAAAGGGAACAAAGGAGACTAAGGGAAAAAGTAAAACTGCTAAGACAAAGTGGAGAAGAAGAGAAAGCGAATAAGCTCCAAGAAGAATACGACTTTATCCGTAAGTTCTATACTGAAGTAACCCTCAATGGTAAGCCTCGCTATTTTATGAATTACACTAAAAGAGAGTACCAGCGTCTCATTCAAATGATTAATCGTCTACTAGCTAAGATAAAGAAGAACGACCCTATACTTTCTGCATATCTTAAGAAACACCTCAAGATTGGATTTAAATGTATGTGGAAAACTGATGTATAAGAGAAACTGTAGAGGTGGTGAGTATGGTGGTGAGATGTCCTCATCTCGTAATGGTGGTGAGACGTCCCCGTCTCGTTAAATGGTGGTGAGATGTCCTCATCTCGCCAAGCCGATAGGCTTTTATTTATATTTTTTTAAGAAAGCTTCTGCGAAGCTTCATAAACGAGGACGTTTATGACCCCTTGTAATAGGACGTTTATGACCCCGTGTAAGAGGACGTTTATGACCTCGATATGGGGTGTGAGATGTCCTCATCTCACAAAGCCGTAAGGCTTTTTCTTCTTTAGTGGTTATACAGACAAAGAATATAAATCTTAGCTTTTTAATACATTATTAATAGCAAGCTCCTTCGGAGCTTCATAAACGAGGACGTTTATGACCCCTTGTAAGAGGATGGTTATGACTCCCAAAAAGAAAGCTCCTTCGGAGCTTGAAAGGAGGGGGACCTCCTTCCACCATCTTTTATGAGGAGGACCTCCTTCCACCATCTTTTATGAAAAGGACCTCCTTCCACCATTTTCCTTCCACTATAATAAATTCGTAAAAAAAATAATAAATTCGCAGTCTGTTTTGGACATAATATATAGTTATAAGCTTATTATATAAGTAGTTAGAGAAATTATGCTATACCCTTATACCCCCCAGCTATCTTATAGTATTTGGGATGTTATCATAACTAAAAGTTGTTATACTAATTTAGGTATATTATCTTTATTATCTACTACTACTTAGATATAAACTACAACTTTCTTAAATATAAACTACAACTTTAGATATCAAATATAACCTAAACCTTTTAGTATAATAATATAATCTAATTATTAGATATAATATATACCCCAAACTTTAGGTATTCTCTCTAACCTAAACCTTTAGGTATAATATATATACTTAAAACTTTAAGAATATGATTGTTATATATAACCTAAAGCTTTAGGTATATTATAATGAACTAAAACATTTAGTTTTGTTATATTTAACCCAAAGTGTGTATATATACTACTACCTTTAGGTTTAACTAACTAAAATATAAGTAATTAGTGAGTCTATCTTAGCTCTCCCTTAGCTCTTTCTTAGTTAAAATGATAAGTGATAGATAAGGGGGGTATAAGGGTGAGGCATAAATGTTATAACTTTATATGATTGAAGTAGATAAGTACAATATGTGTCCAAAACAGACTGAGAATTTATTAAATTTTATGCGAATTTATTAAAGAAGCAGGAGAATTATAAGTGATTATTGTAGGCATACCACTTCGGTAAAGTGGGAATTTATTAAGCAAGGAAATAAGGAAGTCCTAAGACTAAAATTAACAAAACCTTAAATCTTATCTAAACTGGAAGAAAATATTAAGGAATGAAAAAGGGGGAGTCCGAAGACTCCCCCCTTATGTTTATCTATCACTTTAACTTAAAGTAGGTGGGGGGGTTATTTGAATTTCTAACTATTTCTTCTTCTTGTTCTATAAGGTCTAACTCCAGTAAGTAATGGATATACTTTTCCATTTTTTCTTTAGATAGGTGATTATTAAATGCCTTAGAGATATTGGTTTTATTGAGTCTATGTTCTGGAGAAGAGTCAAGGCATTTGATTAATTTTTGCATATTATAAAGAGTATATATTATCATCCCAGGACGATATAATTAATATACTATTTTTACGATAATAATCGCACATATATTCAGCTTGAAGAACAGTCTCTTTATCAATAGGATTTTCTTCAAACCACTCTTCCAGGTCTTTAGCCTCTCTCATATCTTCCCACCTTTTCACGGCGTAAATCATAATAGAGAATCTATAAAGGTAATCAGTATAGAGACGAGTATTAAATTCCCCTTCTCTCCCCTCTTTTTGCTGCAGCTGATTATATTTGATGCTATATTCTCCATTGATATATGATTCTGCTTCAGCATTATACCTCAGTTCATAAGAACCTGGTAGAGATACAAAAAAGGAGGTCATATCATTATACTTACGTATGTCATCAAATGAAACTTGGGTACGCTTATATATGACATCATTGTAAGAATAGTAATTAACTGGTACATAACATGATATGAATCTCTGGAAGAAACCGCAACCTCTATCAATGATATGTTTAGAAGCATCATCAAAGCTATCATTGGTTATAGCGCCAATAATAGATAGAGCAGTATCTTTTATAAAGACACTATAATCCAGAGTGCTATTACCATTAAATATCCATTAAACAGGTCGGTTATATCGTCCACCATAGGCTTATTATAATCCTGTTTGAAGTTCTGGAACAAACTACCCATTTCTGAAAATACTAATAGCAGATTAGGTTTGTTTTTTAGTTCTTTCAGCAAAGCTGGATCGGTAATTTGTTTCTAATCAAATCATAATTTTCTTCTTTTAGTATATATCTAGCCAGGTTCATACAGGTGCTTTTATGGGTTCTTGAAGAAGGACCTATTAATATGGCATAAATGTTACAATAGTGTTTTATTCCGAATGCTTTAATATACATATGATTACCAATAGACACTGCGAGATAGGGTAACATTGCAGTAAGAATAACCCCATCAGGAGCATTTGTAATTTTATTTACAGTCTCAATATATTCCTGAAACATAGGTGGTAACTTAGATTTATCCAGAGGTACCATCAAGACAATATTATTTTGCTGGCTTTTCGGAACTTTCCATCCATATTCTTGGGCTATATAGAAGAGAGTACCTATATGGATTTGGCTATAAGTATTTTTGGCTATCTTTTCCCAGATTTTTTCTAATTCCCTATCTGTATCCTGATAATTGGGATTATCGGCAAAGGAAAGCCAGAGGGTTTTACCCTCATCCAGCTTTCCTATGTCTTTATAATAGTTATAGATAGCAATACCGCAACGAAGCCAGTCCCTATATTTAATTTTCCTCTGTGATAAATGTTCTACTGCAGAAATAGAATTATTGATGGTCTCCTCTTGAGAATACTGATTGCATTTTTGCTCATGAGAAGATTCGCTCTTCTCTTCCGTTTGCAGCATAATTAAGATAGTATCTTCTACATTGAGAAAATGTTCTTCTCCTAAATCCCCTATATCTGGATCATAACTAATGAAACAGGCTTGAGACCACCCCGAAGGGTCATCTGGCTCTGTTCCGATTAGATCACGAATATTTAATGCACAATATTTCCATAATGTCATATAAGTATCTTTGTCAGTAACAGGACGGTTAAAAGGAATAATAACCTTTATCCCATTATAAGGAGAACGAAAGATATAACGAGCACACGGAAGAGCCTCAAGCTCTTTCTTACCCTCCTCAATATCCGCAACATCATCAATATCTATAATCAGACCGTTCATCTGACGGACATTACCATCAGATCTACGGTCTTGGATTATACCATAGATGAAATAGGGTAGTTTTGTCTTGAGAGCTTTACGCTCCTCTACATTGGCAGTATTTCTGATAGTTTCAATCTTAGCTTTATACTGATCACTTTTAATGACATTAATTATTTCATCCAGAGTTCTATATTCTAATAACTCTGGGTTTTTAACATCCTTACCCATAGTAACCTGGGTTATGTTTTTTCTATGAGAAACAGATGAGTTTCTCACATGGTCTTTTAATTTAGTCATTTTTAACTCCATAATATTATTGTTAAGTTCTACAGCCTTCTCTAAGGACATCATAGTATCCTCGGCGAAAAGAGGGTTTAAAGAAATTTCAGGATAATTATTATCCTGAGTGTTAGCAATGCTTTCATCACTAAGAGAAAGCTGGGGTTCCTGATTAACAGGAAGAGATTTGTTAGTTGTGTTTGTCATGATATTATTTCCTTTAATATTATTTGTATTGTTAGAGGTTTGAATTGCTTCTTCGGTAGAAAGAAGATTATCTTCTGTTTGAAGCGTGGCTACATCATTAATTCTATGTTCCGTGACTGTGTCTTCGGAAGCTGTGTAACATTGGGACCCCTGAATTTCAGGGACGATTGATTGAAATGATTGTTTCATCTTTACTCCTGTGTAATTAATTGATTCTTTTGAATTGGTAATTGATTTGGTCATAATGTTTGTTCCTTTAATATTATTTGTATTGTTAGAGGTTTGAATTGCTTCTTCGGCAGAAAGAAGATTATCTTCTGTTTGAAGCGTGATTACATCATTAATTCTATGTTCCGTGACTGTGTCTTCGGAAGC
>NZ_SMOG01000006.1 GCF_004353895.1 Candidatus Syntrophosphaera thermopropionivorans | reverse complement strand
GTGACCGTTACAGATATACTTTTAGTACGAGTATTAGTCCTGTAAAAACCGTAGTCAGAAACTTCTGTAGAATAAGGTTCCGTAATCTGGAAAACTCCTGTTCGTGCATAAATAAGTTTTCCCAGATGAGTTTTAGAGGCGGAGCTAATTTCTTTAGCACGAGCATAAGCATCTTCAGTAGCGGCACCAATCATTTCTTTTTTTAAATCAGGGAGTTTTGAATAGAGGTAATCCAGATTAGATTGCATTAATATGATAGAACGCTGAGCAAAGAATTGAGGGTCCAGAGCGATAGATTCTACCGTTGGAATATCTTTACTAAGGATATAAAGAGTTTGATTAACATTATATCCAGTAATATTTCCGCTGTTATCATAAACGGGAGAACTTGTAGGAGGTTGGATATCAATATCTTTTTCAGCGATACCTTTTGCAAGCAGTAAATTTTTGAATTCGTTCACATCCTTATTGAGTGTGGTATATGCATTCATCAGTCCTCCCAAATCGGAGTTCTTTTGCATAGCCAGAGTCCATTTAACCATATCACTTTCAAAGGTCTTGCTGGCGTAACCCACAACATGTAGAGAAGACGATTGTCTGCTTTGCTGGAAGAAATAACCGAAAACTGCCATACCTAAGATAAAGCAGACACCAGCAATAATCCATCCTCTTTGAGGGGATTTATGCTTTCCTGCGATTTCCCATATAATCATTAAAACGACTACTATCAGTGCTAACCATAAGGGGTTAAAGCTCATTTTATCCTCCTGAGCATAATTTATTTAATAAAATAGGGAGCAAATTTACCTCTCGCATCTATATCCACAGTCCGTTTCTTTCCATCAAAAGAGAAGTATAAGTTCAGATTTTGAATGCTTTCAGGCAGAAGTTTATTTGCCAGTTCGGGCCATTCTATGAGAGTGATACCATTATCCATTAAATCAATAACTCCTAACTCCCAGAATTCCTGTTCATTTTTCAAGCGAAAGAGGTCCAGATGATATAATGGATATTTTGTACCTTGATATTGATTAAATAAAATAAAAGAAGGGCTGGTAACGAAATCAGGAACTCCTAAAGCTTTTGCCAGTGCGGCAGCAAAGAAAGTTTTACCTGAGCCCAGATTACCATAAAGGCAGATTAAATCTCCCGCTTGTAGGATAGGCACAAGAAATTCTGCTAATTTAACAGTATCTTGCTTGCTTTTTAGTTTCAGATTAGCGGGTAGTGGCATAGATTCATAACCTTATTTCTGACAGAGCGTTTATAAAAGAAAAAGTCCCAAAAGCTGCAAGCACAATTATCGTTGCTTCTTACATCTTTTGGGACGATATGCACATTGCACAATCCTAAAATCCATTAATAGAATTTTACTGCTTATGTCAATTAAATTTTAAGATGTTTTGGACGGCAGGTAGCTATGGGTAATATCATTTCTTCCATAGAGACTCCACCGTGCTGGAAAGTGCCATTATACTGTTTTTGATATTGATGATAGGCATTAGGATAGACGAAATAGTAATCATCCCGTGCAAAGATATAGTTATCCACAATGCTTTTACTTGGAAGTCCAAATTCGGAAGGCTTTTTCACAAAGATAGCATGTCGTTCATTGGCATTAAGATTTTTTCCTTCTTTATAACGAACTGTAACCGAGGTGTCTCTATCACCAATAACCTGAGTAGCTCGGTTCACTTTTATTGAGCCATGATCAGTGGTAATAATACAGATAGCATTCTGTTTGGCAATAAGTTTAAGAGCTTCATAAAGAGAAGAATGCAAGAACCAATGTTTAGTAAAGGCACGGAGACCTTCTTCATTGGGAATAGTTTCTTGTAATATCTGGTCACGAGAACGATGATGTGCTAAAAGGTCCAGAAAGTTATATACCAGCACAATCAGGTTTTCTTTATTCCAGGTTTCTATTTTGCGTAGGACGAAATTACCTTCTTCCATATTGAAGATTTTCACATACTTAGAAGTTGGGTTCAGATTATAACCCAGTTCTGCAATATGTTCATCCAAAAGCTGATGTTCGTTTCTATTACGAGAATTATCCATTTCTTCAGTAGTATTCCAATATTCAGGGAAATGTTTGGCTATATCAATAGGTAACATTCCACTGAAGATAGCATTGCGGCTATAGGGAGTTGCAGTAGGAAGTATAGAGTAATAGAGGTCCATTTCTTCATCAAAGAGTTCCTGAATATATGGTTGGATAGCCAGATACTGGTCTAAACGCATACAATCTATAATAATGAAATATACAGGAATCTGGAGCTCAAAATGAGGTGCAATGTATTGAGAAATAACATCAAAAGACATATTTGGTCTGTCATCAGAGCGGAGCCAGTTACGATAGTTTCGTTCTATATAAGTGGTAAATTCGGTATTGCAATTGCGTTTTTCCAGGAAATGGGTTTGACGCAAGCCATCATCATTGATACAATCTATCTGGATTTCCCATTGGGACATTTCTTTATAGATATTAGCCCATTCATTCCAATCAGGGGTGTTAAAAAGACGCTGATTGAGTTGTGCAATAAAACGTGTGTATTGTTCTCCGATTTGATTAGCGCGGATTTCATCAGCCTGAAATATCTTTTTAATTGCCATAATAATTTGATTAGGATTAATAGGTTTGATAAGGTAATCAGCGATTTGAGAGGCAATTGCCTTATCCATCAGCCCTTCTTCTTCACTTTTTGTGACCATAATAATAGGAATAGAAGGATTGATACGTTTGATTTCCTGTAGGGTGGTCAAACCATCTAAGCCTGGCATCATTTCATCCAGAATCACCATATCATATTTATTTTCCAGCACCTTTTCAATAGCATCATTGCCATTGTTACAGGTATCAACATCGTAGTTTCGTTCTTCTAAAAAGAAGACGAAAGATTTTAGAAGGTCTATTTCATCATCAACCCAGAGGATTTTCATTTGTTTTTTGTGTTTCAAGGGGATTCCTCCTTTTTTAATTCAGATTCAAACTGGCGTTCTCTTTTCTGGACCACTTTTTTTATTTGTTCTGGGTCCATATCTTGAAAGTAAAGTGCCAGTTTATAGTCCAGCTCATTACGAGAGCAGTTAAAAATATTGGTCATTCTTTCCAGATACTGGTTAACAAAGATCTTTTTTTGGTCAATTTGCTCCTCTTTTTCACTTAATTTAAGTTCGTGGATATATTTACGGAGTTCGTTGGTAGGTGTTTCTTGTGCTATTCCCAGCCATTCATCTTTCACCTCCCAATCTCCCTTATTAACCATAGGATAAATCATTTGTAAGCGGTCAAAGCCTATTTCTTTGACTGTGGTGTCGTCCACATCCATCTCATCAATAAAGAGGTCAAAGATTTTGACCAATTTTCCTGCCAAGGAACCGCTAAGATTATACTCTGCTTCAACAAAATCTTTAAAATTATCATAACCTTTTTTACGGAACAATTTACTGCGTTTAATCTCTGAAAGCAGCTGTCCTAAGCTAATAAAATTATCTTCCAAATTATTTTTGAGATTAGCTATAGCCGCAAACTTCTCATCAGCGGTCATAGTCTCAACTTGTTTATTTTGGTTATTCATTGTTAGTTATCCTTTTTTTCTTCATTTATCGGGAAATAAACATTATCTTCCTCTGGGAAAATTCCTTCACGCACCTCGGAACAGTAATGGTTTAAAGCATCAACTATAACTTTATCCAGCGAAGCATAGGTTTTCACATATTTGGGTATTAAATCTGAAAATCCGAGTAAATCATTGTTAACCAACACTTGACCATCTACATATCTGCCTGCTCCTATGCCAATAACAGGGATTTGTAAGTTTTTTGCTACTTCTTTTCCCAAGGCTTCTGGAACTCCTTCTAAAACAAGCATAAAAACACCCGTTTCTTCTAAAGCCACTGCCTGTTTTATCAGCCGTTCATAAGCTTGCGGAGTTTTACCTTGCACTTTATAACCACCAAATATATGAATACTCTGTGGTGTCAAGCCAATATGTGCACAAACGGGAATTTGGCAATCCAGGATAGCAGAGATAGCTTCAAGTCTTGATTCGGAGCCACCTTCCAGTTTAACTGCATTAGCACCACCTTCTACCATCAATCTGGCGGCATTTATTTTAGTCTGTTCCAGATTAAGGTGATAACTCATATAAGGCATATCACCTATGATGAAAGAATTTGGAGCTCCTCTACGAACTGCAGCAGTGTGACGAACCATATCATCCATAGTTACGGGTAGCGTGTTTTCATAGCCTAAAACTACCATTCCCAGACTATCACCAACCAGGATTAGGTCTATATCACTGTTTTGCACGCATCTTGCCATTGCGTAATCATAGGCAGTAATCATACAGATTTTCTTACCTTCAGATTTCATCTTTTTGAAGGTGGAAGGAGTATAGTTTTTACTTTTTATTTCATCCATTGTATATAAATCCTTTCTATTTAAACCTGAAGAATTGGAGCCTTAATCTCTTTCATTAAGGCCATCTGCATCTCCTTCATATTCTGGTAATTCTTGCGTCTGCCTTCTGTCATCATCGTCTTGGTAATGGCCAACATATTTTCCCTGATTATAAGCCATACTATATAGGATAGATCCATTGCTATACCAGCCTATAAACCATCCATGAAGTTTACCCTGATGATAATTAGTGCTCAATTGAGGAGCACCATTAGGATACCATATATACATAGGACCATGCTGAATTCCTTTATTGAAACTTACTACTCGGGCAAGGTTCCCATTCTTATATAGGTCATAAGCTATTCCACTGAAAGGTATCCCATCTTTTAGATACAGACTGTCTTTTATAGTCAATTCTTTGAAAGGCACGGCATTATCGGGTAGCACATAATTTTTTAGTAGGTCATATTCTTCACGAATATCTTGAGAAAAGAGTAAACAGCAGAAACTACAGAGGAATAATATAAGGAGCATCCTGATAAAAGCTCCTTTCAATTTTGTTGAAAGATAATATTTTCTTTTAATTTTCATATCCTTATTGATACCATAGCAATTTTAACTTCTTAGAAGTCAAGAATGATTATCTATATATAAGTTAAAGCAATTTCAGGGTATGGCAATAGATGCGAATAATCTTCTTGATTTCCTGGTAAACCTCTCTGTAGCTAAAATATCACTTCTCCCGGTCCCTGAATATATTTAATTTCACCATCTGCATTCAAATCCCTACAGGGACCAGGTTCAATTTCACCACTATCAGAATAACCCCGATTTTCCCAAAAACCAGGGATATAATATTCCATTAGCTCTATTTTAACCACTGATTTGGCTGATTTATAACCCCAAAGATAAGGGACAAATACTCTTACAGGTCCACCATAATCCTCACTCAGGTATTCCTTATTAAAACTATGAGCTAATAAGGACTTCTCTTTTAGCGCTATATCTACTGGTATGGAAGTATCATATATTTCTCCTATAGACCAGAAACGTAGGTATTTGCAGGAGGGTAACATTTTTACTATATCTAAGATGGTAGAGAATGCAATTCCAGTCCAGAGTCCTTCAACCGACCAGCGAGTTACACTGGTTAATCTTCCCATTACTTCTTTTTGAGGTAGCTGGAGAAGTTGTTGCCAAGTAAATTGTTGGGGATTAACACATTTACCAGTAACACTGATGACCCATTTATCTCGTTCTAACGAACCGGGATGCCCTTCTGCCCAAAATATGGGAGTGTTCAATTCCTCAAGAGTTTTCAAGATAACATCCTTTTAAATTTATAAATCTTTAATAAACAGGTTATCAATAATATCAGAAGGGAGGATGGAGGCAGTAGCACGTTTTTTTGCCAGCTTTTCTGCAGTTGCACCCAATAAATAGGAAGCATTGATAGCTGCTTCAGAAATTGATAAACCTTGAGCCAGAAAAGAGGTAATAATTCCAGATAAGACATCCCCGCTTCCACCTGTTGCTAAACCGTCATTACCGCTGATATTAACCCAGATTTCTTCTCGGTTACAAAAGATGCTGAAATGACTTTTGAGCAGAACTTGCGCTTGATATTTATCCACGAAAGCTTTTAATTCTCGTAGACAATCTGCTTGTAAGTCGCTTTTTTCTATTTTCGCCAGACGAATAAATTCTCCCCAGTGTGGTGTGATTAGAACATTGGGCTTGGCTAAATAAGGGTATAAATCCGGATTTTCTGCCAGAAGATTCAAGCCATCAGCATCAATTACCAGAGGCAAGTCCACAAACTTAATAGTTATTTCCAGCAGTTTTCGGGCAAATTCATCTTTACCCAATCCAGGACCAATTAATACAGCAGTAGCATTGGAAAGGATATCCTGTAAAGCTCGTTCATCGGGCAAATTATCTTCAGGATTCTCCGGTATTGGTTGATTTAGAGCTTCAGTTAGTTTAACTGAGTAGATAGACATCAATCTCTTGCGATAAAGAACAAAAGCATAGCCGCATCCAGCTCTTAAGGCAGCTCTTGCAGCCATAATAGAAGCTCCAGTATAGCCTGATATTCCGCCAAAAATATAGACTTTTCCATAGTCATTTTTGTGATAGGTGGAGATACGGATAGGAGGGAAGAAATCCTTTTCAGTAAAGAGTCGCACATAATTATCATCATCTTCATAGAATAAGGCTGGGATGCCAATATCAACTATATACAGTTTTCCACAGATTTCTCTGCCTAAACCAATGATATGTCCTAACTTTAGATTGGCTATACATAAAGTGGCATCAACCCAGATTGCCATTTCAGTGTTGCCCGTATCTGCATTCAAGCCGGAAGGTATATCTAAGGCAACCTTGAATTCGGCAAAAGCACTGATATAAAAGAATAATTCCTTAAGCCAGGGTTCCAATTCACCTTTAAATCCGATTCCGAAGATGGCATCTACCACCATACTATGCATAGAGACCATTTCCTTCAGCCAACCAAGATGTTTTTCGGATTTAACTTTGTGCACTTTTATTCCCAGTGATTGGCATATAGCAAAATTTGTCTTTGTTTCAGAGCTAAGATTGCCCAGCTGGATATTCACCAGGGTTACTACATAACCATAATGATGTAGCCAGCGAGCAAGTACTGCTCCATCACCCCCATTATTTCCATTTCCGCAAAGAATAAGGATTCCATTTTCCATTTGAGCAGGAAATTCCCGGACTAATAAATCTGCACAACCTTTACCTGCAGTTTCCATAAGTATTCTTGAAGATAGATTGCACTCTTTAATGGTTCTTCTATCCAATTCTCTCATTTGTTCGGTAGAGAGTAAATATTTCATTTTTTCTCCTCCTCCTGTTCGGGGATATTTAATCTGATTTCTATAGTTGTTCCTTCATTGATAGTGCTGGTAAGCACTTTAATCACTCCTTGATGATATTCTTCAATGATACGTTTTGCCAAACTTAATCCCAGACCCCAGCCGCGAGTTTTAGTAGTTATCCCTGGTTCAAAGATTTTTTTCCATTGAGAGTGTGGGATTCCCTTTCCTTCATCCCGGATATGAATATATACATATTTATTATTATGTGTTGCGGTGATAAATATATTTCCACCTTTATATGACATTGCGTCAATACAATTTTTTATCAGGTTTTCCATAGCCCAGGTAAAAAGTTCGGTATCCAGCATCACCTTTATTCCCTGGATTTTGGATATCAGATGAATATCCATTTTTGAACCCAGATGTGGAAGACGTTCCTTAAAATAAGAAACGGTTTGTTGCAAGACGGTATGTAATTCTGTCGGGACCAGTTTGGTTTGAGAACCTACCTTCCCGAAACGAGAGGCGATATTTTTTAACTGATTTAAATCCGTAGTCATATAATCCACCATCTTACTCAATTCTGGACCGGAAATTCCTTCTTCTGGAGCTTCTCTTAACAAGTCTATCCATCCCATAAGAGAAGTTATCGGAGTTCCAAATTGATGAGCTGTTTCTTTGGCTAAGCCAATCCACAGAGTATCTTTTTCGGTTCTATTTACGAGGAATAATCCATAGCTACTAAAACCTACTAATAATAAAGCCAGAGCCAGTTCCAGAAAGACAAGATATCTAATTCTGGGTAGATATTTAGGAGTGGAGAAATAGATATAACCTAATTGGTCGGAAGTATCACCCAAATAAACTTCATACATATCATTCATAGTTTTATGCAGTTGTGATTTTTCCTCCGGTGTTATCTCATCCCAGCTTTTATCCTCGGGAATTTCAACATTTCGCCAGTAGAGTGGTCTTTTATCCCTGTCGGTCACTACCACAGAATAATCAATGTTCTTAATAAATTCTTGTAAAGATAGAGGACGAGCAATATAGACATAATTAACTACTCGGTTGCCTGATTTAATTTCTATACGGTCCATAGATTTCATCTTATCTCGCAAAATTTGTCTGGACTGCTCAGAGAGACTATCGTAGGTGCTATCTGGTGAAACTCCTACTTGATTCCAGAGTTGTGGCACTGAATCTATATCGGTAATGATGACAGGAATAGGATTTTTTTGAGGGAATTCAAATAGCATATAATTACTGATAGCTTCCTGAAAATCTTCTCTATTCAAAGCATCAAAGGTCTTGGAAGTTATTTCTGCCAGCATTAAGGCATATTTTTCTGATTGGCGCAAGTAGTTATTGGTATAGGCTATATATTTAGCAAAGATACGAGGTACATATTCTTGCTCTCTTTTAGCATTACGAATTAGAACCTGACTATAGATGGCAATAACAACAAAGAGAACGAGAGTGCTAAAGATTAAATATAATCTTAGATACTGGAAATTATTCCTCTTTCTTGGAGAGTTCCCAGAAAGAGTTGAGTTCTTCGAGCGATGCTTCATTGATATTTTCTCCGTTTTGACGATATTGCTCTTCTATATACTGGAATCGTTTAGAGAACTTCCTTGCTGTTTCTTTTAAGGCACTTTCTGCATCAAGATGCAATTTACGGGCAAGATTCACTATGGTAAAGAGTAAATCTCCCACTTCTTCTTTAATACGTGTCTGGTCTTCAGTCTCTAAAGCAGATTTTAGTTCTTTGGTTTCTTCGTCAATCTTTTCCAGAATAGGTGGTACATCATCCCAATCAAAACCAACCGATGCAGCTTTTTCCTGCATTCTTTGAGCATATATTAAAGCAGGTAAGGCTCGTGGTATGCCTTCCAGAACACTTTTCCGTTCCTGCTTTTCTGCTTTCTTTAGTCGTTCCCAATTTTTCTTCACGGTATCAGCATCTTTTAGTTCCAGTTCACCAAAGACATGAGGATGACGACGCACCAGTTTGTCATTTATATGATTTAAGACATCTATAATATTAAATGCTCCTGATTCCGAAGCAAGTTGTGCCTGCATAACAATGTGCAATAAGAGGTCTCCCAATTCTTCCATTAAGGCGACATTATCTCCATCTTCTATGGCTTCTACAACTTCATACAATTCTTCAACCATATTTGGGATTAAGCTTTGTGGCGTTTGTTTAATATCCCAGGGACAACCTGAAACGGGATCTCTAAGTTGAGCAATAATATCCACAAATTTTTGGAACTCTTTCATTGTAGTTCACCTTGCGTTTTATTTTTGGCTAATCTATACATAAAAGCTAAGGTTATCCAGAACAGCATACTAACTGAAAACTGCTGGATAAATATATCGGTTAAACAAGCAAATAGTAATGCTAAAACTCCGATGAAAATTATAGTACTGAAATAATCTTTTTGTCTTTTAACTAAATGCAGGTAGTATTTTCTGACGGTGGCACCGATGATATAAAAATAGCTTAAGAAGCCGAATATTCCAAGCTCTACCCAAATCTTGAGAAAGATATTATGAGGATGTTCAGCATATAGAAAATCAAGAGGAATAATTGCAGCATACCAATGTCTCCAGACATCAATTCCCATACCAAACCAGGGTGCCAATTTAATCTGTCTTATAGCATAAAACCAGGCTATCACTCTGATAACAATAGAATAATCAAAAGTTAAGCCCAATTTTATTCTTGAAACCATAGAAGAGGGAATAATTAAAGGAATGAGCAAAAGCACAAGCATTCCTATATATCGCAGTTTTTTAACCATTATAATAATAAGTATAAGACCAAATAATACGGCTAAAAGTGCCATACGAGTGTAGGTATATAACATACCCAAAAGGATAATGATTGCTCCAATAAACCAGAAATATTTATTATTACTATTTTCTGCTTCCATGCCTAAGGCAATAGAGAAGAAAAAGGCTAAAGTGTAGTATCCATTAATGGTCATTGCAGTTATCCACAAAGAACCCAGACGCTGTTCTGGATGGGCTAATGCCATAAACACACCAATTATACTAAGAAATATTCCTATTATTACAATAGATTTTATCCAGAGTATAAAATCTTCTTTTTGAAGTTTGGTATTGCCTAATAAAATGAAAAGTATTAAAGGAACTATAGCAGTAGCAGCAAAATATTGGGTGGAATAATAAAATTCCCGTGCTCTTATCAATCCGTAGCAAGAAGTTAATAAAAGGACAATCAAGGCTACCGGATAGGGTATAACTAAAGGATGGGAACGCTGATATTCAAAGACAAATGTAATTAACAGGATAAACAATACGCAATAGAAACTGGTTGGTATAGGTTTTATAAAGAAAAGCGAGCAGAAGATTAGGCTATTTCTTACACTGATCCCAAAAATTAGAGAGAAAACTGCCCAAGCCAGAAAGACAACGCCAATAAAACCTATTTGGACTATCTGCAGTGTCTGGAGAAAATTTGCTACTGCCAGAACAGCTAAAGCGGCAAGGAGATAAATAGATTTCTCAGCCACTAACTTTAGCATATTCATTACACCCACTTATAATTCTTTTTTAATCTCCTGCCAGCGTTCTTTATTCAGTTCCAGAGCGTTTTTTATCAGAACTATGATGATAGACACCACAACAGCCAGCGCAAAAGCAATGATACACATTACTGCTCTTTTTGGTCTAACTCTTAACCCTGCTTCTCTTGGTGTATCCAGTATATCCAGAGTTGGTAGGTCTTTCAATTCTTCCAGTTTAGCTGCTTCATATTGCGGATAGAGAAATTCATATACTTTGGATTTGATTTCCAGGTTCATTTTCAATTGAGCATATTGAGTTGCCAGATCAGGAAGAGAGCCAATATCAATCAGATATCTTGGTTTTAGAGGTTCTTTTCCTGCTTCCAATTGCTTTATCTGTTTTGCCAAAGCCTCACTTCGGTCTTTTAGTTCCAAAACAATAGGAGAATTTTCAGCATAGTTCTTTCTTGCCAGTTCCAGTTCTATATCAGTACTCATTTTGGTAGCTATAATATCAGAATAGGATTTAATTAAAGAGGAAGTTTGAGCTTCAATATCAACAGCATTATGCCTCTGCTGAAAGTCCTTTAATGCCAGCAGGAGGGAATCAATTTCGGCGCGAGTTTCATTAACTCTTGCTTCCAAGAACTCACGATTCATTTTGCCACGGGTAATTTTTTCTTCTCTATTATAGATATCCAGTTGTTGCAGATAATAATTTACTATATCACGGGAGAGTTTCTTATCCTTCGTATCAGCGCTAACAGTCACCAAACCAGTTTCTGGGTCACTACCTATTTTCATAGTCTTAGTATGCAGCATCTTCAGAGCACTATCCATAGCTTTAAGTGAATCCTTGGTGGTTATTTTGTAATAATCTATAAGATTGAAATGGCGAATCACCTTTTCCGAAAATTGTCGGGAGTTCATAGCTATTACGGCATTTATCGCATTTTGCGAATTTGTTGTTCCCATAAGACCAGCAGTTAGACCACTCAAACCTTCTATGTTGAAAGGAAAAGAGGAGGTCTGGTCTCCTATAACATAGAAAGTAGCAGTTGACCTCCAGATTTGAGGTGTGACCAAACTGTAAATAACTGCAGCTACACTAACCACTGCAACAAATATAATAATGAATTTTCGGTTGCGGATAATCAACCTTATTAGTTCAAAGAAGTCAAATTCCCGTTTTTCCATAATCTCTTAGCCTCGTAAGCTTTGGTTTTCATTTAATCTATTTCCGCCCATATATTACCATCTTTTACTTGATTCAGTAATCTCAGGCACATTATATTCTTTTAAAACCTCTGGAGCATTGATAGTTCCTTCTTTCGTTTGATAGGTTTCCCACAATGCTATCATTAAACGAGGTGTGGCTACTCCGGAACCATTGAGAGTATGAAGGTAGCCAAGTTTACCTTGTGTGTCCTTATAGCGTATATTAGCTCTACGAGCCTGGAAATCCTCAAAATTGCTAATTGACGATACTTCCAAATATTTTCCCAGACCTGGAGCCCAGACTTCTATATCGTAAGTTTTGGCTGAAGCAAAACTCAAATCACCGGTACATAGTTCTACCACTCTATAATGAAGATTCAAAGCTTGCAAAATTTCTTCTGCGTCTTCTCTAATCTCTTCTAAAGCTTGATAGGAAGTAGAAGGTTCTACGAAATGAACTAACTCTACTTTATTGAATTGATGTAAGCGTTGTAAGCCTTTGGTTTCTTTACCATAAGAGCCAGCTTCACGACGGAAACAAGGAGTGTAGGATACGAATTTTATGGGAAGTCTATCTTGTGGCAATATCTCATCGGCAAAAAAATTAGTAACGGGAACTTCTGCAGTAGGGATGAGGAAAAGGTCATCTGCTTCAATTCGGTACATATCATCTTCCAGTTTAGGCAATTGTCCTGTTCCCGTCATAGTTTTACGTGTAACCAGCACTGGAACTGCCAGTTCAGTGTAATTATGTTTCTGTATATGGAAGTTTAACATAAAATTAATCAATGCTCTTTCCCAAATTGCGCCTATTCCTGTATAAACAGGGAATCCGGAACCGCTGATTTTTGCTCCTCGGGGAAGGTCCAGAAGCCTATTTTTCTCAGCCAATTCTAAATGGTCTAAAGGTGTAAAAGTGAAGTTTGGCTTTTCACCCCACAACTTTATGACCCGATTGGCAGATTCATCTTTTCCAATGGGAACATCTGGATGAGGGATATTTGGTATGGTTAACAGCAAATTTTCTAACTGAGTATTGGTTTCAGTAAGTTGAGCGTTTAAAGCTCTGATTTGCTCTGCCACTTCACTCATTTCTGACAGGAGTTCACTAACATCTTCACCGTTTCTCTTTTTCAATACTATAATCTGGGAAACCTGATGTTGTTTACTTCTCAACTGGTCATATTCATATTGCAGTTTTCGTCTGTTCTCATCTAAGGCAAGAATAGCATCCAGATTAGCTTTTTCATTTTTATTAAGGATAGCATTTCGCACCTCTTGAGGATGAGTGCGAATATATTTCAAATCAATCATTTATTTGCTCCCACTATTAATCAAATCTACGGCAATATCTATCATTTTACAAAAATCCTCTATTTTCAAGGAGGCTCCACCAATCAGACCACCATCAATATCTGGTTCAGAGATAAGTCCGTAAATATTTTCTGGTTTGATACTGCCTCCATAGAGTATATGCACATTTTGAGCTATTTCTTCCGAATAATGTTCTTTCAACCAATTACGAATTAAAAGATGAGCTTCCTGAGCCTGATTAGCAGTAGCTGTAAGACCAGTTCCTATAGCCCATACGGGTTCATATGCGATAATCACATCTTTGCCTGTTTGCAATTCAATGCCCTCAAAACAGCCATTTAATTGCGATAAGATTACTTCTTGCGTTTTACCAGCTTGCCTTTGACTGAGAGTTTCACCCAGACAAACAATGGGTATCATACTCTGTTCTCTCAAGCGAAGTTGCTTATCACGCACCATAGCATCAGTTTCAGAATGATATTGTCTGCGTTCTGAATGTCCTACAATGCAATAATGTAATCCAAGAGAACTGAGTTGATTAGCAGAAACTTCGCCAGTATAGGCACCTTCAAGATGATAGCTCACATCTTGTGCTGCTACTTCCACGGGTAATCCATTTAGAATTTTTAAAGCTTTTTCTAAAAAAGGATAGGCTGGAGCTATGAGGGGTAACACTCTCATCTGTTTATGAGTTACCAGATATTGAGCAAGAGCATTACAAAAATCCTCCGTGCTTTGGGCATCCTTGTGCATTTTCCAATTTCCTGCAATGATTAACTGTCGCATTTGCCTCATTCCTATTATTTTTTCTTTAATAATAACCTTCCTTTGCAAAGTGTAGATGCGTCAAGAAAATTGTATGAGTCTACCAGTCAGGATAAAGAGTTGAAGTCATATTGCTTATATATAGATATTCTTCTTATGAATGCTGGATACAGATTGTTAGGTATATTCAATACCCATAAAACTTGCTATAGTTTCATCTTTTGCAGGCTAATCAGGTTATAGCATAAAAGAAGAATATTTATTTAACTATCTCTCAATCAAAGTAAATGGGACTTTCTTTGTTTGATTATTGTTTGAAAAATAGCTTTACAGAATAAGAGAATAATTTAAACGGTAGTTTAGGATTAAATAGTAAATAAAAAGGAGAATTAGATGCTGAAAGTATTTGAATATTTTGAAGGTAAAGTAAAGTCTATTGCTTTTGAAAATTCACAAGGTATGGCTACAGTGGGAGTAATGGATAAGGGTGAATTTGAATTTGTTACTTCTACAGTTGAATATATGATGGTAGTATCCGGTATTTTAACGGTACTCTTACCGGGTTCAAAAGATTGGAAAACTTATGGTAAGGGCGAATCATTTTTAGTTCCTGCAGACAAAAAATATAAAGTTAAGGTTTCAGAGCAGACTGCTTATTATTGTAGATATGAATAGATTGTCTTCCAAATAATACTAAACAAAAGCAAGGAGAGAGAGTATAATTTAAATCTCTTCTATTTACAATATTTTATTTCGGAGAAATTTACTTCCCAGCGTTGGGGGTCATGATTTAAAAGTAAGGTTCCCTTCTTTTCTTTTAAGCGAGAGTAAATATATAGTTTTGCTTTATAAGTTTCCGTGCGAGAAAGGTCGTAAGCAGAGGTTACCGCAAGAGAAATATGAAAGAAAGTAGGGATAATATCAGCTGGATATATATAAAATTCGGATGAAGTATCAATTTCTACAATCTGACTGCCAACAGTATGACCTCCAGTTTTAATCAAAGTTACACCTTCCGCTATATCCAGATTACCTTCAATCAGTTCATATTGGTTGCTTTGTTCCAGTAGATATAATTGATGTTCAAAATCATAGGAGGCTTTATTTAAGTCATCCGGATGTTTTGCCATTTCCCATTCAGATTTTTGAATCCAGTATTTTGCTCGGGGGAAAGTTAGTCTTTCCTTATCTCCAAAGTTAGTGATAACTCCACCACAATGGTCAAAATGAAGATGAGTTAGAATCACATCAGTAACATCTATATCTCGCACACCTAATTCGGCGAGAGAAACAGGTAGCATAAAAGGAGAAGGATTATAGATAGAAATTTGCTTCTCCGAAAGACGATTCCCTAAGCCAGTATCCACCAGAATGACTCGTTCTGGTAAACAAATAAGTAATAGGTTTAGTGCCAGCATTCTTCTATGTAGTTCATCTGTCTGGACTTCTTTGCCCCATATAGCACGCGGTAGAACACCAAAGCTGGCTCCACTATCTGTCCAGTATTTTCCAGCGTCAATACGATTGACGATTATATCCATAAAGCTTTTATCTCAAATTACTTTTTTTCGGGTTATGCTGACCTTGCTGTCGTTGTTGTCTACTATGAATAAGAGCCTCCGAAGCAGATTGATGAGCAGGAAATATAACCATCCTCTTTTTAGTCCCTTCACCGATAGTTAGAGTGCTCAAGTCTTTTTGTTTTTCTATATATTTGTGAATTATCCTTCGTTCTGATGCATTCAATGGTTCTAAGGTATAGGGTTTTCCTTCGGAACGCACTTTCTGGAAGATAGAAAGAAAAGGTCTTAGAAATTGGGCTTGTTGTCTTTGTCTGTAACCATCAACATCCAGATAAATGTGGTCAATTGCACTATTTTCCTCAAATACTTTATTCAGTAGATACTGCATTGCATCCAGCATCTTTCCGTTTTTTCCGATAAGTCTGCCTGATTCTTCTTCGCTAATGATTTCCAGATAGATGGATTTTCCTTCCTTATGGGTCTTAATTTCCTTATAAGAAATATCCATTTTGATGAGTAATTCTTTTAAAAAAGAAGCAACTCTTTCTTCTATATCAGGCAAGTAAAAACGCACCATAGCATTTTTTCTGGGAAGGAGTCCAAATAAACCAGAAGAAGGATTTTTTATGATTTCATATTTAAATTCCCAATCTTTCAGTCCATATTCTTTACGAAATTCAGCAATGAGTTCTTCTACTTTTGCACCACTTTTCTCAATGGTAATCATTTAAGTAATTCCTTCTTTTTCATATTTTTCTTCATATAATACATTTGAATCACACTGAGGATATTGAAGACTGTGTAATAGAGCACCAAACCAGAAGGTAGACTCCTAAATATGAAGAACATAATAATGGGCATTAACCAGGTCATCATTTTAGTGCTTCGTTGCATAGCCTTTTGTTGGTCATCCATTTTGTCTAAAGTTTCCTTGGAAGGTTGAGACATTAGACTTTGTAGAACCATAAACCCTGCCATAATAAGCGGAAGAATCAGGTAGGGATCAGGTTCAGAAAGATCGTTCAACCATCCGAAAAATCTGGCATTACGCATATCTATAGTATAGCGAAGCACATTGTAAAGAGCAATAAAGATGGGCATTTGCAGTAGTAAGGGAAAACAGCCAGAGAAAGGATTAGCACCTGCTTCTTTATACAGTTTGGAAAGTTCCTGCTGCATTCTCTGGGGGTCATTTTTATATTTCTTTTGTAATTCCTGCACTTGAGGTTGAATGCTTTGCATCTTCAGATTTGCCTTAGTGCTCTTATTGGTCAAAGGTTGAAGTATAATCTTGAGCAGGATACTAAAGATTATGATTACTATACCATAATTAGGAATAAAGCTATGAAGAAATTGGAGCAACCAGGCAATAGGATTGGAAAGCCAGCGCAGCCATCCTGGACCTCTTTCAGGAATCAATTCCATCTTGGTATCTGTATAGCTTTTCATAAGATTATAGTCTGCGGGACCAGCATAGATGAGAAAATGCTGTTCCCAATTCTGTGAGGGACTACGGTCAAAAGAATTGAGAACTATAGCTGGATTACCCGTAGTCGGTGAAACCTGGGCAAAATAATTGGAGGTTAAGGGATTTCCTGTCTCATTTATAGCTATGGTAAAATATTTGGTCCTTAAAGCTGCCCATTTAAATGCACTTACTGGACCTTGAGGTTGTTTCTTACGTACTTTGGAAAGACTATATTTCTGTAATTCGTTCTCATAAAAAAGAAGCAATTTGTAATCGGTATCTTTGAGATTGGATTTAATCTTTTCCGTATCTGCTATTCCATCTGAATAATCATATTCTATGCCATATACTGGGAAAGAACTACTAACCGCTACATCCATTAAAATACCGTATTTATCATCTAAGGTGTAAACCTTTTTGACCAGAGGATTAGCCTCATCTCCTAACCAGAACACAACACTGGAATCAAGCTGGGTATAATACCAGTTTAGGAGCTTTAAATCTTTATTCTGGTCTACATTTAATCCCAGAAGAGAAATTCCGGCTAATCTACCTTGTTCTGGAACTAAATCTACTGGAACAGGTTTATCTGCCCAGAGATATTTCTTTAAAGATACAGAGCTTATGCTTGCACCTAAACTACTAAACTTTACTGTGAAATTGTCATTTTCTAAAGTGAGAGTTTTTATGCTATCAGGATAAGAGGCAAGGCTATCCCATTTAGCAATAGTGGCAGGAACAGCCACAGGAGTGTTTATGGTATCGGGGACAGTTTTTGCCAGACTATCTTGAACTTGTTCACTTTCCGCAGGAGGTGTGGGAGGTTTAAAAACATAGACCTGTAAAATAGTGAACAGGATTAATACAATTAAAAGAGATATGAGAGTGCGTTTATCCATTAATACTCCTCAGGGTAGGGGATCGTAACCTCCTTTGCAAAAGGGATTACAGCGTATTAACCTCCAGATAGTTAGTCCTAAAGCTTTAAAAAAGTTATACTTATGGAAAGCTTGAAGACTATAACTACTGCAGGAAGGTTCAAAACGGCAAACCTTAGGCAAGAGGGGTGATATCATCTTTTGATAGATGTGTATTAGACCTATTATAACCAGATTAGGTAAACGGAGAATAGGGATTAATACTTCTAAGAAAGTCGTTGAGTTAGTTCGTTCAGTTCTTCGCATAATTGAGTCCAATTCAATTCACCTGCACCTGGAAGAGCAATAAGATTAAGTTTAAATCCTGATGGTAGTTCATTTTTGTGCTGGTGAAACCAGGCTTTAATTCTCCGTTTAAGTTTATTCCGAATATGGGCTTTTCCTATCTTTTTCCCAATCGTGATGCCAACTGCAAATTCAAATGGCGAAACAATAACCGGAACATTAAAATGAGAAGTTCGCAGAAAGAGGTCTGGATTGCGAAACTCCAAATATTCCTTATGCTTCGTTATTAACCGAAGCATAATTTACACACAAAGGGTCTTTCTCCCTTTAGCACGACGACGAGCAAGAACTTTACGACCATTTCGAGTTGCCATCCGGCTACGAAAACCATGAGTGCTCTTTCTGGAGCGATTTGAGGGCTGATAAGTCCTTTTCATTTATATAACTCCTTATGTATAAAACAATTTTACTTATTTTCCTTAATTTTAATCCGCTTTTAGATGTCAAGCATAAAAAGCAATTTCTAAGTATAATCAGGTTGTGAAAGTTTATAATAGCTATCTTATATCGTCTTACTTGGTTTATAAGTCTAAAAAAGGAATCTATCAATAAGAGAGATTTCATTAAATAATGCAGGAATATACATAGCTGGAATTTAACGGTTGTGTAAAAACATTGACAAAACTGATGATAGGATTTGTGGGGATAACATAAAAAGTTGGGTAAGGAAATAAATTTTAAGACTATAAAGGAAAAGAATGAAACAAGAATTTATCCGCAATTTCTGCATAATTGCGCATATTGACCATGGAAAATCTACTCTGGCAGACCGCTTTTTGGAATACACGCATTTAGTGAATAAAGTGGATGTAGACCAGGTGCTGGATAGTATGGACTTGGAAAGAGAAAAAGGGATAACTATCAAGAGTCATTGTGTTCGTATGATACACAGCTATAATAGTCAGGAATATGTGTTAAATTTAATAGATACACCCGGTCATGTAGATTTTTCTTATGAAGTTTCACGGGCACTGGCATCATGTGAAGGTGCCATACTTCTGGTGGATGCTTCTCAGGGTATAGAAGCGCAGACATTAAGCAATCTCTATTTGGCGTTGGATAATGATTTAGAAATTTTACCAGTGGTTAATAAGATAGATTTGCCCAAAGCTGATGTAGAAGGCACTATCCAAGACTTGTCTGACCTGTTAGGATGTTTACCAGAAGAGATTATGAAGGTAAGTGCAAAAAATGGAGAAGGGGTCAAAGATTTACTGGATGCTATCTGTGCAAAACTTCCTGCACCCCAGGGAAATATTGATGCTCCACCCAAAGCGCTGATATTTGATTCTTTCTTTGATATGTTTCGGGGGGTAGTGGTCTTAGTTCGTTTATTTGATGGAAGACTTAGGAAAGGAGAACGGATTAAGCTTTTTGCCACAGAGCATGAATATGATATAGAAGAAATTGGATATCTGGGTTTGAAATTGTCTCCCCAAGAGGAGTTAACTGCAGGAGAAGTGGGTTATATTATTGCCAATATCAAAGAAGTAGCAGATGCTCGGGTGGGAGATACTTTAACTCTGGCTAAAGGTGGTTGTGAAGAACCATTACCTGGTTTTAAAGAACCTAAACCGATGGTCTACTCCAGCATTTTTCCTATCAATAGCGAAGATTATGAAAATCTGGTAGAAGCAATGGCAAAGCTTAAATTAAATGATGCTTCCCTGGTTTATGAAAAAGAAAATTCTGCCGCACTTGGTTATGGGTTTCGCTGTGGTTTTTTAGGAATGTTACATCTGGAAATAGTCAAAGAACGTCTATTACGAGAGTATAATGTGCCTATTATTGCCACTACTCCAAGTGTTGGATTTCTAATTAAACTAAAAAATGGTCAAGAAGTCTTGATTAATAATCCCGCTGATTTTCCTGATCCGACTCTCATTGAAACTATTAAAGAACCCTATATGGAAACTGAAATCATAGTGCCTACTGAATATATTGGGAATGTTATGAAATTGGCTCAGGAACGACGAGGTATTCAAAAAGATATCCAATATCTGGATGAAAAGAGAGTTGCTCTGCATTATGAGATGCCTTTAATAGAGATAATCTTTGATTTTTATGATAAACTTAAGACGGTTAGTAGGGGTTATGCATCTCTGGATTATACTTTTCTGGAATATCGTCCTTCTGAGGTAGTTAAAGTGGATATCTTGATTAATGGAGAGAAGGTAGATGCAATGAGCTTTATCTGTCATAGAGATAAGGCACATAGCTGGGGAAAGAGTGTAACAGATACTCTGGCGGAAGTAATACCGCGTCATCTTTTCAAGATTGCACTTCAAGCAGCAATTGGTGGCACAATTATTGCCCGGAGCACTATTAATCCTTTGCGCAAGGATGTATTAGCAAAATGTTATGGTGGAGATGTGACCAGGAAGCGTAAACTGCTGGAAAAACAGAAAGAGGGGAAGAAGAAAATGAAAGAGATAGGCTCTGTTTCGGTTCCACAAGAAGCATTCCTGGCAGTTCTTAAAGCTGACAGAGATTAGTTTTTGGTTTATGAAAAAGTTCTTGCTTATCTTTCTCGCTTTAGGTGTATTTAGCTTTAATTGGGCTATTATGGTAGAGAAGATAAGCTTTCATACAAACTTCTCCATTGATGAAGATAAGCTGTTGCAGGCTTCAGGTTTGAAGATTGGCTCGGAATTTGTACCCGAAGAAATCAATAGTGCTACAATCTCTTTGCAAACCTGGCTGCAAAATCAAGGGCATCCATTTGTCCAGGTGTCCTATCCAGATTTGATACCACTTTCTGATACAGGTATGGAATTATCCTTTCACATAGAAGAAGTTATTCCAGCGGAGCATTGCTTGTTACACTTTTCTGGGTTAAGGTATTTTTCTGAAGCAAAATTACGAGATTTATTGCTTATTTCAGATAAAAAGGAAGTGAGTGTAAATGAGCTATCCCGATTGATGGAAAATATCTTAAGGGAATATCATCAGCGTGGCTTCCTTTTTGCGGTAGTGCAGTTGGATTCTTTAGTGTTAAATAACCATTTAGAAGCATACATCAGCATTCAAGAAGGAAAACCGTTTAAACCTGAAAATTATTTTATTCAGGGTAATAAATATACTAAAGATAAAACCTTAATAAAACTCTCGGGATTAAATGAGCTAAAAGTGATTACTCCTGAAGCAATTGAAACTGCCCAAAAAAATATCCTGTCCAAAAGTTATATCCAATCCTGTCATATAGAACCCCTTGATCCAGGTAGCATACTTATCAAAGTGGAAGAAGGAAAGATGACTTATCTGGAAGGGATAATGGGCTTAAATAATAGGAACGAAAAAACAGAACTGACGGGCTATCTAAACTTGAAATTTCTGAATCTCTGGGGAAGTGACCGTTCTATCGCTCTTAACTGGGGTCAAAATCCCAGTTCCAGCAATTTAGAATTCGCTTATCATGAATCTGGACCAATTAATATACCTTTATCAGGAGACCTTGCTCTTTCACGTATGGTGCAAGACTCCACCTGGATAAAATCATCTGTACAGACCGATATTTATTCCTACCATGCTAAGCAAAAGTATGGAATTGAATTAGCCTCGGAAGAGATATCTCCTGGTAGCAGAAGACCTATTTTAGTAGAAAAATCTTCCGCGAATAGCATTGGAGCTTTTTGGCAGTTAGATACCAGAAATCAAATATTTAATCCAACTCGGGGAATTGAGATAGGTATAAATTACACACTTAAATACCTAACTTCAGAAAGGCAATGGATAAACTCACTGGAAACATACTATAGTCAATATTTAAATATATCCAGACGTTTTAATGCCTCTATGGGGTTTCATCTATGCAGTTTGGATGATAGCACTTCTGCCGAATATCTATGGTATCCTATGGGTGGATTTAATTCTTTAAGAGGATATCAAGAAGATGAATTTATCAGCTGGCGTTTAGCTTGGTCCAATCTGGAAATACATTATTTAATAAATCCAGATGCTATGTTATACTGTTTTTTTGATTATGGGATATATGCAAGAACCCAAACTTCTATTAATGCAAAATTATTTGCTCCAGGATTGGGTTTGAGGGTTAGAACTCGTTTAGGAATTCTAAGGATGGAATATGGTTTAGGTTATAGAGAGGATGGATTTCCCTCACTTGCTTCTGGAATGGTTCATGCTGGCATAGAAACAAGTTTTTAGAAAAATCTTGACAAAATAAACTATATTTTATTGTGTGATATTAATAGGTCAGTATATAGAAGTGCTTAAGGACTGTGAGAAAGGTTAGTAAAGAGTTTTAGGCTTTGAGCCTTTCTATTTTATTGAGCCAGGCAAGGCTTTAATTTGCCAATTAAGTAAAAAATTTAATCCTAAAAATAAGATTTCACTAAATGGAGGAATCAAAATGAAAAAAATCGTCGTAATAGCTCTTATCGCTACAATGTTAATCGGCATGCTGGTTTTCTCTGCATGCAAGAGCAAAGAAACCCAGGAGCAACTTCCTGATACTACTGGTGTAGATACAACTCAGGTTCAAGTGCCAGACACTACAGGAATGCAAGAACCTATAACAAATCCGCAAGTTCAGTAACCCTGAATATAAATCAGCGTTACTAATAGCGCAGTCCTTAAAAAAACGGGCATAAAATCTGATGCCCGTTTTTTTATTTTTGATTCTAATATCTGAACTGATAACAAAAAAGGTGGGAAATACTCCCACCTTTTTCATTATGTTCCTATTAGTTTAAATTATGTGACCTTTGCCAACTCCACGAACTTTACAACCTAATTGTTTATATTTATTAATAACCTCATCGTTTAGAAAATTAGAACAATCAACAATCAGTGGTTTGGTTCCCTGACACATAGCAACAACTTCTGCCGGGTCTAAATGTTTATACTGATTGTGTCCCACAGCAAAAATTACTACATCAGCTTGAGGCAAGACAGAGTTCAGGTCTTTTTCCACCTTGGCATCTTCCAATTCGGGCCAAACTTCCACATAGGGATCATGAGTGTAAACTAAAGCAAACTCCTTCCGAAGAAATTCTACCAGTGTTTTAGAGGGTGAATGGCGAGTATCAGCTACATTTTCCAGATAGGACACACCCAGCACTGCTACTTTCACATCTCGGAGAGCGGGAATTTCTTTTTTAATAATGTCTATGGTATGTAGTGGCATAGTATCGTTAATATTGACACTTCTAATTGCCATTTCCAAAAAGTCATTAATCTCAAAAAGAGTTTGCATAGCCCAATTAGCCAGAACTGGGTCCTTAGTTAAACAGTATCCACCAACACCAAGACTGGGACGGCACATATTATCGTGCGTACCTTTACGCTTGCGAATAGCTTCTCTAACCTTGAACAAATCTACTCCAATCTGTTCTGCATAGCGTGCCCATTCCAGAGTTAAAGCAATATTGACTGCACGATAAGTATTCTCCATCGTTTTTGCCAATTCTGAGGCATTAGTGTTGTCCAGTTGAGTTAAAGGATATTCTTTAACATTGAGGACATTGGAGAGAAATTCACGACAGAGTTCCGCACTTTCAGGATTGACCCCAGAATAAACTCTCCAGAAATCACGGATTGATGCCACATAATTTGCACCAGGCATAACTCTTTCATAAGAATGAGCAATTAAGGGTGGATGAAGAGCAATGTCTATTCCGCGCTTAGTAAATTCCTCTTCCAGAATAGGTTTTACCACTTTTTCACAGGTTCCTGGGGGAACTGTGGTTTCTACCATAACCAGACAATTTGGACGAATACGTTCCCCTAAAGTGCGAATACCTTCACGAAAAGCTAAAAGGTCACAATACCCTTTTTCTGCTTCACCAAATGATGGTTTAGTGGCATCTAATTGAATATCTACCACTACAATATCTGCTAAAGAATAAACGAATTCTTCACTCGTAGCTCGGAAATTCTTCTTTTCAATCACTGTCCTTTTGAATATCTGAGGAATTTCCGGGTCAGAAGAATTAACCGGAGGAACGCCTGAGTTTATCATCGGAACTTTCCAATAAGAGCGTTTAGAGGGACGTTGATGTCCATGCACATAATAATAGGGATTCCCATCTTCATCTGTGGCATCGGCTACTACTGCAGCCATAACGCAACCTACAAAACCTAAACCCTGAACTACCACTATTTTTCTACCAAGTTTCCGCTGTTCTTCTGTTATTTTTAACAGGGTTTCGCGTTCCTTGGCATTATCTACTTCTGTGGGTAAAGGATATCCTGTTCCGTCAGGGGCAAGTGAAACTTCAATCATTGACGAGTGTCTCCTTTATAAAATTTAAGAATGTATAATATTTTGGATAAACTTGTTCTGTCAAGCTTTATCTGACCTTGCTATTTAACTTTCTATAATAAAGAACAGGGTATATAAAGGAGATACTCTTAAGTTACTATTAATTATCAATAAATAATAATAGCTACAGTAAACAATTTAATGGATAACAAATATTAAGCTTCATCAGCGGGGAAAGGTATATATTCTTGAGATATGGGCGCTGCAGGTGCCGTTTTCAGCTTTTGGATAATATGGTAGACAAAGATAAAGGATAGAATAGTGGTAAAAGCATCACCCATAGGCATAGCATAGACCAGTCCATTAAATCCGAAGAATTTATTCATTATTAACACTGCAGGGATATAGATTAATCCCTGGCGTGACAGAGAAACAATAAGAGCAGGAAGTGCTTTTCCCATAGCTTGAAGGCTATTCATAAAAATCATACCCACACTGGCAAAAGGAATAGCCCAGACATATGCTTCTAAGACCTTTTTACCTATGTCCATAATCTCCTCATTATGGATAAATATCCCAATTAAGCCACGCGGAAAAAGAATAAAGATTAAAGTAAAGATAGCACTTAATCCCAGATTTATGATAACAGCACTGCGTAATGCTTTTTTCATTCTGGAATAATTACCTGCTCCATAGTTAAACCCAATCAGTGATTGAACACCCATAGCCATCCCAATAAAGATAAATAGGGGGATTGAAAACACTCTGGAAGCGACACCAAGAGATGCTACAGATGCATCTCCATAAGAGGAAGCAAGTCTGTAAGTTATAGCATTTCCTACACTCATCATTATCTGACTTAAAGAGGCAGGAATACCAATATAGAGTATTTCCTTAAATATATTCCATTTGAAGTGTAGATATTTTTTCCCAGGAATTGCAACTGCATGGGTGGAATGATAATACCAGATATAATACAACATTGCCAGACCCTGTCCAATAACCGTGGCAATAGCTGCTCCTGATACACCCATATTTAATACAAAGATAAATATAGGGTCCAAAATAATATTAGCACCGGTCCCAATAAATAGTCCATACATAGAATATTTAGCTCCACCTTCACCTCGTATCATCTGAACCATAGTAAATTTTACAAAGACTATAGGGCTACCTAAAAACATCCAAAACATATATTTACTGGCTGGAACTATGGTTGCAGCACTGGCTCCTACAGCCTTTAAGGTATAAGGCATAGTTAATATCCCAACTATAGTCACTATAATAGATATAATGAAGGTACTAAATATTGAGATGGTGGCAGTTTCCTTTGCCTGATAATAATCTTTTTTGCCTAAAAGCCGGGAAAGATAACTTGCACCCCCGACTCCAAATATACCAGCAATAGCAGCTTGCATAGTAAATAAAGGCAGAGCTATAGAAACTCCTGCCATAGCATTAGGATCTTTTAATTGGCCTATAAAAAAGGTGTCTGTTAGATTATATAATATATTTATCAGCATACTTAACATACTGGGTAGAGCTAAGCTAAGTATGGCTTGAAATATAGGCATTTCCTCTAATATGAATATATTATTATGTTTCTTTGCTTTCTCCATTTTTAATTCTCCGAGTACAAAATTATAAAGGGATTTTATTTGTCAACTTCTAAATATTAATTTATAAAATGAGTTAAAACTCTTATCTGACCCTATTATAAAGAGTTAATCCTTTTTTTGTCTTATTCCAGTATAATTTGTAGCGTTTGCCTCCATTTATAATATATTTAATCTCAGTATATTACATTATTTATTATATCTTATTTCACCTAAATATAGTGCCCCATAAATAATAATGATAGTAAATTAATATAATATTATTAAGGCAAATATTAAAAATTAAAAGTAATGAAAATTATTTCGTGTAACTAACTTAAACAGTAAGTATTAGCAAACTATTCATACACTTATCTCTTAATTGCCTGTCTCTTAGCTATTTACATATAAAAGAGCTAAGGGAGAGGCAGGGGATTTAAAGGAAAAATAGTAGTTAAAAGATAGAGATGATTAAACGGGACAAAAATAAAGGATAATTATTTATTTATTAATAAGATAAAACAATTTCATATAATCAAATAAGAGGATATAGTCAAAAAAGTTAATTCATAGCTGATAGAGAACAAAAAGATAACGATTATTCAGCGGTCAATAATATCATTTTGTAATGAGGTATATTGAGTTAATTTTGCTAAAATAGGTGGGGAAGCAGAAAGTGTAGCTATAAACTGTAGATATTTATTTAGATGCTCCAGAAGCGTAAAGATTTATGAGCCATAATTTCATGCGTCATTTTAGGCGTAATAGGTTCATATTTGAAAGTATAAGTTAGGCGATATTGCCTGGGAAGAATCCAACGTAAGGAGGTATCATGATAAATTAAAAACTTAGTTGATTGGAGGTCAGTAGCTTCTTGCAGGGTGAATTGATAGTCCAAGAACATTCTTAATCCGAGGTATTTACTCATAGATATAGAGAGGTTATTGAGCAGTATTGATGAGCTGAACTGGACGATATCATTCATAAACTGGTTCATATCAGTGTATTCTGCCAAGGGATAAGGGCTGGTGGTATATTCATTAAAGAGATTTTGGATAAAACCGATTTTAATGCTAAAGTTATCCAATTTAAGCCATCTTCGGAGATTATTTTCTAATGGATAGATAACTGGCGAAATAAATGAATAATATAAGTTTTCGGAAATCATACTAACTGCTTCTTGACGCAAGATGTTTTGTTCTTCAGGTGTATTCTGGCTTGTTTTTCCCCTTAGCATAGTTTCTCTCTGGATAATGCTGGCGATAGTAATGTCATTTTCATTGTCACTGCTAAGAGCGAAGATTAGTCTTTGTAAGATTGGTTTTGAAACATCCGGGTCCATTCCCACATCCAGAGTAACGATAGTTCCATCAGGAGAACGATAATTAAATCTTCCTTTAATATCAATTTTATTTTGCGATTCCAGGATTTCCAGGGTAATTGTTTCAGTTTGGAAGATAGTGCCGAAGAAATCCAGTGTACCCTGCTCAGAGGCAATACTTGCTTCTGCTACTTTCCATTTATGTCCATCGTAAATTAGATGCAGAAAGCTGCCTGGCTGGAGGTAAAAGTTAGTTGGATAGGTGGCATATTTATTATTTTCGCCCAGACGAATCATAAGATCAAGTGTGAAAGGTAAAGGAACAGGTTCCTTAGTTTTTTCTTCATCTTTAATGATAGAGCTACGGATATTGTAGATAAGGTTTAACAGGTTATTAGTATTTGGTGGAAAGACAATATTTGCATTATAGACCAGGATTTCGCCGGAAATGGTCATATCTTCAAAGGGTCCATAGATGGTAGCATATTCAGTATTTTGTCCACGAATAATAACTTTACTAAGACTCAAAGGTGTAGTTATTTCAGGGATATAAATAAGAGCTCCGGGTTCATCTATTTTTAAAGCCAGAGTTCCCAGGTCCAGAAATCCGACATTTAGATGAATACTTTCATCGGAATCAAAGCTATTTTTTACCGTCAATTTACCTTCACCCATATAGCAGGTAAAATTCTCCAGGAAAATCAGATTATCCTGAATTTTGGCTGATATGTTTATATTACGAATAGGTTCTGCCTGGTCTTGAAGTAATATAGAGCCATCGTTAATAGAGAAATTTCCATTTTTGACCATAAGTTGGTCTTCAAAGGTTTGTAAACTGCAATCTAAATGAGCTTTGCCGCGGGCATTTTTAACCAGCGGTACATTTTTATCCAGCCATTCAAATAATAAGCCATCCACTTTAAGCTGTAAGGTGTGGTTACCTTCAAAATAGGTATTAGTGAGGAGATTGTAATCTATAGCACCTGAACCAGAGACGGTTCCTAACTCGTTGCATGCCACATATAAAGTGTCCACAATCAGCACATTTTTAGTCTGAGATAGCATAACCTGTATATCATCCAATTGAGCAATATCAGGGACTGCAAGTTGATTGGATTTAACATTAACATCCAGAATGATTTCTCGGTCGGGTGATAGCGTATCTATGATAAATAAACCCACATTTCCGTAGACATTCCCTTCCACTGGAGGAGAATACATCAAATCTCTCATATTCAAATCTGGAATTATAGCCTGAAGACGTATATCCAGATTATCAACAATATTTAGTGAACCTGAAAGAGAAGCTAAAGCTTTGGAAGGATTATTAATAGTGCCATTTAATTGAACTTGCTGTAAGGGTCCTTGAAAGTTTAAATTACTTGATACTGGTTGGAGACCTGGTATAATTAAATCATTAAATTTCAAGTTTGCATTAAGAGGTTTTTCTTTATCTGAATCATATTCAAGCGATAGGTTAAGATTCTGGAATTCAGGAAGATTAAGTGCTGGGAAATAGTTTTTAATATCTTGATAATCCACATTCTGCACTTCAAGTTGCAGATAGGGATTTTTCACATTTTTAACATCTACCTGTCCCCGAGCATAAATCTGGTCGTTTATTAGTAAGCGTTGAATATCAATAACTGTGTTTTTAAGATTAGCATTAAGTTCCAGATTAACTGTATTATTGTCCAGTACTGAAGGTGCGTCCAAAATTATTGTTCCTTCATTATTTTTCAGGTCGTAGGAGGCAATCAAATCTATATTGGATTGAAGGTCTACATTGGATTTCAGTTCAAGTTCAAGTTTGGAGGCAAGGACAAGTTTGTTTCCTGTAAGGAAAGCTTGAATATCGCCAGTAATTTCAGGTGCAATATCGGTAATAGCTTTATTAGCATAAAGACGGGAGATATCTAAATCCTTACATTTGGCATCCAGAAGAAAATTTTTGTCTTGAATATCACCGATAAGAGAAAGGTTAAAACCTTGAGGACTGATAAGAGCTACATCAATATAATAGTTTTTCTGAGATTCAGAGAATAGGGGAAGAAAATTGGCATAACCATTTATTGCATCCAGTTTTATTTCGTTTTGAGCATAGGATAGATTATTTATTTGAGCTTTTACTTCAGGCACAGAAGTTGCAAAATTGAGTTCAAAATCCGCATCAGCAGTTATTTTCATTTCTTGGGGATGATGATTTATGGGAGTAGTGTTCAAAAAGCCAGTTAATTGACGGTTTTCTAAAGAATAATCTCCATATAGATTGATATTTTGGTTTTGCCAGATAAGATTATTTAGAGTAAATGATGCTATCTGGTCAAGATAGAATGCTTGGAGGTGGAGGTTTTGGAAGTCCTGATTAGCATAAGAAACTTTTTCCGATGCGGCATTCAAAGTTAATTGAGGTTCAGTGAAATATCCATCTGCAGATAAAGATGCATCCACAATCCCCTGTAGTTCGGGAGTTAGCATCGCCAGGTCTAATTTTAGTTTTAATTCACTGGGCTCCAGACCAATTTTATCTGTTATCCCTGTAACAACTATTCTTCCACCTATGGCGCTGGTTCCAACCGTGCTGGGTGAAAGTTCTACCACTAATCTATCCTGGTTTCCCAGAATATGAAGTGATGGAATGTACAATGGATACCTGGAAGCTAACAACACTTCAGTTTGGTGCAAAAAAGTTTTTGTTTCAAATTCCAGTTTTGCATCTTTGTTCTTCTGCGAAGCTTTAAGAGTGAGGTCTATTTCAGTATCAAGATTGGTAAATTGAGGATGATTAATATACTGGGGATGGTAATTTCTCAATTCAGTTTGTAAAGAGCTTAAGCTACCTTTATCCAGAACGCCATTAGCACGGATAGTGCCATCTTTTGCGCTTTGAGCAGAAAGTTTAAAGTTAGAGACATCAGTGTTTACCATATTCAAGCTAATATGGTCAAATTGTTCTCTTATGCTTAAGGTGCTATCAGTTCCTATTTTAAGCGGATAATCTAAAGCGAGAAGGAAGCGGGCATTATTTACGGTTGCTTGATTAAAATAGAGGCAAAGGTCTGGAATGACCAGTTTCTTTTTTGGTTTCTTGACTAATGGAGGATAAGAATAGCTAACTTCTGCGCCATCTACCTCAACTTTGTCCAGGATATTGCGTATTTTAAATCCCGAAAAGATGAATTTAAGAAGATTATATCTACAATGAGCATTATCTACAGTGAATTTAAAAGTGCCATCAGTGGAAGCAAATTTTATGTTTTGAGCAAAGATTTGTCGCTCACCGATAGAGAGATTTCCTATCTGCATTTGACCTTTAAGAGCCTTACCTACTTCATGTTCAATGAGGTTTTTTACTTTTCCTTGCACATCTAAAAGATACCAGGAAACAAAAAACAGGACATTGATTAACAATAAAATCAGGATAAGTGTCAAAAATACACGGGAATGTTTCATTGTTCTAAAAAAGCTGACCGTCTCTTAATTCATAGGACTTATGAGCCAATTTTGCCAATTCTGGGTCATGGGTGACAATCACGAAAGTTTGTCCCAATTCACGGTTTAATCTCTGAAATAGATTCCATATTTCGGTGCTATGTTGAGGATCCAGATTGCCTGTTGGTTCATCAGCCAAAACTATATGCGGCTGATTGATTAAAGCTCGGGCGAGAGCTAATCTTTGTTGTTCTCCACCACTCAATTGATTGGGATAATGCCAAGCTCGGTCTGATAACTCCAGCAAACGAAGCAGTTCATCAGCTTTTTGAAAAGCTACGGATTTATTAGCTCCAGCAATTAACATAGGCAAGACCACATTTTCCCGGGCATTAAGGTCATCAATCAGATAATGAAATTGAAAAACAAATCCAATTTGCTGATTTCGGATTTGATTAGCCTGAGGATGATGAGTGGAAACTTCCACACCTTTGATGAATACTTTTCCGCTATCCGGCTCATCTAACAAACCAAGAATGTGCAAAAGGGTGCTTTTTCCGCAACCGGATTTACCGGTGATACACACAAAATCTCCACATTCTACCTCCAGGTTAGTTCCCCTTAGCACCCGAATATCATTTCCGATATCAGTGTAGGTCTTGTGTAATGAATATCCAGCTAAGCAAAGCAAATGTTATTCTCCTTAAGGATTACGTAAAAGGTCTATAACTTGCATCTTATCTATCTTTCTTAAAGGTATTTGCACACAAAGAAATACCAGAATAAAGGCTAAGATGAAGATTAAAATCTGATTTAAAGGAGCTATATATAGAGCTAATTTATCAATAAAATAAACTTCACCCTTAAGCTGATAGATATTTTGATGAACTATTAGCCAGGAGGCAATAAATCCGAGAATTAGCCCCAATATAATTGAGATAAGACAAAGTAGAGTAACTTGATATCCTAAGATATGACGGATAGTAGATTTTGGAGCTCCCAGAGCTTTGAGAACAGCAATTTCATTCTTTTTATCATAAATCTGGGTGGAGATTCCGCTAATAATATTAATTCCTGCGATAATCACCAGAAAGAAAAAGACGATAAAGATTAGCCATTTTTGCATCTTGACCAGACGTAAAAGTGTCGTGTTTGTTGTTGGTAATGCTACCAAATTACTATCTATTATTTTATCATATTCTTCTGCATAGAGATTAATGTCATCGGCATAATTATTTTTTAATCTGATTTCCAGACAACTGAACCCATCCTTAGCTCCAGAAAGAATTCTTGCATCCTCCAAGGTTCCAATAATGAGTGTCCTATCATATTCATAAAAGCCAGAATGGTAAATGCCCGTGATTATTAGAGGAGTTTCCACAGGATACATTCCCAAAGGAGTTATCTTATCCAGACGAGGATAGAAAACTTTGAGAGTATCACCCAGAGAAAGTCCAAGTTCTTTTGCCAGATAGGTTCCTACAATGATATTTCCTTTATCTAATTGCGCAGTTCCTTCCTTCACATATTTAGCATAATTAACCTTACTGCCAATATTTACATCATAGGCATTAAATATAGTTCCTCTTGCTTTTGTGCCATTGCTTGCCATCAGATTTGTAGTTAAAAGTGGTGTTGCCGAGTCAATTTCTGGTCTGCTATTTAGTTCTTGTAAGGTAGATGAAATTAGGGTATCAGGTAATAATTTGCCATTTATGTGTTCAATTCGGATATGAGCAAATGAATCCAGAAGCACAGATTTGAGACCATGTTCATAGCCTTCAAATAGGTTCAAGGCAGTAGACAGAATTCCTACAGAGATAACTATACCCAGCACCATAAACAGAAAGCTAAAACGCCATAGATGTTTTTTGGGAGCTTGAATATAGCGTTCAAGGAATAACTTTTCAGCTGGATTCAAGGTCTAATTCCTCTTTCTTCTGGATATTGACAGTTTTTTCTACCGATACGGGTAAAGGACGCAAAGGGACACTTCGATTTACGATAAGTTCTGAGATTAGTCCCAGAGAAACAAATTGTAAGCCTCCAAGTATCAGGGTGATAGCAAGGAAAAGTAAGGGTCTATTGCTTAGAGGTTGATTATAGAAAATTTTCAGAACAGTCAGGTAGATTGCTATAATTGTACCGATTAGGGTTGCTATCAAACCGACTCTTCCGAATAAATAAAGCGGACTTTTAGCATATTGAGTTACCATCTTAACCGTTAGAAGGTCAAAAAAACCACGTAAATAACGTTCCATTCCATATTTAGAGTGTCCATAAATTCGTTTACGATGTTCAACTGGGATCTCAGTTATTTTGTAACCCAGAGAATGTGCCAGAGCAGGAATATAGCGATGCATTTCTCCATAGAGGCTAAGTTCTTTAACTACTTCTTTACGGTAAGCCTTAAAACCACAATTAAAGTCCTTAAGTTTAAGATGGAAAGCGCGAGCAGTGACAAAATTGAAAAATCGTGAAGGTAACACCTTATGCCAGGGATCATTTCTTTTTTGTTTCCAGCCAGAAACAAGGTCCCAACCCTCAGCTATTTTATCCAGAAACTTTGGAATCTCTTTAGGGTTGTCCTGCAGGTCCGCATCCAGAGTAAAAACTATCTCACCTTGCGCCAGATTAAATCCATACTGTAAAGCGGCAGCTTTTCCGAAGTTACGACGAAACTTAACTACTTTAATGTTCGGGTCTTGACAAGCCAGCTCTTCCATAATGGCAAAGCTATGGTCTTGACTTCCGTCATCTATGAAGATTATTTCATAGTTATGAGGAGCACAATTAGCTATGATTTCATCGGTTAACTGTTTTAAAGAATCTTGCTCATTGTATACTGGAATCACGAAAGATAAAAGCATATTTGTCCTTCTTAAATAAAAATACCGGCTAAAGTCATAAGTATAGCTGATAAAAAGGGAATTTTTATATTGTCATCAATACGAATCCTACTTGCCTCTGCCAGAGTAGCACCTAAAGCACCAATAAGGGCAATTACAGGGTCTGCTTTAAAGCAAAGAGCAAAGACAAAACATACAATAAAACAAGCAAGGCTTCCTTCTAAGGTTTTATTACTATTTTTATATTTTCTCTTGCCAAAGTTCAGTCCTACCAGTGCAGCTGAAGTATCACCCAGTGAAAGAAAACATAGAGCAAAAAAAGTGACTTCTGGAGGAAAGAAAGCGATACAAATTACGGAAGAAAAGAAAAGATAAGTTGCCCCAGTGAAATCATACAGTTCTTTATGTCTTAATACCATACCGAAAATCAGCCAGAAAGTTTTTCGGAAACTCTTTTGCCATAAACGATAAAACTCTATGACCAGCATTAGAATGAATACAACCAGCATAATGGAAAACATAAGATTGCGATTGTAATTCAGTACATAACGATACCCCAAAGGAATAATAAGTGAACTGAGATGGATGGTCTTGCGTAATGATTCCTTGAATTTCATCGTTCGTTAATCCGATAGAATCCTTAAGCAATGGAAGATGTTTCGGTAAATGATAGTACCTTTAAGACCCTTGGAGAAATCCAACTAACTAAAACATCTCCCTTTATGTTATCAGGGAAGTTAAAACCATTAATATCCACTTGAAATTTACTCTGCAACTCCATTAAAGTGGTATCTTTAATGAAAAAACAGGGTTCAGGATGGTCCTGCCCATAGGGGAGTAATAATTCTAAGGATAACCAATTTTGCTCATTTAGCTCCTCTAAACTTACCACTGCATCAGGTTCAATCTTTAGATTAGTAACTGGTTCTGGGCAATTTTCATCTAAATACTGGTGGAAACATTCCAAAAAAGAGTCATATTTTTCAGGTTCAAGAGAAAAGCCAGCTGCTTTAGCATGTCCTCCATATTGTTTCAAATGTTCTTTACAGAAAGTAAAGGCTTCTACCAGGTTAAATCCTTCATTACATCTACCTTCGCATACAATTTCTGAATTATGTAACTTCATAATAAGGGTTGGAACACCAAACTTTCCCGTAATGTAGGAAGCAGCAGCACCGAGAAGATGATAAGGGATAATACCTTCATCGTCAAAATATATAAAAGCAGAACCTTCAAAACCAGTGGTGAGCGTATCCAGAAAGTTGTAAACTTTTGCCAGTTCTGTTTCCGACTGATTCTTTAAGGAATCTAAATGGTAGAACAGTTTTTCTTTCTCACCATTGGTTTCAAGCAAAAAGCGTAAGGCAGCATTTTCACCATTTTCCTCTCTACCATTGGAAAGGAGTCTTACCAGATATTGAATCAGGTCATAGATATCTGTATAAGTTTCCATGGGACCATAATAGGGTATTAGAAATTCAAAAGTAGAGTCCTTTAGCTCTTGCCAGTGTTGGAATGCATAGCGGACAATTATACGATTTACTTCGGTCATAGGCACTCTATCTGCAATAGAACCTACAGCTGTCCAAAAATAGTAGTCTGGAGTTATTTCATATTCCAATTCTCTACCTAAATAACGAATCAGCATTAGTACTACTCCTACTCCAGCAAGCATTTTATAGGGATATGTACTTGAGGGCAAATGTGGATTGACGATGCTGTAGGCATTGGGAATTTTATCCGGTTGGATGAGATGATGGTCAGTAATAAGTGTTTCACAACCAATCTGGTTTAGCTTTTCAACTCCTTCAAAACTGGCGATGCCATTATCAACTGTAATGACCAGATGATAATTACCTTCCTTTACAAAATTTACAAGACTATCTTGAATCCCATAAGGTTCAACATTACGATTGGGAATGAAATATCTATGATTCTGAAAACCGCAAGTATTGAAGAATTGGTAGAGTATATAAGTGCTGGTAATGCCATCGGGATCGTCATGTCCGAAGATAACCAGAGGCTCGTTCTCGTACATAGCTTTTTTGATTCGGGCGGCACACTTTTCTATGTTAGCCAGCAGTGCTTCATCAGGAAGAGCTTCTAAACCAGCTTCCAAACTTTCTAAAGATAGCCCTCTTTTTTGAATAATTTTCTCTAATAAACTTGGGGTTTTTCCCTCGGATAAATTTTCTACCATAAAGTCGTTTCTTCCTTTTCAGGAATATCTCTTGGCATCGTTCGGTCTATAGGTTTGGAGAAAATATCAAAACCAGTAAAGCCAATCATCAGAAGAAATGAATTGTCCAGGAGTCTATTTTTCTCCAGATTACCTCGCTGGTTATATTGAAATCCCAAGTCAATGCGATTTACACTAACTGGTAGAGGTAGAGATATTCCTAAAGATAGAGCAAGTTCATTGACATCTGCTTCATTAACCTGAAATGGGAGATGACGATAAGAGACACCTGTTCGCATAGGAAACTTCAACATTCCTTTATGTTCATCTGAAGCAGAGGGCTCATAAGCAAAACCCAATCCAGCTTTCCAGCTATCGGTATATTTGTTTTCATCTATAGCTTCCCAAGTCTCATAATGTAAATCACAGGCAACTTTAAACTGAGACAAGGGAAGTGCTGTCACACTCAAAGAGTATTGAGAAGGAATCTGTAAGGTATAAGATATAGGTTCTTCAGTTTGATGGATAGAGGAACGAACCTCTTCTCCTTTCAATTTTGTAGTCATAGTATAATGAGCGCCAAGAGCAAGTTTATCATTATGCCAGAGATAACCGAGCGTAAAAGTGGGATTCTTAAAGTCTCTACTGAGCTTTTCTCGGGTATTAAATAATCCGAAATTACCTTCTTGCTTAAAATCTCTAATATCATGCCCAAAAAAGTAATTTCCGCTTACTCCAAAGCTATTATTCTTCCATCTATAACTATAAATTAGGTCTGCCCGATAGATATAACGGTCTATGGATTGTTTTTCTACTACTTCAGTGCCGTCTTCCAATAAAAAAGTATGTTCATTGGAAACCAATCCTGAAACATAAGGATTAAACTGGAAACCAAACCGATGAAGTTTAAGGGGGAAACTTAAGCTAAAAAGAGGGAAATCCAACGAGTTATCCAGGAAGCTTTTTGTATTGCCTTGTTCATCTTTAGAGCGATAAGAATTGTAGCCTGGTATAATTCCAGTTGAAAAGAAGCAGCGATTATCCGGATTATTCATAGCCGGGTTGGCAAAGCCATTGTTTACCCGGAAGATATCGCTGGCACCTGTATCACCCATTCCCAGGCTATAAATATCGGTGCCATAGTATTGCACAGGATATCCATCATAGGAGAAAATGGAATTACCAGCACTTAAGGTAAAAGTTAAAATGCCTAATGCTGATATAAGAAAGATGATTTTCTTCACTTTTTATTTTGTCCTTTTTTAATCTTAGTTAAAGTCTTTCCTGTGGAAGGAGCCATAAAGTTCTTACGGGACTTAGCGATTTTTGCTGTAACACTCGTTTTATGACTGCTCTTTCCCCTTGGAGGTTTTATAGGATCAGGTGGAATTCTGAAAAAGCGAAAAGCATTGTTATAGGAATGTTCTGCCACTTCATTAGGTGTGATTCCTCTAATATCAGCAATCTTTTCTGCTACAAGATGCAGGTAAAGAGGACTATTTCGCTGTCCTCTATGAGGATATGGAGTAAGGTAAGGACAATCTGTTTCAATCATAAACTGGTCTAAAGGCATCATTCTAATTACATCGTCTAACCTGGAATTGGGATAGGTTATAGAACCAGTAAAAGATATCATCCAGCCTTCATCAAGCACCTGTTGAGCAAAGATTAAGTCACCAGAAAAGCAATGAAAAACCACATCCTTCGCATTTGCTTGTTTCAGAATTTTAAAGCATTCTTGATGAGCATCCCGGTCGTGAACGATGATAGGTAAATCGTAATCCACTGCTAAAAGAACTTGATTGGAGAAGACTTCTCTTTGAACGGAATAAGGGGCAAGATTACGAAAAAAATCCAGTCCAATTTCTCCAACAGCTAAAACTTTCTTTTCTCTCGCAAGATACTTTACTACTTCAGCATCAAAATCGGTTGCCTCATGAGGATGAAATCCTACCGTTGAAAAGATATGAAGGTGCTTCTTTGCTAATTCCAAAGCGTTCAGTGAGGTTTCATTATTAAAACCTACATTGATGATATATTCAATACCGCTATTGAAGCATTCCTGAATCAATGACTCGCGGTCTGAGTCAAAGTCGGGTAAATCAAGATGAGCGTGAGTCTCAAATAGTCTCATTTTTTGTTAATGTATTCCCATTATATTTTTAATTCAAGAAAAATGTAGATTGATTTTCTTGTCAATTTAAAAGAATTTAGCCCGTTTATACGATTCTTGTCCTGTTTTCCCTTATTCTTCAGTAGATATTATTTAGGTTATGTTATCTTATTATAAATAATCAAATTAGGGCTTGACTTTGTTCTTGCCAAGCCCTAATTATTTATCTATTATTGTAGTTTATTTCCAGAATGTGGTTTTAACTCTGAGCTAATTTCTTATACTGAAGATATCGCTCTTTGAAGAATTCTTCTGCCTCATTTTGTATCATTTCAGAACGTTCGGGTGCAATATCTTTTAATGCAGCATAACGTCTTTCACTTTTCAGAAACTCTTTCACACTCAAAGTTGGTTCTCTGCTATCCAGAGTTAAAGGATTTTTACCCTGAAGTGCATTAAGTGGATTATAGCGATACAGTAACCAATAACCTGCATCTACTGCGGTTTTCTGTCTTTTTTGTGAATAAGACATATCAATACCATGATTGATGCAAGGAGCATAGGCTATGATTATGGAAGGACCAGGATAGGCTTCGGCTTCCAAGATAGCGTTTATTGCTTGCACTTTATTTGCTCCCATAGCAATAGAGGCAACATACACATAGCCATAGGTCATCATCATCATACCCAGGTCTTTTTTATTGGTATTCTTGCCAGCTTCTGCAAAGCGAGCAATAGCTCCTAACGGAGTAGATTTTGATGCTTGTCCGCCGGTATTAGAATAGACTTCCGTATCCAGCACGAGGATATTTACATTCCGATTTGATGCCATAACATGGTCTAAACCGCCATAACCAATATCATAAGCCCAACCATCTCCTCCAATTGCCCAGATAGAGCGGTCTATAAGATTATCCTGAAGTTCTATCACTTTTTGCAAGAGAGCTTTATTATCTCCCTCAGCACTATTCAAAGCTTCGGGAAGTAGTTTCTTAATAAGGGCAGCATTTTCTTTCGCTTGCTTATCTACTGCTTCCCAGTGTTCTAAAGCATAGTTAATAGCTTCTTTCAGCTCTGGTTTTAGCTCTTTTTCTAAAAGTTTCTCTAAGTAGATTTGCAATAACTTACGATTAGAATTTACTGCCAGACGCATACCAAATCCATATTCTGCGTTATCTTCAAACAGCGAATTTGCCCATGCAGGTCCTTTTCCTGATTGATTCTTGGTATAAGGAATTGTAGGGAAAGTTCCACCCCAGATGGAAGAACAACCTGTAGCATTGGCGATAATCATTCTATCACCAAAAAGTTGAGTGAGTAATTTCACATAAGGTGTCTCTCCACAACCTGCACAGGCACCAGAGAATTCCAGTAAGGGTTGCTTGAACTGTGAGCCCTTGACGGTGGTTTCTTTAAAAGAACCAGTATAGTCATAGGGAAGTTTTTCAAAGAATTCATAGTTTTCTTGTTCTCCCGCAGCTCTTTCATCTTCAATGGGAGACATCTCTAAAGCTGCCTTAGGGCATTCATTGACACAGACTTTGCAGCTCTGACAATCATCAATATAAACTTGAATCTTGTATTGATAACCTTCAGCACCAATAGCCTTAAGGGTATTAAAGGAGGCAGGGGCATCTTTTAAATCATCCTCTTTGATAAGTTTTGAACGGATAGCGGCATGAGGACATACAAAGGAACACTGATTACACTGAATACACTTATCTGCAATCCAGTGAGGAACTAAAGGTGCAACTCTTCTTTTTTCCAGTTTAGCAGTTCCTGTTTCAATAACCCCATCCAATGGCATATCGGAAACCTTTATCTGGTCACCTTTTTCTCTCATAACGGGTTCTATCACTCTCTTTACAAAGTCAGAAGCATCATCAGGAACAAGCTTTTTATCAGGTGCAAACTTCTCCGGAAGACTATCGGGGATATCAATTTTAACCAGTGCTTCATTAACTCTATCTACTGCCAGAAGATTCATATTTACTACATCTTCACCCTTTCTGCCATAGGTCTTACGAATAGAGTCCTTGATGAGAGCAATGGCTTCATTTCTTTCCAGAATACCAGAAATAAGGAAGAAAGCAGTTTGCATCACAGTGTTTATTCTTCCACCTAATCCCACATCTTCTGCAATTTGCAAAGCATTTATATTATAGAATTGAATCTTGCGATTGATGATAACTTCCTGCATTTTACGAGTCAAGTTTTCAAAGACCTCTTCTCTATTCCAGTGAGAATTTAGCAAGAACACTCCATTCTCTTTGATTCCTTCTAAAAGGTCAAAACGACCAATAAAGGCAGGATTATGGCAGGCAACAAAATCTTCCTGATAAACAAGATATTGACTCTTTATGGGAGATTTACCAAAACGAAGATGGCTTCGTGTGATACCACCACTCTTTTTAGAATCATACTGGAAATAACCTTGAACATAAAGGTCTGTGTGGTCTCCAATGATTTTTATACTGTTTTTATTAGCACCAACTGTGCCATCTGAACCTAAGCCCCAGAATTTACAGTTAATAGTGTCCTTTGGACTGGGGTCAAGAGGTTCATCAAAAGGCAAACTTTTATGGGTCAAATCATCTTCTATACCTACAGTGAAACTATGAAATCCCTTTTCCATTAAGTGCTTATAGACAGCCAATACCATCGGAGGAGTAAATTCCTTACTGGATAAACCATAACGACCTCCAATAATATAAAGTTCAGAGCGATTCTTTAATGCAGATACCACATCTAAATAAAGAGGCTCTCCAATGGACCCTGGTTCTTTAGTGCGGTCCAGAACAGCTATCCCTTTTACAGTGGAAGGGAGAACTGACAGGAAATAGTCAATACTGAAAGGACGATAAAGATGAACTTTAATCAGTCCCAGCTTCATATTTCGTTCTTTATTCAGAAAGGTGATGGTTTCTTCTATGGTTTCACAGCCACTACCCATTGCGATAGTAATATATTCAGCTTCTGGATGTCCAACATATTCAAAGGGTTGATAATAGCGCCCTATTTTATCTCCCACTTGTTTCATTGTTTCTGCCACTATGTCAGGAGCAGCTAAATAGTGCCCATTCACGGTTTCTCTACCCTGGAAATAGACATCGGGGTTTTCTTGACCTACTTTTATCCGTGGATGGTCTGGATTAAGTGCACGTTGACGAAAAGCTTCTACCAATTTGGGATCATTCAATTCAGCTATCGTATCATAATCTATCACTTCTATCTTTTGAAGTTCATGTGAAGTGCGGAATCCATCAAAGAAAACTACAAAAGGTATAGATGTTTTCATTGTGGCAAGTTGTGCAACTAACCCCAGGTCCATCACTTCTTGAACGCTATTACATGCCAGGAAAGCAAAACCAGTATTGCGAGCGCTCATCACATCAGAATGGTCACCGAAAATGGATAAGGATTGAGCAGCCAGAGAGCGAGCAGTTACATAAAATACGGTGGGAAGCATTTCTCCAGCAATCTTATGCATATTTGGAATCATCAACATCAAACCCTGAGAAGCTGTGAAAGTGGTTGTTACTGCTCCAGCAGAGAGAGCACCGTGAACTGCTCCTGCAGCTCCAGCTTCAGATTGCATTTCTATTACATCTACTGTGGTTCCGTTGAGATTCTTTTTTCCACTTGCTGCCCAGGCATCTACAAGCTCTCCAATGGGAGAAGAAGGGGTAATAGGATAGATAGCAGCTACTTCAGCAAAAGCATAAGCGATATGTGCCGCAGCAGTATTGCCATCCATTGTGGCTTTTTTTGCATCAGCCATAAGATAACTCCTTATATATCTATTTTACTATTAAAATCAAAGTTTTTTTAACCTTAGTTCTTGAATGGACTATACTGTCAATTGATTTGAACTAATTTAAAAGCTATCTAATTGTAATTCTTAGTTCTTTGAATCTTTCTTTCCATTCTCCGGAAGCATTATCACACTTAGCTTATTATCATTGAATCTCAAATAGCTATTTGCAGCAGAGACAATACTTTCTGGGGTTAAACGGTCTATATATTGGGGTCTATTGGTAAATTCTGTTAATGGCTTCCCCAGCCAGATATTGGTCCTTAATTGATTAATCCAGTATCTATTAGACCTTATATTTTGTTTAAATTGCTGTTTGAGTGTTTCTCGCGCAGAAATAATATAACGCTCATCTATAAAATTGCTTTGTAAACTATCTAAAGTGGCAAAAATAGCATTATTAAGTTCATCTACTCTCACAGGTGCACATGCCATAACAATATTCAAAAGATAGTAAGGTTTAGGATAGGGAGTCATATCAGACCACGCTTGGATTAAATAGACACCACTTCTTTCTTCTCTTATATTTTCTCTTAACTTTTCATTCATAACATATAGCAGACCATCCATCAGCACATCGTTCTCAATGTTAGGTTTATATGAACCGTTGGTGATATGAGACACAAAAGCACGATCAGTCGCACCTTTTGAAAATCGCACTTCTTTTTGTCCGCTTATAGGATAGATATTTACATCTTTAATCTGCTCTTTTCTTTTTTTAGTGGGTAAATTCCCCAGATAAATCTGGCAGTATTGTTTTATGAGTATTTCATCAAAGTTTCCTACAATTATGAAGGAAAAATCCGAAAAATCGGCAAAGCGGTCACGGAAAATGCGTTCTACCGTGCTCATTTCAATCTTATCCAGATCAACTTCTGCAAGATTAACCCGATAGGGATGGTTATTATAAAGTTCCTTATCAATTTTATCCATAAAGACATTTAACGGATCTAAGTTCCTGTTTTCATAATAGGTCTTAGTACGCTGGATAAAAGATTGAAAATCCTGGGCATTAAACCTGGGATTAGTGGTATATTGATATATCATTTGAAACATCAGTTCCATATCTTTTGGTGAGCAGGAAGCATCCAGGGTTTCGGTGTAGGGACCCACATCCAGAGAAACACGCACTACTTTATCAGCGGTTGCCTTAGAAAGTGATACGGCATCAAAAGAACCAAATCCACTTTCTTTTAGATAGCTGGAAACAAGTTCTGCTGCAGGAATATCTTCTTTATTATAGCGAGTATAACCTCCAGGACTGATGGCAGAAAGCAGTACTTCATCGTTCTTAAAATCTGTCTTTTTTGCATAGATTTTTATACCATTTTTCAACTGCCAGTAATAGATACCTGTTTCAGGATCGTAGCTTTCCTTTTTGATTTTCACAGGTTTGGGTAGATGAGACATAAGGGGAGCGGATAAAGCTTTATCCTCATAGGCTTCAAGTTCCTGGGTGCTTATATGTTGAGCAATTTCCAGTAATCTTTCCTCAGAAGGGTAGGTTAAACCTTCTTTCTCTGGAGCACCAATGGAGATGCACATATTCTTTTCCTGAATCAGTTGAGTAACTATAGCATTGATTTCTGGTAAAGTTAACTCTGTTAAGAAAGATTTCGTAAGTTCTAAATCTTGCTCAGCACTTAAAGTAACATCATTATAAGATAAATCAAAAACCAGTTCCCAAGCAATCTGACTGGATTCACGAGTTTCTTTTTGGTCTACAGCTTGTTGTAGTTCTCTTAATATTTGAGATTTAGCTCTTTCAAATTCACTGTCTAAAAATCCATATCTTTGTACCCTTTCTGCTTCAGTAAGCATTGTGGTTAATGCTGTTTCTGCTTTGTTAGGCAAAAACATAGACATAATTGCTGCGGTAGACATTGTCCTTAGCATAGGATATTCATAAGCCGCGGCAAATGAATAAGGTGGATTAGGACTCTTGCTAAATTCATCTAAACGGGAATTTAACATCGTGTAAAACAGACTGTTCTTTAAATAATTTAGATAGCTCCCGTAAGTTTGGACTGGACTGGGTTCCTTTTTCCACATTACATTCAATATATTATAGGGATATTCTGGGTCAGTTGCCACTACTGCCACAGGTGTGAGGTTTTCAGGAACTTTGAACTCCTGTTTAGGTCGTGGATTTACCGGTTTCGGAATGACACCAAAATACTGAGTTACCAGAGCTAAAATTTCCTGCGGGTCAAAATCTCCCACTATAACAAGTTTTTGTAAATCGGGACGATACCAATCTGTATAAAATCTTAATAGAGTATCTCGGGTGAAACTACTAATAACTTCAAAAGTGCCAATTGGTGAGCGTTCTGCATAGCGTGAACCAGCAAGAATAACTGAATTTTGTTTATCCCTGATTCTACTTTCAGCATCTTGTCCCATACGCCATTCTTCAATTATTACTCCTCGTTCCTTTTCAATTTCTTCCGGATCAAAAGTAGCCTGATATGCCATATCCGATAGTATCATCAATCCCTTATTCAATTTTTCTTTATCATCAGTGGGGATTTTAAATGTATATATCGTATAATCATAACTGGTCATAGCATTTAGACCATTAGCGTATCCCATTCCGATGGAAGAAAGATAATTTACCAGTTCTGATTTAGCAAAATTTTTCGTGCCATTAAAAACCATATGTTCAGTAAAATGAGCTAAACCACGCTGGTCATCATCTTCATCTACTGAACCTGCATCAACATAAAGACGGAGCTCTGCCAGATGAGAAGGATTGGGATTATGCTGTATGTAATAAGTAAAACCGTTTGGCAACTGTCCTGAAAGAATTGCAGGATCCTGTTGTAGAGGTTGTTCTAAAAGTTCATTAGGTAGTGCTGGGAGGATAGTAAAAAGTGCACAAAATAGCACACTTATGAAGATTAATTTCTTCAAGTTCATTTAGAATAGTATTCCTTTATCATTTATTGGGGATTTTCTACGGTAACCAAAAATTGCTGGTCCTTCTGAAGTATTGCATTCTCACCACCATATTGATAACGCGTTCCATCTTCAAGTTCTATCAGAACCAAGTAGTAGAAATTATTATTAGGAGTTATATAATCTACATTTTTGAAATTAAAACTATGTGGTGCGATAGGGTCAATAGTATAGTGATTTACAACACCAATAAAGTTGTGCTTATAAATATCTATTTTAGCTATCCATAAGTCACTATTATTTACTACTTTAATGCTTGCACGATTGGGTTGAATGTAAGCATTGATAGTCTTATTAACCTTGATGGTTACAGTCGTTGAATCAGTATAAGATTGTGTATAATCATCATATATCTGATAGGTCTCACCTATCATCCAGACAGGAACCTTCTTTTCTACATCCGGGTTAAAAATACTTTCTTTCTTGGTTTCTATCTCAAAGGTATAGTTAGAATTACCTGGAATGGTCACTTCATCTTGTTCATCCACTTTAACATAAAGAGGATAGGAGGATTGATTTATTACCCTAAAAGCACCTCCGGAATCACAACCCGTAATAAGCAATAAAGCCATTACAGGTAAAATCCATAATGTTAACTTTTTCATGGTAAACCTCTCATTCTTATTGCATTGTATTATGCATAAAAACACTATCTTTTATATATTGTTTGATGTCAAGCTCTAAATTCTTTTAAAAAATATTAAGAATAATTAAAGAATTTTTATTATTCAATTCTTTCTACAAATAATATTGTTCTATATTTATTGTTTATAATACACCTTATTAATCTGAGCCTTTACTTTGATTTATTTATTCAGCTAAAATATATAGAATTGATAGGAATTTATATTATGCTATATATTTTATATTACTAAATCACATTATTGTCCTTTCATTCAAATCTATTAATATCTCTGGTTGAAATTAATAAACATCCTGCCTCTCCCTTAGCTCTTTATTACGTAAAGTCTTAAGAGAGAGACAGATAGGAGACAAGAAACAATTTATCTGGATAATGATATGATTATCAGAGAGTTATAGAGTATAATTCAATATAGTTAAAGATTATTTATATTTAGTATAATAATTATTTTTATTAATTAAAATTCAGGTATTAAGTGATTTATAAATGACAAAAGCAAATCCATAGATTTATTTTTTGCTAAGAGGGAAGAGATTAAATTTAAAAATCTTCTCTTGACAGTTGGATTACTTTAAGTTTATCTGTTATGATGAAAGTTAAAAGGTAATTTATTAATAATCAGGAAAAAAGGAGTGAGAGTGAGTGTATATAATTTATTTAAATCTGATGAAGAAATGTTTTTAGGTTGCACAAAAAGTGTAAAAAAACAATATTGTATCCTACTCTTTAATATAAAATTACAATAATTATTTTCGAATATCATAAAGATAAAGACGATATGAAAACATCACATAAGATAATCATTGGTGATTCCAGAAGGATGAAGGAATTAAATGATGAATCAGTTCATCTAATTGTAACTTCACCTCCTTACTGGCAATTAAAAGATTATGGGAATCATAATCAGATTGGTTTTAACGATACCTATGAAGAATATATTAATAATCTAAATCTGGTCTGGCATGAATGTAATAGGGTTTTACATAATGGGTGCCGTTTATGTATTAATATTGGAGATCAATTTGCTCGTTCAGTTTACTATGGTCGGTATAAAGTAATACCTATCAGAACTGAAATAATAAAATTTTGCGAAAGTGATGGTTTTGATTATATGGGAGCTATCATCTGGCAAAAAGTTACAACTTGTCACACCACGGGTGGAGCAACAATTATGGGCTCTTTTCCTTATCCAAGAAATGGAATTATCAAACTGGACTATGAGTATATCTTAATTTTTAAAAAATATGGAACAGCTCCTCCTGTAAGCCGTGAAATTAAGGAGCAATCAAAACTAACCCTGGAAGAATGGAATCAATATTTTGCTGGGCACTGGAATTTTTCAGGTGAAAAGCAAGATAAACATTTGGCTATGTTTCCAGAAGAATTGCCTAAACGTCTTATTAAAATGTTTAGTTTTGTTGGTGATACTGTTCTGGATCCATTTTTAGGAAGTGGCACTACTTCTTTAGCAGCCAGAAATTTAAACCGGAATTCTATAGGATATGAAATTAATGAAGATTATCTTTCGGTAATCCAAGAAAAGCTCGGATTAAATGAACAGACTATTTTTCAAGATGAGTCTTATGAAATTATCAGACAGAATGAAGCTAATCTTAATTTAGAGCAAGAAATTAGTAAATTACCTTATATTTTCAAGGATCCGATAAAATTTGATAAGAAGCTAGATCCGAGAAAACTGAATTTTGGTTCAAAGATAGATAATTCTAATTTTAGAAAAGATAACTACTATAGCGTTGAGGATATAATTTCTCCAGAGATTTTAATACTGAATAATAAAATAAAAATTAGATTATTAGGGATTAAAGAACTTCCCCAAAAGAAACAAGAAGCAATTAAGTATCTAAAAGACAAAACACTTGGACAAAAGGTATTTTTAACCTTTGATAATTTAAAATATGATGACGATAATAACTTACTTTGTTATCTTTACTTATGGAATAAGACTTTTATAAATGCTCATCTGATTAAAAATGGTCTGGCTGATGTTGATACTGAAAATGAATATAAATATAAAACAAGATTTTTATCTTATAAAGGGGAAGGTTGATGCCTAAAGAATGGATTTTAAATCAAGCAAATATGAGATGGGGTCTTACTAGGAAAAATAAGGTCGGAGCTGTATCAGAATTGATAAGAAAATGTTCTCCTAAATCATTGCAAGAATGGGAAAACTATTATTATGAAAATGCATATCCAAAACAACATTTGGAAGAACTGGGTAAGCGTCTTTATATTAAGATTAGTGAAGTTTGCGCTGCAGAAATTGAAAGTATAACAGAACAAGATTGCATTAATTTTATAATCAATTTAGTAATTAATAGGACCTATGATGGATATCAATCTGAAATTCAGACTATTTATGGTCAGTTAGAAAACGCTCTGGGGGTTAAAATAGAACCTGCACCTGATGAATGGGATAGAGGATATAATGTAGATTTCTTTATTAAAGTTAAAGATAAATATATAGGATTACAAATAAAACCGGCTGGCTATGCATATATTCCTCAAATATTAAATGAAATGGAATTCCAAAAAAGGACTCATGCTAAATTTACCGCAAAATATGGAGGTAAAGTTTTCTACATAATATCCGTTACAGAAGGTAAAAAGAAAATAATTCAGAATCCGGAAGTAATTGAAGAAATTAGAAATGAAATTGAGAGATTAAATACTGAATAGCTTTTATATCATTTAAGCTAATTCTTTAAATAGGCATTAATCTTTTATCATTTTATCATTATTTAATGTTTTTATCAACTTATGAAATTAGAATAATTATAAAGATTTTAAATAAATTACACCTAAAGCCGCGTAAATATATGTGCCCTTTTTAAGAGTTCATATCACTTTGGTAACCTAACATTTTTTTTGTCAATTTAGTAGAATTCTAATAAGTCAAACATTCTCCTTAAACAGCTCTGTATATAGTTTAAGCAGATTATCAAAAAAGGACTTATGATCGGGAAAACGAAGTCTTCCAATAGGTGAAGGAGAAGGAAGAATTTTAACTGATATTTTTCTTGAGGGTAGAGATTGATTATTTTTGGCAGGTAGAAGAAAATAAAAATCTTCTGCATCTTTTAGGAGATTAATGTCTTGGGTGTGAAGATATTGTTTTAACCAGATGAAAACCTTATAATGACTGGTGCAAAAGATAGTTTGAAGTTCGGCTGAATGATATAGATATTCTGTCAAATTTAGGAATTTCAAAGGACGGATATTACTGTCTGCAGAACTCTGGTCACGGCGGATAAATTGATAAAGAATGTCGGCTATACCTAAATAATACCGCTGTAAAAAGTTCTGGAAGAATTTTTGTTGAGTGCAGGTTCGTTCTTCTCTCGGAATTTGCAGATTACGGATGTTTTTAAGTTCAGATAGAGATTCAGGTTCAAAAATATGAAAAAGTAAATCCCAGAGCAGATTATATCCCCGACTGTAACTTCCGTAATAGTAGTCTATATCTTTATCTTTAAGTTCGGTTTTATTAGGAGAACAAAAGCGAGAAGGTGGTGCACTTCCCAGAATCAATCTTCTGGTAGTTTCAGGAATAAAAGGTGAATAGGGATGAAATTGTATCTCTTCCTGATTCAATTTAATCTCCTATTATCTGTCATTTAATGTAGATAAAGATAGGTTTTTTTTTGCTATATTATTCAGTAGATAGCCAATAATCCTGTAATAAAGTAATCCAATGCCGCTTTTTCAGAAAGATTAATCCTCTTGAAGAATACTTACTTTCTGACTCTATCTTAAATATTAAAAATGAAGGGATTAATCTTACTGCAGAGCAAGCTGATTTCTATAGATTCTCAGCTTTTCCTTAAGTTCAGGATTGTTTAATGCCAGAATCTGAATTGCCAGCAAGGCTGCATTTTTTACTCCACCAATCGCAACTGTCGCTACAGGAACACCTGTTGGCATTTGAACAATGGAAAGTAATGCATCTATACCACCCAAATTACCACTAACTAAGGGGACTCCTATCACCGGAAGAATGGTATGTGAAGCAATTACACCGGGCAAATGAGCTGCCATTCCTGCTGCTGCAATAATGACCTGCACACCTTCTGCTTCGGCATTTTTAGCCAGCTGAGCCGTTTTTTCAGGATTTCTATGGGCGGAAGAAATGTGAAAATCATAATCCACACCGAAATCCTTCAGAATTTGCTGCATAGCCTCGCATTGTTCTACATCGCTTTTACTACCCAGAATTATCCGAATTTGTGGCATAATTATTTATTCTTTTCTTCTGGTAAAACAGTTAAGCAGCGATGTATTTCCTCAGGAGTAGTAGCAGTGGATAAAGCTTCCAAGATTTCAGGATTCATTATTAATTTGGAGATATAGGAAAGGCTGAATAGATGCTGTTTATCATTATGCAGAAGTAACATAAAGAATAGGTTTACAGGTTGATTATCAGGAGCATCAAAATCTACAGGATTCTTTGATCTGCCAAACAGGATACTGGGAGTTTTAATCTTGGAAGGATGCAGATGACGGGGATGAAGTAAGGCGACACCATGTCCAATAGCAGTAGAAATCAGCTCTTCTCTTGCTACTACAACCTCATAAAGCCAGCGTGCATCACGCACGAGTTTCAGTTCCTTAGCTTTTTCACTCAGGATTCGGATAGCGTCATATTTGTTTTCCGCTTCAAAATCCAGGAATATGTTTTCAGGACGCATATACTCTTCAAAATGGCAGGTAACACGTTTTAGAGCCAGCATCTTTTCTTCTGATTCATTAAGATTTTCCAGCCATTCGTTTAGAGAATCCTCATCAATCTTGAGGGTTTTCCCTATCATCTTGGTCTCAAAGGTTTTACTATTAATCATTTCCTGTATTACCTTTTCGGAGACCTTCAATTTCTTGGCAGCTTCAGCTTGCGATATATATCGTTTTGCCATGGCTAACCTCCCTTATTGTATTTATTTTTTACTATATAATATAATCCAGGTTTATCTTGACAAGTATAAAGCAATTTTTGAAAAAGGAATAATGGTCAAGAAATTTATTTATTTGGGACTGGTTGCAGCAGTCCTCTGTGGCTGCTCATATTCCGTATATTCAAATGCTTATCCGCATTTGAAAAAAGTTGCTATTCGTCCTTTTGAGAATAAATCTACGGAATTTGAATTAGGTGATATTGTCTATAATGGATTAGTTAAAGAATTTCAAAAAGATGGAAGATTGAAGCTGGTTACCCAACAACCAGATTGTGTGGTAGAAGGAACCATTTTAAAATTGGAAGAAGATGTCTATAGTTATGATAGTTGGAATAATGTTCAAGACTATATGTTACGATTGACTTGTAGTGTAGTCTTTACAGATTTGATAAATAATCAGATTATCTATGAGAATAAAAGTCTGGTGATAACAGAGCCCTATGCTGTATCACCTGCCAGTACGGCTAAATGTAGAAGTAAAGAGGAAGCAATAGATGAGCTCGTCTCAAAGCTCTTCAGAAACATCATCCAGAACAGCCTTGAAACCTGGTGATACTATTCGTCTTAATCATTTTTTAGCAAAATCCGGCATCTGTTCTCGGAGAGAAGCTGACAACCTAATAAAATCTGGTCAAATCTCTGTTAATGGAGAAATTTGTACTGATTTAGGCTGTCAAATAGACCCGATAAAAGACATCATTATCTATAAAGGTAAAAAAGTTCAACCACAAAAAGATAAAGTCTATGTAATGCTCAATAAACCGAAGGGTTATCTGGTTACACATTCTGATGAATTTAATAGAAAAACCATCTATGAGCTCTTGCCAGATAATGCCCAAGACCTTCGTTATGCAGGAAGATTGGATAAGGATTCGGAAGGATTGCTGTTATTAACCAATGATGGAGAACTGCTAAATTTACTCACACATCCTTCTTCTAAGACAGAAAAGGTTTATAAGGTTAGAATTAATAGAAAATTGACTAAAAGAGAGCTGAACATTCTAAGACAGGGAGTCCCTATTGAAGGCGGAAAGACTCAGCCAGCCGGGGTTTTTGTAAAAAATAGTTCCGAAAATGATATGACTTTAAAAATAGTATTAACGGAAGGGAAAAAACGGGAAATCCGTCAGATGATGGAAGCTGTAGGTGCAAAAGTTTTGAGTCTGAGAAGAGTTCAATTTGCCAATCTGAGGCTAAAAGATTTGCCTATAGGACGCTGGAGATACTTGACCAGAGCCGAAATAAAAGCTTTAAAAGATTCTGTGGAGAAAGCTTCAAGATGAAAATAGCTATTATTGGACCACCTAGAACTGGTAAAACAACCATCTTTAATGCCTTAACAGGAAATTCTGTTTCCACTGATAAATATGCTCCAATAGCAAATGAACCCAATGTGGCTGTAGTTCAAGTTCCGGATGAAAGAGTAACTAAATTAAGTGAACTTTATCAACCTAAGAAGACCATTTATGCTCAGATAGAGTACCGGGATTATCCTGGCATTTTTTCTGCTTCTAATGAAAATCCGGATAATGCGATGTTTTCTGATATTAAAACTTGCGATGGATTTGTCCTGGTAATGCGAGCTTTTGTAGATGAAGAATTAGAAGAACTCTATCCTCTGGGAGAGGTCTTACATCAATTGACTAATTTTGAGGAAGAAATGCTCCTGATGGATTTGATGATAGCAGAAAAAAGGAGAGAAAAGATTGAACTGGGCTATAAAAGAGGCGTAAAAACTCCCGTTCTCCAATTTGAAGATAAAGTTTTAGAAGAGGTTTGTGCTCAACTTCAAGCAGGAAAACCTTTAAGAGAAATGCAACTCAATGCAGAAGAGGAAAAAGTTATCCGAGGTTTCAAATTCTTCACGCAAAAACCGATGATTGTGCTTATAAATTGCAACGAAGAAGATTATCATAATTTAGATAATTTAAAATCAGAAATCCAAGCTAAAGGATATACGGCAGAAGTTATTGCAGGAAGATTTGAAGAGGAATTGAGTAAACTGGATAACGAAGAAGCAAAACTTTTTATGGAAGATATAGGTATTGAAGAAAGTATAAAAGACCGTTTAACCCGTTTATGCTATTCTATGTTAGGTTATATCAGTTTCTTTACCGTAGGTGAAGATGAGGTGCGTGCTTGGACTATAGAAAAAGGCAGCAATGCCGTAACTGCTGCAGGAAAGATACATTCGGATTTAGCACGAGGGTTCATCAGAGCAGAATGCTTTAACTATAATGACCTGATGGAATATGGTTCGGAAAAACATTTGAGAGAAAAAGGGCTTTTCCGACTGGAGGGTAAGGATTATATTGTTCAGGATGGAGATATTCTTTTCATCCGGTTCAATGTTTGAGAGAGGGGGGATTATTTTATGAATAACAATAGGAAAAACTCTCGCAATCATAAAAAGGAGATGAAAACCTGGCAGAAACGTTTAATTGATGGTCTGGTGCTCATCTTTTCAGTTTTAGTAGTTATCAGTCTGATCTATGGCTTAGATTCCATTCTAAATGATGTAGATGCCTTAAGCTTACACGGGAATGTTTTTACCTGGCCCTTTCAGAAAGAAGTGCAGGTGGAAAATCCCATTGGTGTCTTTGGAGTTGCGGTAGGCTATGCATTTAGCTATCTTCTGGGATATTATTTTTCTTTTATAGGCTTTGTGTTGCTCGCGATAATGTCCTTACTCAATTTTCTGGAACCAGCCAAAAAAAGAAACTACCATAAGTTTTATTTGATACTTATTGCAAGCTTTCTTTTGCAGGTGATTTTAGTTAAAGGTCTAAGAGACTATTCTCATAGTGTTCTTCCTCGTGCTATCTGGGCAGGTTTATCCGCTATATTCAGTAATTTTGGTGCTTCTTTATTAATTATTTTGGGGATAGTTTTATGCCTAATCCTTATTTTTGAATACGAACGATTAAAGCTCTGGTTTTCCAAAGTGCGTGATAGTATCTCGGAAAATCGTAAGAAAGCCTCTTTAAAAAAGAAAAAAGATAAACTGACTATTAATGAAAAGGAAGTTCATCCTCCGGTTATACCTGTTATTCAGAATCATATAGCAAATATGCCTAAAGAAGAAACAGCCTATCCTAAAAAGGAAGAAATTCCAGAACCAGAACTGATTTCACCCATAATAGAAGTTTTTGGTCCCCCTTCCAGTATGGATAAACCACCCTATGTTATTCCTTCGGTGGAAGATTTTTTGGAAAGTCCAGTTAAACTATCAGAAAGAGATCGGAAGGAGATAGAAAATCAGATTTTAGCTACCAGCCAAATACTGAAAAATAAGTTAGCAGAATTTGGTATAGAAGCAGAGGTTCGTAATGTTAATATTGGACCTATAATCACTCAGTATGAATTAGAACCTGCTAAGGGTGTGAAGGTTAATCGTTTCACTTCTCTGGCAGATGACCTTGCTTTAGCTATTAAGGCAAAATCTATTAGGGTGCAAGCACCTATTCCTGGAAGAGGGCTTATCGGAATTGAAATTCCTAATATGACTCGCGATATGATTTATCTGAAGGATTTACTTCTTTCTGAGGAAATGAAGGCAATTGATTCTAAGCTGGCTTTTGGCTTGGGGAAAGATATTGCTGGAAGACCAGTAGTTAGTGACTTAGCGAAAATGCCGCATCTTTTGATTGCTGGTGCAACAGGAAGTGGTAAGAGTGTGTGTATAAACACCATTATTATGAGTTTTCTCTTTCGCACCACTCCTGAAGATTTAAGGCTTATTCTGATTGACCCCAAAAGAGTAGAGCTTACTGGATATAATGATTTGCCTCATCTTCTTGGTTCCGTGGTTACTGATTCAGAAAGTGCTCTTGAGAATCTATATTGGGCAGTTAAAGAAATGGAAAGACGTTATGAATTGCTTCACGATGCAGGTGTGCGTGATATCAATGCCTACAACGAAAAAGCAACTCAAGAAGGTGAACTGAAGAAACTACCCTATATTGTCATAATTATAGATGAATTTGCCGATTTGATTCTTACCAGTGGCAAAGATATTGAATTACCTATCACCAGATTAGCACAAATGGCTCGTGCCGTAGGGATACATTTGATTCTGGCTACTCAAAGACCTTCCATTAAGGTTATAACCGGAATTATTAAGGCTAATTTTTCTGCTCGTATTGCTTTTCAGGTTTCCTCCAAAGTTGATTCTCGCGTTATCTTAGACCAAATTGGAGCAGAACGACTTTTAGGGAATGGAGATATGCTATTTTTACCTCCAGGAAAAGCACAACCGGAACGCATACATGGTGCTTTTGTATCTGATAAAGAAATTGCTCGGGTTTGTGAGTTTCTTAAAACTCAGCCTAAACCTGAAGATGATTTTGTCTTACCTATTCAATCCAGTGAGGAGATGGGCAATTTTGAATATGATGATGAGCTCTTTCCTGAAGCGGCAAAATTGGTGGTTAGAGCGAATACCGCTTCAGTTTCAATGCTGCAAAGACACTTTAGAATAGGTTATGCCAGAGCTGGAAGATTGATAGACCTTCTGGAACGAGCTCATATTATTGGACCACATATGGGTTCTAAATCCAGAGAAGTTCTGGCAACAACTGAAGATTTAATCCGTAGAGGAATAATCCGCGACGAATAAGTTTTAAGCCTATGTCAGTTTGTAATAAAGTTTATAGTTATAGATATCATTTTAATAAGGAGTTTTCCAGGCTATAATGAAGAAAGCAATAGTAGTTTCTCTCTTGCTAATCTGGAGTGTGATGCTGCTAAGTATCACTACTGGTGAAGTCTATAACAAAGTTAGTTCATTCTATGCTAATCTCCGGTCTTTTCAAGCTAAAGTGCAACAGACTAATTACTATACTCAATTAAAAAAAACTATCACCTATAAAGGAACCATTTATTTCACTCCTGGAAGGATGTTAATGCATTTTGACGAACCTACCGTTCAGAGATTGAAGATTGAGAATGGCAGAATAGAGCTTTATGATGCTTCTTCTAACACGCTGTTTAGAAGCCTTATGCAACCTGAATATGAGAAATTGAATCCAGTTGAGATACTGCAAAGCTACTGGAATAAATCCAAGGTATCCATAATCTCAGAAACGAAGGATAGAGTGAATATAGAGCTTGTTCCCCAGAATGATGATTTTATTAAATCGCTTTCTGCCACTTTGGATAAAAATAATGGTTTAATCTATAAACTAAGTTATAAAGATAAAACAGGAAATTCAGTTACTTACAATTTTTCTTCTATAAAGTTAAATCAAGGTATATCTTCTTCTGTTTGGAAATATGATTATCCTAAAAATGTTCAAATAATAGAGTCTTGAGGAGAATGAGATGATAGCATTGATTATGGCTGGAGGTTCAGGTACCAGATTTTGGCCCCTTAGTCGTGCATCTTTACCAAAACAATATCTTCGTATTCTTGGGGATAAATCAATGTTGCAGCTAACCTTTGAGCGTATGGAAACTTTAGTTCCTCCAGAAAAGGTCTATGTGGTGACTTCTTCTTCTCAAGCTATTCTGGTTAAAGAACATCTTCCTGAGCTTCCACCAGAAAATATAATCATAGAACCTTTTGGGATGAATACGGCTCCCTGTATAGCCTTGAGTGTGGAATATTTAAGTGCTCTTTATAATGAAAAGGAGACTATGGTAGTGCTTCCGGTAGACCATATCATTAAAGATACAGATGCCTTTATTGCTGCCTTAAAGAAAGCTGAAACTGCTGCTCAAAAAGGAATGCTGATTACTTTTGGTATAGTTCCTGATTATCCAGCTACCGGTTATGGCTATATTGAAAAAGGAGAAGAACTGGAAGAAGGAATATTTTCTGTGAAACAATTTAAAGAAAAGCCAGAACTGGATACAGCCAAAGAATTTTTGAGGCAGGGAACTTTTTTCTGGAACAGTGGAATCTTTTGCTGGACCTTAAGTTCTATTCATAAGGCTTTGAAAGAGTTTCTTCCTGAAACCCTTACTTTGGCAGAGGAAGTCTTGCAATTAAAACAATCCTTTGCCTCAGAAGAAGCAATAGCTGCGGTATACCGCAAAATGTCTCGTATACCTATAGACATTGGCGTAATGGAAAAAGCCAGATTCCGAGCAGTCATCCCAGTCAGTTTTGGCTGGAGTGATGTCGGTTCTTGGAAAGCTCTGGCGGATATCTCTCCTAAAGATGAAAATCAGAATACCTTTAAAGTGGATGGCTTTGCCCTTAATGCCAGAGACGATTATGTTTATAGCGATAAGTTTGTTGCCCTCATAGGAGTGGACGGTCTTTGTATTATAGAAACAGATGATGCACTATTGGTCACCTCTAAAGAGCAAAGTGAGAAGGTCAAAGAGGTGGTGGAATATCTTCAGCATAAGCATAAAGATAACCTGCTTTAAGGAATATTTATCTTTATGAGAAGGAATTTAGTGGTATTTTGTTTTAGGCTGGATGGTAAAATGCTTTAATATTTAACTAAAGTGAAATATCAAAGCGAGAGAAAATATGCAAAACAGAAATAGAATCTTAATGCTAATCGTCCTGCTGATTGTAGCAACTGGAATATGTTCTGCTCAGAAAGTTCAATTTAATATCAGTCCTGCTCATTTACAACCTGGGGAAAAAGGTGTTCTGCAAGCTACTCTAATAATTCAAGATAGTGATAAGAAGCAATCTTATGACCCCTCGGAAGGTGAAAATGGCTATCTAACTCTGAAAGTGATTGGTTCCTATCCTCAATTGAATTTCGAATCAACTAAATATCCTGAACCCGATAAGATAACTGATGGTATCTGGGAATATTATGGCAAATTCACACTCAAGAAACCTTTTGTAGTTAAAGCTGATGCCAAACCAGGGAAGCTAAGCATTAAAGTAGAACTTCAGTATGGACTCTGTCATAAAAGTAGCGGATTTTGTGATCCTCCTCAAACTGTGGAAGGAACAGTTCAACTGGAAATCCTTCCTCCTGCAACTTTAGCTGAATCAGAAAATGAACAATTTATAGAAAAAGAGCAGGATACCCTTGCTACAAACGCTTCTGTTTCAACCAAAGAAGAGATTCCTTCAGCTCCAGTCCAAAAAGAAGAAAGTGGAAATATCCTTATTTATATGTTATTAGCCATTCTGGGAGGTATAGTTCTAAACTTTACTCCCTGTGTGCTTCCTATTTTACCTATCAGAGCTATGAGTATGATTAATCAAGCTCAAAAGGATATAACTAAACTGATGATACATACTCTGCTTTATACACTGGGAGTGCTACTCTCTTTTGGTGCGATTGCAGCTGTTTTTGTGATTGCCAGGGCTTCGGGAGTGAATCTTACCTATGGATTTCTAAGTCAAAGTGTAACCTATAATCTTATAATGATGAGTATTCTTTTCCTCTTTGGCTTATCTTTATTAAATGTCTGGGAGATGACTTTACCCGGAATGAATGCGGCAGCAAAAGCTACTTCCAAGGGGGGATATATCGGTTCTTTCTTTAATGGAGTTTTTGCTTTCTTAATGGGTTTTTCCTGTATGGGACCCTTTATGGGACCTGCATTGGAGGTAGCATTTCGTTTATCTTCTCCCATGCTGGTGCTATTTTTCCTTTTGATTGGTTTTGGTTTTGCCTTGCCTTTTATAATTATAAGTCTTTTCCCCAAAGCTCTTAAAGCGCTTCCTAAACCTGGTGAATGGATGAATATTTTTAAGGAAGCAATGGGTTTTGTGCTTTTGTGGCTCACCTGGAAATATGTGTCTAATATCTGGAGTTTAACTAAAAGTGGTCCTTTTTTGATAAATACCCTGCTTTTTATTTTCTGGATGGGTGTTGCAGCTTGGCTTTATGGAAGATTTGTCCGTCCTCAATATAAGAAATGGGTGCAATTTTTATTGGGCTTTGTGGCAATTGCTATTATTATCTGGAGTGCTTCTTACTATCTTAAATGGGAACCAGAAAAGGAAGCTAATAAACAAGAACAAGTTCAAGTGCAAGGAATGCAACCAGCAGAACAAGAGGGATGGTATGTATTCACTCCTGAACTTCTCTATAAGTTGCAAGAAGAAGGTAAGCCAGTCTATGTGGAAATCGGAGCTGCCTGGTGCACTAATTGCAAAACCAATGAGAAGAAAGTGCTCAATCAAGAAGATATTATAGCTGAATTTGAGAAACGAGGAGTCATTCGTTTAAAAGGAGATTTCACTCGTGAAGATGCTGTTTTAAAAGATTTTATGTTGCAGTATGGAAGTATAGGAGTGCCCTTTAATATGCTCTTTATTCCAGGGGAAGAACCTATCAAAATGCCAGAATTATTTAGTAAATCAGACCTGAAGAAAGCTCTGGAGCAAATTCCAGTAAAGGAGAAGCAATGAAAAGAAATCTATTTCTCCTTATAAGTCTTGTAACCATATTATTTGTTACCAGTTGTGACCGTTTTACTCACAATTTTCAGCCACCTGTTACAGTGAATTTAGAAACAGAATTGTTTTCTCCTCTTGAAGATATTCTTAATTCTCAATCAGAAAATATGATAGATAATGTGATGCAATTTTATGCTGAGGATTATCTATATTATGGATTGCAGAAAGAGGATATCCGAAACTGGTTACAGAGTATCTATAGTGTTGCACCAGAAGCACAAGCACAGGTCACACTTATAAGTTCTGAAATGCTCTCTGAAACTACTGCTTTGGCTGATTGGAGATTGCTTATAACGACGGATAGAAAGTCAACTGTGTTGGTGGACAGCCTCTTTCATTCAGAACATATTGCCCAGCGTGAAGGAAAATGGCTCTTAAGAGGAAATCAACTTTCTGGCTCTTATCCTTCTACAAAAGAGCATATTATAATAGAATATTTCACCTTCCTCACTTGTCCTAATTGTCCCGTGGTAGAAAATAAGTTAAATAAATGGCAGGACGCTTATCCACAAAGAATAAGTTATCTGGAACATCATATTAGCGACCAACTGGCAATTCCGGGAGATGAGGTTTATCAATATTATGGTTATCCTCCTTTTCCCAGTTCTATAATTCAAGGAGAAATGGCTCTTATGGGAAACAGTCCAGCCATTCTTGCAGAATATGATACTGCCATTCAGAGTTTACTGGAAAAAGATGCTGATATTCTGTATCTTTACCCGGTTATCCGGATAAATAACAAACAGGTTACAGGTTCTATCACTTTACAACTGCTAAATCCTGAACTGGATTTAACCAATCTTTACCTGAATTATGCGTTAATTGATAAGGTCTCTCCCTTTCAAAACACCAATTATGATTATGTTCGGAATGTGGTGCTGGCTCAAGGAAGTAAAACTCTTACTTCTTCTGATTTAGAGGGACCAATAAGTTTTTCTTTAACCTCATCCATAACTATTCCAAATGATGCGGCAATAGTTATTTTTGCACAAACTAAACCTCCTGTGTTTGAGAACAATGCCAAGATTCATAGTGGAATAGAGATTGCCCTTGACCATATTATCAAATCTAAAAAATAAAAAGAGGAACAAAAAAAATGAAAAAATTAACAATTCTAACTCTACTCTTACTTCTCGTAGCCATATTAATGGCTGAAAAAATGCCAGATTTCCGTTTGCCTGATGAAAGTGGGAAGAATGTGAGCTTAAGTGAACTTTTAGGAAAGGGACCTATTATCATTGATTTTTGGGCAGATTATTGTCAGCCCTGCAAACAAGCTATGCCAGCTTTACAAGAACTGGTTAATAAGTATGATAGCTTGACGGTGGTTTTAATTTCTCTGGATGCACCCAAAGCTCAACCCAAAGCAAAAGCTTATCTGAAAAGTAAAAACTATAGCTTTATTACACTATTTGATCCAGATAAGACTTTAGCCAAAAAATTGAATGTGGAAAATCCACCTCATACTTTTATTCTGGATAAGACCGGAGAAATAGTCTATTCTCATCTTGGTTATGAACCAGGAATAGAAAAAGAGTATGAGCATAAGGTTCGTAAACTTTTAGGTCTGGCAAATGAAGAAGGAGAAGAATGCACCTGCACCGAAAAATGTCCCGATTGCCAGGAAAAGTAATTTTATTATTACTTATTTTTCTGGCAGGAATAACTTTTATCCCTGCTCAAACTACTTTGACGGTTAATGGTTTAAATCAAGCCAGTTTCGTTTATCGTGCTGCATCCGATTCTTTAAATTGCTACTTTTACGATTCCTTTGCCTTCAATCTGGGCTATAAGGATTTTAGTTTCGGGATGAAGTTTATTGCGGAATTGCCTAAATATAGCATTGAGCAAAGTGAACTTTTAGCAGAACTTAATCCAGACCGTTTAAATCTTGGATGGAAGGAACTTTATGCCAGTTATAACCGGAATAACTATCAGGTTTATGCTGGAATTATGGAAGAAACCTTTGGCAGTGGATTGATTTTTCGCAGTTACCAAGATTTGGAAATGGATGATGACTACAGAGTGAATGGTTTTCGCTTTTCCTATGATAATAAACTGCGGGTGAAGGCACTTTATTCCGCTTACAGTAATCCTATAAATAGAGGAAAATTGGATTTAGCTTATGGAGCAGACCTTCAATATCCTGTTTTGAAACCTTTGACCCTTGGAGTTACCGTCCTTTCTTTACAATCATATATAGGCTCTTCCTATAAAGAAGATAATATTCTGGGAGGAAGAGTTTCATTTCAAGAAGATTGGATAGACGGTTCCATAGAGCTGGCTCAACGCCAAAAAGCATATAGTAATGATAATGGCTCTGCTATTTATGGCAATCTCAGCACTTATTTTGGTCCTTTACAGATTGGTGGTGCTTATAAATACTATGATGGCTTTGATTACTTTAACCATCTGCAGGATATCCCTTTAGCTAATCATCATAATGAAACTCTGGCAGATAATCAAAGCTCGGGCTTGGATGAAGAAGGTTTGCAGGGCTGGATGAGCTTTGCCTTCTTAAAATACTGGACTTTCAATTTGGATTATGCGGAAGCCTGGAATCACAATCATAAAGTAAAAATGAATGATTTCTTTGTTAGTCTGGATTGGAATAAGGATTTAAAAATGGCATCTATTGCCTACAGTCAAGTAGAGAAGATAGATGAAATTCTCAGTCACTGGCAAAAGGAATCCTATCCTGGTTTCAATCTTCAATTTCCCGGAAAGAAAAATCCTTTTACCCTATCTGGAGAGTTTAAAGTAGTGGAAAAGCAGGTTTATGATGTGGAAACTTCTCATTATGAACCTAAAATCCAGTTTGATACCAGTTTTAATAAACTTTCCTGTTCTCTGGCATTACAGAGTTGGTGGAAAGATTTTTCGCACCTGACACAAAGTCGTTATATGCCTTCTGTGCAAGTAAAATATCCTCTTTTTTCCGAAACTGATATCCTGTTATTGGTGGGAAAAGAAGCTGGAGGGAAGGTATGCCGTAATGGAATCTGTCGTTATGTAGCTCCATTTTCTGGCATAAAATTAGAAATGACTACCCGTTTTTAAATAGGAGATTATTATGAAAAAGACACTTGTTCTCATACTCTTGATGAGTGTAGCACTTCTTGCAGCTAATCCAAATTATTTTCCACGCACTTCTCTGGCAGAATTATGTCTGATTCAAGACAATTCTGATTGCAATGAAGCAATGATGCAATTAAATGAGGTGCTGGATAACACCAATAGAGGAGAATTTATTGCTACCCATCTTTTTCAAAATGATAATAATTTAGGCAATGTGAGTGTGAACGAGAGGATAAACGATTTAGGAGTTGAGATTCTGCCTACTATCTTTTTTAATCGGGAAAGCTCTGTCACAGGTGTCCCAGGAACTGGGATTTACAATAATATAGTTAATAACTATAAATTCTCCGCTTCCCCCTTAAAAATGAATATTACCAGCTTTAATACTGAAACGGGTGCTATTTCAGTTACGGTTAAAATGCTTGATCCTGAACTTTCTTTAATTAATCAAAAGCTCATATTGATTTTAGCGCAGAACTCTATGGGAACCTATAATAATGTGGCAAGGCAATATCTCTATCATAATATAAATTTAACTGGACCGGGCGAAGAAGTAACAATCAACGATAATTTTTCCTATGATGCTTCTGTAGAGCCTGATAATATCTGGGCAATAGCCTTGGTAGAAGTTGATAATCAGGTTATTTTGCAAAGCACTTCCACTCTTTTATTGCCTGAGTATTATCTGCGTTGTGCCTATGATTGGGAGGGAAATAATATCATTGTTGACCCCAATTCCAATTTTCTTTCGGAACCGTTATGGATATTCAATCTCGGGGCAGCGGACACTTTTAATATGAGAATAGTGGTGGATGATGCTCCAGCCAACTGGTATTTCAATTATTGCGATGAAGAAGGAAATTGCTATCCGGGTGGTATTTCTATGCCCTTAAACCTGAGTTCTGGACAAGTGAAAGGTTTTCATCTCAATCTAATAGTAGGTTCTACTGGTACTGCTCATTTCCATTTTGAACTCACTTCTCCTAATCTTGGCACTTATAACATTCCTTTTATCTGTCACACCAGTGACCCTATACAGGATGATATTATCCAGGTTCCTGCTGTGATGATTCTTAAAGCAAACTCACCTAATCCCTTTAAAAATATGACTTCCTTTTCTATATCTGCAAATAAAGCAGGTTATGCCACTATTCAAATCTTTAATCTAAAAGGAGAGCTGGTAGCAGAAACTAATTCTCACTCTATTTATCAGGGAGAGAATAAGATAGATTGGAAAGTGCCGTCCCATTTGCCTAATGGAATCTATTTTTACAGACTTAAGGAACAACCTGCATCTTTAGCAAAAATGCTCTTGCTTAAATAGTAACTTTAAATCAGGCTAACTATATAGGGAGAAAGGAAATATGAAATTTGTGGATAGATTTCTTACCCGAACGGAACAAAAGGCAATTTTGGCTATTTGTGGTCTGGCTCTATTAGGTTTTATCCTGGGACAATTTGATGGTTTTCATAATCTGTTAGCTAAAAAAACGGCAACTCCTGAGACAACTGAAGAACTGGTGAAAGCTGTCAAAGAAGATAAACCAGTACAGATTGATATCCGAACCGCTTCTAAAGAAGAATTGATGCTTTTGCCCGGAATAGGTGAAAAACGTGCTCAGGATATAATTGACTATCGTAACCAATACGGTTTTAAAAGCACAGATGACCTTCTTCAGATAAAGGGTATTGGTGAAAAGACCTTAGCAAAAATGTTGCCCTCTTTATTAATCTTTGGAAATCCAGAATTTACTCCAGAAAAAATCCCTGCTTCTGGACAGGATACTTCTCAAATAGCCATATCTGATAAAGGTAAAAATACTGATAAAACATCAACTAACCAGAAAGCAACGGATGCCAAGAAGAAAACCTCCTCTGCTTCAGTTCCTAAAAATCAGCTAACAAATATCGTAAATATTAATACTGCAGGAATAGAAGAACTTTGTACCCTGCCCGGTATTGGCGAAGTTAAAGCTCAAGCTATAATTGATTATCGCAATCAGAACGGTAAATTTAATGCGGTTGAGGATATCCTTAATGTTAAAGGAATTGGACCTAAAACTCTGGAAAAGATTCGCTCTCGCATTAAGGTATGACTATAATTTAAGCAATATACAGTTTTAATCCTACTCCCAGAAGCATATCTTTAACCTTTCCTGCTGGGTTTGATATTACTCTATCCTTTATCTTATGATTGGAACATTATTTTGAAAGTGAGTCAGACAAATCCTGACAGGTTAGTCCTATTTATTGGAAAGTAATATTTTACCTCTCTAAGACATTCATATCTAAGAGGGGAATTATTAAAAGGCTGCGGGAACTCCAATTGAAAGAGGTTAATTGAACTAATTCAGTGCAACCATATATTTAAATAAATTTATATTCTGTAATTTTATCACTTGAGTATATAATAATCATTCATCAAATATTTCAATTTACCCGTTTTAGCAATTAATTTATATTCCCCCTTTTGTTTTATATTGCCCATCTCTTACCTTTTTCTTAGCTCCAGTAATGGGGAAGAGCTAAGAGAGAGCTAAGGAAGAGGGGGAAATTGGATAATAGGGAACTATCTGAGTTTATACAATTATGCAGAAATTTAAACAATATACATTATAAAGTTGTTACTTTTATCTCTTCTAACTATCGAGAGCTTGAAGAATATTAATCTTCAAAAATAAGTACAGTTGGTTATAATTATATAATAGATTTAAATAAAGCAAGATAATCTATGAACTATAGTCC
>NZ_SMOG01000058.1 GCF_004353895.1 Candidatus Syntrophosphaera thermopropionivorans | reverse complement strand
GGAAACTTACCGATTTTTAGTTCTCCAAATTTTTCCCGTGCTTCTTCTTCAGTATGACCAACAGAAGCGACTTCAGGGCTGGTAAAGGTGCAACGAGGTATGTTCGTATAATTTAAAGGTGGATGATGATAAGGAATATTTAATATATTACTGGCAATATGAGCAGCGGCTACTTCTCCTTGTTTACTGGCAGTGTGAGCAAGAGCCAATTTCCCTGTAACATCTCCTATTGCATATATACGATTTAGATTAGTTCGCATAAATTCATCAATAACGATAGCATTATGTTCAGTTTCCAGTTCCATTTGATTCCAATCAAGATTACAATTAG
>NZ_SMOG01000057.1 GCF_004353895.1 Candidatus Syntrophosphaera thermopropionivorans | reverse complement strand
ACGCTGTTGCTGATAATCTTTTAATCCATTCCAGAACACTGGCGTTATAAGTGCTATAAACAGATTAAGAATGGATGAAATGGATACGGTAACCCAGGATAGTCTTGCTTTCAATAATAGATAGACTAATACTATAATCCAGACAATGATAGCAATCCACCAGAAAGAAGTAATTATACTAATCACAGGAGAAATAATCAGCAGTATGTAATACAGAGGTAATTCGGCAGCGACAAGCATTGCCAGCAGACTAAAGAAAAAGACTAAAGAAGAACCAAAATCTGGCTCAATTAAGATAAGCAAAACGGGTAAGGCGGTTAATCCGAGAGCAATAAATATCTGTTTAATTTCTGTTAAATTGTCCTTTGAGATAGCTCTTGCTACTACCAGAATAGTTAAAAGTTTTGCACTTTCTGAAGGTTGATAATTAATTCCTAAGAAAGAAAACCAGCG
>NZ_SMOG01000056.1 GCF_004353895.1 Candidatus Syntrophosphaera thermopropionivorans | reverse complement strand
TATCGCTATCTGTATGTTGATGTTGGACATATAGGACAAAATGTCCATCTTGCTGCAGAAGCAATTCAAGCAGGTGCCTGTATGATAGGAGCTTTTGTGGATGAGGCAATGAACCACTGTCTGGGCTTAGATGAAAAAGAAGAATTTGTAATATACATTGCAGCCGTAGGAAAAAAATAGGTGAAACGATGTCCTTATCGTTTCAAGTTCCGTATATGGGGTCATAAACGTCCCCGTTTATGAAGCTCTGGAAGAGCTTGCTATTATTTAATTAGGAATAAAGAGTAGTTTTAATTCTTATAATTATTTTAATAAATTTTTGTTGCTATCATCTAAAGAAAGAAAAGCCTTGCGGCTTTACGAGACGAAGACGTCTCGTACCCCTAAAGAGGTTATAGATGTCCTCATCGTTTCAAGCTCCGCATAAGGGGTCATAGATGTCCTCATCTATGAAGCTCCGAAGGAGCT
>NZ_SMOG01000055.1 GCF_004353895.1 Candidatus Syntrophosphaera thermopropionivorans | reverse complement strand
GTGTGCGTGGAGCCGACCTTGAAATACCACCCTTACTGTATTGGTTTACTAACGATGCTGAGGGCATTGGACATTGCCAGGTGGGCAGTTTGACTGGGGCGGTCGCCTCCTAAAGAGTAACGGAGGCTTACCAAGGTTCCCTCTGGCTGGTTGGTAATCAGCCTAAGAGTATAAAGGCATAAGGGAGCTTGACTGCGAGACTGACGGGTCGAGCAGGTGGGAAACCAGGTCTTAGTGATCCGGCGGTCCTGAATGGAAGGGCCGTTGCTCAAAGGATAAAAGGTACTCCGGGGATAACAGGCTGATACCGCCCAAGAGTTCATATCGACGGCGGTGTTTGGCACCTCGATGTCGGCTCAACTCATCCTGGGGCTGAAGAAGGTCCCAAGGGTTCGGCTGTTCGCCGATTAAAGAGTTACGCGAGCTGGGTTCAGAACGTCGTGAGACAGTTCGGTCCCTATCCTTCGTGGGCGCAGGAAATTTGAGGAGATCCGCATCTAGTACGAGAGGACCGGTGTGGACGGACCTCTGGTGTACCGGTTGTGATGCCCATTGCATTGCCGGGTAGCCATGTTCGGACGGGATAACCGCTGAAAGCATCTAAGCGGGAAGCCTACTCCAAGATGAGATTTCCCATGAGACCGGTGG
>NZ_SMOG01000054.1 GCF_004353895.1 Candidatus Syntrophosphaera thermopropionivorans | reverse complement strand
CTTCTTCACGATATTCCATAATTCGCTCTATGGGACTCCTTAAATATATTATGCCACTAATCTAATCCTCAGAATACTTTTGTAATATATTCCCCAATAACCTATTACTACTATTCTCGTTGGGAAATATCCGTCTACATCTCTATGTCCATCTTCTTTTAAGGCAGTATCTATTAATAACGTAGCAAATATCACCACTCATTGATACTGGCGTATACAGCATCCAACCATATATACACCTAATAATCATCCAGTGTTCTTTCTTCCCATATCCTCATAATTATCTTTCTTTCTCCTGGGTTGAGTTATGTCTTTTCTCCTTGTGTTATTTTATTGGTTCACAATAAGCAAAGAGTTGAATGTGGCTCAACCTTTTTCTCCTTCTGCCTTACCAAATTTACATCACTAATGAAGGCGTAACCGGGATACTATGCCCTTTCTTTACAGAATCTTCTGAAAGACTACTTATAAATTCCTGGTTCCTTTAGTAGAGAAAGCGTTTACATCCAGTGATGAGAATTGATGATGGAGCAATTTAGGAACGGCAGCTGCTCCCACCATAGCGGCATTATCCATACAAAGTGAGACTGAAGGGTAAAAGACCTGGATATTTAATTTGGAAGCTTTTTCACTTAACTGTGTTCTTAAGGCAGAATTAGCGGCAACTCCTCCTGCTAATAAAATGATTTTGATGTGGTTTTGTCTTGCCCAGGTAAGGGATTTATTGATGAGAGGATCTATGATAGCTTGCTGGATTGAAGCAGCTAAATCAGCTTTATGTT
>NZ_SMOG01000053.1 GCF_004353895.1 Candidatus Syntrophosphaera thermopropionivorans | reverse complement strand
CTTTATACCTTTAGTATCAGGAAATCATCCTCCCTACCTTTTTACGGGCATTTTGAAGAAGCCTATTACTATTATCGATTATCTTGTGCTTTCCATTGTGGTGAATATGGGAAATGCTGCTCTTGAGAATATCTCCCTCTATCAAAAGAGTAGAAGGCTGGCTCAGGAGAGAGAAAGAAATCGCCTGGCACGTGAACTTCATGATGGATTAACGCAGATTATGGTTACCACTCAAATTTATCTTCATCTTCTGGAAAAAAGTCTGGAAAATGCCGATTCCAACGACCTCTTGATTTTGCAGAAAGTTCAATCTTTGAATAAATTGGGTCTGGAAGAATCGCGCTTTATTCTTTCTGAACTGAAGGGTAAACCAATTACTCCTCTACAATTCCGGGAGAAAGTTGACGAGACTATCAATCTTTTTGCTACTCCTGACAAAGAGGTTGAGTTTGACTATAAAGTGGATGTTAAAGAAATTCCTTATCAGGTTTACCAAACGGTGCTGAAGATTTTGCAAGAAACTTTATCTAACATTCAAAAACATGCTCAAGCTCAGAAAGTTAAAATTTGTATAACGAATAGCAAACAACAGATGATTTTTTCTATAGAAGATGATGGAGTGGGCTTTGACCCCGAAGCTTTGGAAGAAAAAGAATCTGAACATTTTGGTCTTAGAAGCCTTAAAGAAAGGGTTCGGGTTTTGCGAGGGAAGTTTGATATTGATAGTCAACCGGGATGGGGAACAAAAATTATGGTAAAAGTTCCCTTACCGAGAGAAATAGCGGTTTAATTTTTAGTATAGAGCTATGAAAATAAGAGTTGCTCTTATTGATGACCATCCCATTTTTATTGCTGGTTTAAAACAACTGCTGGAAAGTGATGACCGGTATGAAGTTAAGGCAGTGGCTCAAAGTGGCGAAGAAGCGCGAAAATCTATTGATTTTAATGAAGTTGATGTTGCTCTGGTAGATGTTAATATGCCGGGTGGAAGTGGGATTGAGTTAATAAGATTCATAAAAC
>NZ_SMOG01000052.1 GCF_004353895.1 Candidatus Syntrophosphaera thermopropionivorans | reverse complement strand
CCCACCGGATAACTTTTAGGATACAAATCCGAAAGATTGGAGGTAACAATTGTATCTCCCACACTTATTTGAGAACCTATTTTAATCATATTCATATAAATTTTGCCATTAATATCGGCTTGCAGTATACCCTGCACGCCCGTATCTTTATCCATCACAGGTAATTGAAAACGAGGATTGGTGAAAGGTAATACTATAGAATGGTCAGAAGCAACCGTTACCACTTTGCCTACAATACCATTGGTAGAAATGACAGGAAGTTCAGGTTTTATCCCATTTAGCGAGCCTTTGTTCACAATTAAGTTCCGTTGCTGAAACGGTCCTGAATAGCCAATAACCTCTGCCAGAACAAGCTCCACTTGACCCGTATCAAAGGTTATTGATTCACGGGTCTGACTTTCCATAATGATATTTCTGAGTTTTAGATTTTCCAGCTTCGTTTCTGTTAATTGCTTACTTAATTGCTGAACTTCCTTTTTTAAAGTGGCATTAGTTTTGATAGATTCTAAGGAAGAAGAAATGGGGAAAAATATGGTTTTACTGAAAAAAGAGGCACGATGAATTCTGGTTTCCGTGCTTCCCATCATCATTATCAGGGATAGCACCACTAAAATAATGGGTAGCACGAATCTTTTCACCTGTTCTATCCTTCTTTATATTCAATTTTATGACTCAATATCTCAGGGGAAAGTTCTATTTAAGTGATAAAAGCTGATTCAATCTTCTATTCGCTTAATGAGAACTTCTCTGTAATGGTCTATATCATCCAGGACTTTTCCTGCACCTTTAACCACGCATTCCAGTGCGTCTGGAACTACATAAACAGGAAGGTCTACGGTTTTAGAGATTTTTTCATCTAAACCTTTTAACAAAGCACCCCCACCTGTGAGATAGATTCCTCGTTCCGCAATATCTGCAGCAAGCTCTGGAGCAGTCCGTTCAAACAATCTTTTGATAGAATCTACAATGGTACTAACAGTTTCAGATAGAGCTTCCCGGATTTCTTCTGAAGATATTTTGATAGTAACCGGAAAACCGGAAACAATATCCCTTCCTCGCACTTCCATAGTGAGCTCTTCTTTTAGGGGATAAGCACTTCCAATCGTGGTCTTTATCTTCTCTGCAGTAAGTAATCCAACATGAAGATTATTCTTTTTCCTTAAATAGTTGATGATATCATTATCCATCTTATCACCACCAACACGAATGGAATTATGGACTACAATGTGAGAAAGAGAAATAAGCGCTATCTCAGTAGTTCCGCCTCCAATATCCATAATCATATTTCCAAAAGCTTCCTCAATAGGGAGGTCTGCTCCTATAGCAGCAGCAACGGGTTCAGAAACCAGATAAACTTCACGAGCTCCAGC
>NZ_SMOG01000051.1 GCF_004353895.1 Candidatus Syntrophosphaera thermopropionivorans | reverse complement strand
TCCGCCCTGGATATGAAAAAGCTGTGCAAAAGCATTTTGAAAATCAGCAAGAACCTGAAGTAAGTCTGGAATCCTTGATTAGAGAAAAGGATTTTAATGAAGCAGGGAAGGGCTCTGCTGAGGTTAAAAATGTGCTTAAACGTCTGGGGATTAATCCTGAAATTTTAAGACGCATAGCAGTTGCTGCCTATGAAGCAGAAATTAATGTAGCAGCTCATTCACTGGGTGGTGCAATGCTCAGTCATATTTATCCTGATAGGATTCATATGATTTTTATGGATAATGGACCAGGCATTGCTGATATAGAACAGGCTATGATGCCGGGTTTTTCTACTGCTGATGAGATGGTTAGGGAGCTTGGTTTTGGAGCTGGTTTGGGTTTACCCAATATAAAGAAAAATACCGATGCTCTACACATTGTCTCGGAATCAGGAGACAGCACTATGCTGGAATTTTTAGTTTTCTTTAATAAAAATGGACAATAAAGAATATTTTCATGCGGTTCAAATAGTAGAAGATAATTGCACAGGTTGCACATCCTGTGTCCGGGTTTGCGCTACGGAAGCTATCCGGGTGCGTAATCGCAAAGCTCAAATAGACCCTGCCCGATGTGTGGATTGTGGTAACTGTATAGTTGCCTGCAAGTTTCATGCTATTATCCCCAAAAGTGATCCTCTTGAACTGATTAATAAATTCAAATATAAAGTGGCTATTGTATCTACTTCCTATTTTGGACAATTTTCTGAAGATGTCTCCTATGAGGTTGCCAAACAGGCTATATATGAACTTGGCTTTGATCAAGTGGAAGAAGAAGCAATGGTAACTAATTTTATGATTGAGATGATTAGGGATTATGTCCGTCGTAACCGAAATAAAAGACCTATCCTTTCCAGTAATTGTCCCACCGTGGTCAGATTGATCCAGTTAAAATTTCCCTCCTTGCTTCCTAATATTTTTCAGATAGAAGCTCCAATGAGTATTCTAACTCGCTACCTAAGAGATAAGATACAAAAGGAGAAAGGATTAAAAGAAAATGAGATTGGCATCTTTCTCATAGTTCCCTGTCCTGCTCATGTAACTGCCGTTCATCAGCCTGAAGGTGCCTATAAACATTTGCAGGATGGAGCATTTGCCATAAGTATGATTTATGGTAAAGTGCACGAACATATTAAAAGATTACAGAATGAACCTACACCTAATATTGAAATCTATCCCAAAGGTCTGACCTGGGCTCTTTCCGGTGTTCAAGCTGACCTGGTTGATTGTGAGGATATCCGTGCTCTCTCGGTTAATGGAATAGATAATGTGATGGAGATACTATCTCGGGTAGAAGACCATTATTTAGACCAGTATGACTACATTGTCCTTCGTAGTTGCACTAATGGCTGTGTAGGTGGTTTTTTTAATGTAGAAAATCCTTTTGTAGCAATGAGTAGAATCAAGAAAATGATTAAAGAAGGGAAGGACACACCGGTAGATTTGAAGGAGTTGGAGGAACTTTATAGAGCTGGAGAATTTGATGTGGCACCTCTTTCTCCTCGTCCTATAATGGAACTGGATAAGGACATCAAGACCGCTATTGTCAAAATGAAACAGCTTAATGAAATCCTGACCACACTTCCTGGTCTCAATTGTTGTGCCTGTGGATCTCCCAGTTGTTATGCTTTAGCGGAAGATATAGTACAGGGCAACGCCACGATTGATGATTGTTTGGTCCTCCTAAAACGTCATACTTTAGAAAACATCCAGGATGAAATTTTAAAGAAAAATAAATCCAAGGAATAGACTAATGCCTCGTTTATCAGAAATACAG
>NZ_SMOG01000050.1 GCF_004353895.1 Candidatus Syntrophosphaera thermopropionivorans | reverse complement strand
CTGTATTTCTGATAAACGAGGCATTAGTCTATTCCTTGGATTTATTTTTCTTTAAGATATCGTCTTGAATGTTTTCTAAGGTATGACGTTTGAGCAGAACCAGACAATCATCAATCGTGGCTTTACCTTGCACTATATCTTCAGCTAAAGCATAGCAACTGGGAGAACCACAGGCACAGCAATTTAAACCAGGTAGTGTGGTCAGAATTTCATTTAATTGTTTCATTTTGACTATTGCCGTTTTGATATCCTTATCCAGTTCCATTATAGGACGAGGAGAAAGAGGTGCCACAGCAAATTCTCCTGCTTTATAGAGCAGCTCCAATTCACTTAAATCTGTCGGTGTATCTTTTCCTTCTTTAATCATTTTCTTGATTCTGCTCATTGCTACAAAAGGATTTTCCACATTAAAAAATCCACCTACACAACCATTGGTGCAACTGCGAAGCACGATATAGTCATACTGGTCTAAATAATGGTCTTCAACCCGAGAAAGTATCTCAATCACATTGTCTATACCATTAACTGAGAGAGCGCGGATATCTTCGCAATCAACCAGGTCAGCTTGAACACCTGAAAGAGCCCAAGTTAGACCTTTGGGATAGGTGACAATATCAGGGGTAGGTTGATTCTGGAGTCTTTTAATATGTTCGTGCACTTTACCATAAATCATACTTATGGCAAAAGCACCATCCTGCAAATGCTTATACGCACCTTCAGGTTGGTGGACAGCGGTAACATGAGCAGGACAGGGAACTATGAGAAAGATGCCAATCTCATCTTCTTTTAATCCTTTCTCTTTTTGTATCTTATCTCTCAGATAGCGAGTTAAGATACTCATTGGAGCTTCAATTTGGAAGATATTGGGTAGTAAGGAGGGAAATTTTAACTGGATTAATCTTACTACCGTGGGACAATTACTGGAAAGGATTGGTCTTTTATCTCTATGTTTACGGACATAATCCCGTATCATCTGAATCATAAAATCAGTCACCATTGCCTCTTCTTCCACCTGATCAAAGCCAAGTTCATAAATAGCTTGTTTGGCAACCTCATAGGATATATCTTCTGAAAATTGACCGAAGTAGGAAGTGGATACTATGGCTACTTTATATTTAAATTTATTTATTAATTCCAAAGGGTCACTTTGTGGGATAATAGCGTGAAACTTGCAGGCAACAATACAGTTACCACAATCTACACATCTCGCAGGATCTATATGAGCTTTACGATTGCGCACCCGGATAGCTTCCGTGGCACAAACTCTAACGCAGGATGTGCAACCCGTGCAATTATCCTCTATGATGTGAACTGCATGAAAGTATTCTTTATTGTCCATTATCGTTAAAGAAAATTAAAAATTCCAGCATAGTGCTATCCCCTGCTTCTGAGACAATATGGAGAGCATCAACATTTTTCTGAATATTGGGCAAACCTAACCCAGCACCGAAACCAAGTTCTCTAACCATCTCATCAGCAGTGGAAAAGCCCGGCATCATAGCCTGTTCAATGTCTGCAATACCAGGTCCATTATCCATAAAAATCATATGGATTCTATCTTGATAAATATGACTGAGCATAGCACCACCAAGCGAATGAGCTGCCACATTAATCTCAGCTTCATAGGAAGCCACAGCAATACGTCTTAGAATGGCAGGGTCAATTCCGAGGCGTTTTAACACATTTTTAACTTCTGCAGAGCCCTTTCCTGCTTCATTAAAATCTTTTTCTCTAATCAAGGATTCCAGACTTACTTCGGGTTCTTGCTGATTTTCAAAATGCTTTTGCACAGCTTTTTCATATCCAGGGCGGA
>NZ_SMOG01000005.1 GCF_004353895.1 Candidatus Syntrophosphaera thermopropionivorans | reverse complement strand
ATGAGAGGATCTATGATAGCTTGCTGGATTGAAGCAGCTAAATCAGCTTTATGTTCTTCTATATATTCTGGTTTATGACGACTTAGATATTCCAGAACTGCAGTTTTTAGACCACTATAGCTGAAATTGAAGTTGTTTTTACGATTTAGAGCACGTGGGAAATGAAAGAACTCGGGATTTCCCTTCCTGGCTAAAGAATCTATAATAGGACCTCCAGGATAGCCCAAATCAAGAAGTTTAGCCGTTTTATCAAAAGTTTCACCTGCGGCATCATCCAGAGTTTTTCCTACAATCTCAAAATCGGTTAAAGTTGAAAAATAGACCAATTCAGTATGTCCACCAGATACCACTAAAGCCAAAAAAGATGGTTGGATAGATTTATGCTCTAAAAAATTTGCAAAGATATGAGCCAGCATATGATTAACCGTGATTAAAGGTTTCTCCCAGCTCCAGGCAAGACTTTTAGCAAAGGAAAGTCCAACTATTAAAGACCCTATTAATCCTGGATTGATGGATACGGCAACAGCAGAAATTTCAGCAGGGGAAAGATTACTCTGTTTAAAGGCAGCTTCCGTGAGATAAACAATATTTTTTAGATGAAGACGAGAAGCAAGTTCGGGAAGAACACCACCAAATAAAGAATGGTCTAACTGAGTGGAGACTACATTAGCTAAAATATTATAATCGGTATCAACTATTGCTACTCCGGTGTCATCACAAGAGGATTCAAAAGCGAGAATGGCATTCATTTAATAACACGGACTTTTTGAGGTGTTATATCCAGAATAGTCACATTTTCCGGAACTGAGGCATAAACAGTGTAGTATCCTTCATTATCAGGGGTAGGAGAGATAGTTATGGATATTCCTTGCGGTAAACGTGCAAGTAAAGAAGCTTTTCCTTGAACTTTTAGGGTAGCTTTAGGTGGGAAAATTTTCAAATTCCGAGGGGATGATATTGGTAATTCATATAAAATTCTGGTAACTATAGGGTCCTGACTATCTATAATGGTTGTTTCTTTTGGTGGACTTAATTCTTCAGTTTTTTCTTGGTCACTTATAGTAGTTGTTTCACTTTCCTTGTTTGATACTTTAGCTAAATCTTCAGCTTTTAAGTTTTCATATGGAGGAGGTGGAATAACATTTATAAAATTAACTTTAATGTTCTCGGGCATATTCACGATACGGAAGTTTTTATCATTTCCTGCCCAATAATCAGAGGCACTCATTTCTACATAAACACGGGAAAAATAAAGTTTTAAGATATCCAACCCCTTTCCTTGAACCTGACAGAGAATCTTTTTAGGTTGGGGTCTTAATGTATCTGCAGTAGTGGATTGAACAAGTCTGAGCTCAAGATTGACCTTGCTTTGATGTTCATCCATTAGGATAATCTGCAGCCAGATAATGATAGCAACAGCCAGAGCGAGTATTTTCAGTCCAAGATTATGTTTCATAGCTCAATTTTCTCGTAAAACATTGTTCAAGCCAAGAGCTTTAATCTTTTTATAGAGAGTAGTTCTTTCAAGTCCTATAACTTTAGCAGTTTTGCTTACACTATAATTGTTCTCTTTCAAGAAATGCAGGATATAATCCCGTTCAAATGCAGCAGTGCTATGTTTAAGATTATGGATATAAAAATACTTCTCCATTCCAGTAGTAGTCTCGTTTATAGACTGAATCATCTTGTTATGCAGATGACGGAGTATGGTTTGATTATTAATTTCCCGTTCATTAATACAGATATATTTACAGAAATTCTTCAATTCTCGTACATTTCCGGGCCATTTATAGGTAAGGAGTTCATCTTTTATGCTATTTAATTCCAGATGGTCACTTTGATGATAATAGTCCGCATAGCTATTGATAAAATAATTCATTAAAAGTATTATATCATCGCCCCGTTCTCTTAATGGTGGGATCTGGATTATATTTCCTTCAATGCGATAGAAGAAGTCTTTACGAAAACGAGAAGGATCGGAAAAGGTTTTTATATCTGTATTTGAAGTTAAGATAAGACGAGTATTAACTTTTTTAACTGAACCACCAACGACATGAATTTCTTTATTTTCAATGGCTCGTAAAATTTTAGCTTGAGCGTTCAGAGAAAGGTTAGTGATTTCGTCTAAAAAGAGAATTCCTTCTGAACATTTTTCAAAAAGTCCTATATAGGGTCTATCTGAGAGACCGTTAATTCCTTTTTCCTGTCCAAAGAGTTCTCTTTCAATAATGGATTCATTGAGTGCACTACAGAAAATGGTATGAAAAGGTTTACCAAAACGACGGGAATTGATATAGAAAAAGTTTGCTGCCACTTCCTTTCCAGTTCCATTTTCTCCCAGGATGAGCACATCTTCATCTGCTTCAGCAAATTTAATTAATTGATTGCGAACTTTATTGATGGTTGCACTTTCACCGATAAAAGGAAAAGCCTGAGTGAATTGTCTTTTAAGATTTAGGTATTCTATCTGGAGGTCTAAATTCTGTTCTTCTTGTCTTTTTAGATTAATAGCATTATCAATATGAAATAGAAGTTGCTCAATGTTGAAATTAGGACCTTTTTCCAGGAAGTGATAAGCACCCAATTCCCTTATCTGACGAATTTGCTCTGTAGTAACTTCTCCTGAAATAACTATCACCTTATAATTGAAATCCAGATTTTCTTTAATGTATTTCAGCACCTGTATTCCATTAAGGCGACTTCCAACCAGAAAAACATCTACTAAGATTACATCTGGTTTAAAAGTTCTTAGTTGAGCAAAAAAGGTATCAGAGTTAGAAGCTAATTGCACTTCATATTCGTTATTTTTTAAGATAAGTGCAATCTGTTCAGCAAGAACAGTATCATCCTCCAATACCATCACTTTTCCTTTCATTTTTGCACCTTATTGCAGCCTTTCTTCTAAATCTGCCAGAGCATTCATATAGTAAATATAAGCTTGATCGGGTGAATCATAAGGAGAAAAATATTTGTGCACATCTCCATCCTGGAAATATTTAGTGCACATATAATAGAAATGGTCTGAAGTGCTCAATTTCCGAGCGATTTCCAAGAGTTTTTCATCTCCCTTTTGACGGATAAGGTTAATCAGATTGTACAAAGTTTCAATGGCATTGCGTTGCATATCATTAGAGAGCCAGGCAGAAAGGTCTCGTTCCACATCAGCCCAGGAAACTGGTTCTGGAAAAGAAAGAGCTTCCTGTTGATAATTAGCCAGTTTATATGCTTCTTTAGGATTAGCAAAACCCAGATGAGGTCTCTTCAGAATTTCTTCAGGGAAGTGCTGCATAAAATCAAAAATACCAGTTTCAGCCCATTGATGTTCTCCAAAGGTTTCATAATCCATAAAGAGATTTAAGAAAAGATTCCTACCTTCTTTTTCGGATAAAGTGAGACGATCAATCCAGTTCACAAATTTATCTACAGTTAAAGGATATTCGGGCCAATCTCTATCGGAAAAACGAAAGGCGATGTCATCTGCCAATTGATAATACTTTAAAAGCAGGTTGATAGTCTTGGCATAGTTTTTATAGGTATAAAGTGGAGAACGCCATTGCAGAATTCTATCTACACCTTCCGTGAGAATGGTATGAAATCCTTCTATTTCATAGATAAGGTCTGAAAGGCTGTCCTGATAGATAAGCTCAGTATTACGGAAGGTTTCAGGGTAATAACCGAACTCACTTTTCATTAAATCTCGGTGCATAGCCACTTGATCTAAGAACTCATTGGTATCAAACAAGAAAGCAAGAGAATGATAGTAAGTCTCTCCTAAGAGTTCCACATAGCCAGTATCAACCAATTCCTTAAAAGAATCCAAGGCTTCAGGACTATAAGCTTTCATCTGTTCAATAGCTGTTCCGGTTAAAGAAAAGGCTACTTTAAATTGACCTTCATATCTATGAATTAAATCAAGTAGCAGTTTATTAGTAGGAAGGTAGCACTTTTCAGTGACTTTACGCATAATCTGACTATTCAGATGTTCATCAAAATAATCTACACCTTTACCAATATCTAATACATTTAAATGACGCAAACGATAGGGTTGATGCACTTGAAAGTAAAATACTACATATAACATTTTATCACCTATTAGGGATTACTTTTTAAATATTCAGAAAGGGTGGAAGAATAGATTTGACGAATCTTTTCAGCAGAATCATTCCAGTGGATTTTATTAACTTCTTCCATACCTTCTAAACCGATTTTGCGACAAAGATCTGGATTTTCAATCAGATGATTTACTGTTTCTGCCATTAAATCTACATCCCAGTAATCTATTTTAAAGGCATGATTAACTACTTCTGCCACTCCAGATTGTTTGGAGATAATTGCCGTCACTCCAAAAGCCATTGCTTCCAGAGGTGAGATTCCAAAAGGTTCAGAAACTGAAGGTAAAACAAAGATATCAGAAGCACGAAGGATATCTTCTACCTGTTGCCTATTCAAAAAACCAGTAAAGAGAAATTTATTTCCCAATTTCTTAGCAGCTGATTTATAAAGTAGCTCTCGTGCCATATCACCTGTTCCTGCCATAATAAAATGAGCTTCAGGATGGACTTTATGGACTTTACTTGCCATTTCTAAGAAGTAATCTGGACCTTTTTGAAGGGTTATCCTTCCGAGAAAAAGGATAGTCGGTCCTTTGAAAATGCGTTTTTTAGTTCTATGATATTCATCAGAGACAGAAAAAGCATTGTGCACAATACTGATTTTAGCTGTATCTATTCTGTAATGAGACATCACCATCTGAGCAGTATATTGGGAAACAGCAATAACTTTATCCGCAAACATCATTCCTGCTCTTTCAATTCTATGAACTCTGGGATTACCAGGACCTCCAGCTCGATCATATTCTGTGGCATGAATATGCACCACTAATGGTTTGCCTGAAATGCTACGAGCAAGCATTCCTGCTGGATAGGTTAACCAATCATGAGCATGTATTAGGTCAAAATCCAGTTCTCGCGCAAATCTTTCGGCACGTATAGTATACTCTTGCACTTTTTTAAAGATATCTTCATCACCCATTAGATGAGCAGTAAGTTCTTCCCAGATTTCTCTTTCTTCCTGAGTTATGCTTTCTCTTTGATATTCTTTTTTGATGGCTTTAACAAATTTTTGGACTTCACCCAATTGAAGATAGGTTTCAGGATGGACAGTTACACCAATATAATCCAGACGTTCTTCTATATTTAGGAATTTATGACTGATATATTCTGTATGCTTTTTGGGGTCCAGGAATACAGCTGGAAGTTTGTCAACATCGTCTGGCTCTCTTAAAGGAAAATACACTAATTCTTTAGTAGGGAGGACAAGATCAACTTTTATACCAAGACCAAGAAGGGCACGAACCATTCCATAGCAAGCCATTCCTAAACCGCCAGCAATTAAAGGGGGAAATTCCCAGGTGAACATTAAGACTTTCATTTTCTTTTCCTTTGCAATGTTTTCTTTCTGGTTACTGGTTTCTTTTGAAGAGGAGTGATGATACCTTTTAAAGTAGCTATATAGGATTCTATATTATATAAAGCAGCCACACTGATAGCTTTTGCTGGTGCACCTTTGGGAAAATGGGGGTGATCACCATCCCAGACTTCTGCAATAGTGGCAATATGACCTCTCATAAAGCTATAACGGAAAGTGGAAATGAATTCTCCCAATTTTTCTGCTAATTCTTGATCAGACATCGTGTCTCTATGAATTTTAAGATAGAGACCACAGAAAGCACCTAAAAGCCATGCCCAAACGCTGCCATTATGGAAAGCAAGGTCTCTTTCTCTTTGAGTTCCATAATATTTCTTACGGAAACGGAAATTCTTTGGATTTAAGGTGCGTAGTCCATAAGGTGTGTAAAGTTCGTTATAGGCAACTTGCCAAACTTGTTCCATCTTTTCTTTATCTATCAATTGCCAGGGAAGACTTAAAGCAATAACAGCGTTGGGTCTAATTTCTTCTACGGGTTCATCTCCTAATAATCTGTCTGCCAGATAGCCATTTATCCAGAATTTTTGGAAAGATTCGTATACCATGTCTTTAAGCTTTATCACATTTTCTTGAGGTGGATAGGATATGCCAGATAATTTAGTATATTCTTCACACATAGATGCATAGCAACAGATAGCATTATACCAAAGTGCATTAATTTCCACGGGTGCACCATTTCGTGGTGTTACTGCTCTTCCATCAATGCGAACATCCATCCAGGTGGCATGAGCAAATTCTTCCTTAAGCTCTATTAATCCATCTTCTCTGATAAAGAAGGGATATTTAGTATTGGTTAGGATATAGTCCAGCACTTCTTCTATAACCCGAATACTTTTCTTCCAGAAAGCTATATCCTGTTTGTATTTTCCCAGTTTCCAGAGAAGGATAACATACCAGAGAGTGGCATCAACCGTATCGTAATTGGTATTTCTTCCCGATTCCTTGAGCATATTAGGGATTAAACCATCTTGCATTTGGTTCTTATATTTATTCAGTATCTTTTCTACTAAATCAAGATAATTGGGCATATGAAGGAGGGTATTCAGAACGATCATTGTATCTCTACCCCAGGGACCGTAAAAAGGATAACCGGAAACAATATCATTATTGGATATAAAATCTCTCAGAGCAAATTCCAAAATCTTTAAATAGTCTTCATAGGAGAAAAGGAAATTATCTTCAAAATCAAGTTTGCTGATAAGAGTATCATCTTTATCTGGAACGGTAGGATAATCTTTAGGTTTAGGAAGAGCAGCATAACGCTTTTCAATTGAATTAATCAGCTTTTCTGGATTTTTGATTGGCTGGTCAGAAAAAAGCAGGAATCGGCTTTCTCCTATAGCTAAAGAAAAGTTCAGTTCAAAAAATGCTATCTGATCTCCTATACCTGCATAACCACTCATAACTTCCCAGGGGTAAAAAACATTGTAGTAAGTTAATCTTTTATAATCAACCTCTCCTTTATCCATCCATCCAAAAACCCTTAAACCATTGCTGGGACGGACTACATTAAAGGAACATTTATCATCTATATTATTGAATTCTGTATCAAAGACTTCCCTATCCAGACTTCCTGGAGCATTAAGTTCGTGATGTGGGGTCATAGTATATTTTGGGAGCAAGGTGAGATGCAGTTTATGATGTCCCAAATTGGTGTATTTTACCAGGATAGTATTGCTATCTTCATCCATCATAAGTTCTTTGAGTATAAGGATATCATTTTGATGAGGTAAAGCGGAATAAAGAAATATAGGATAAGGACGCAGCCAGGGTTTGACCAGGCATAAGAATCCTTCTGGATAGATACAGTTGCTATAATTATTACTATCTAAATATAGAGTTTGACCACGCCATTCAACTTTTTCTTCCATTCCTGCAACTAGATGATAGCGTTGAAAATCTTTGTCACTGGCTATCAAAAGGCCATGATATTTACGCTGATTTATCAGATTTCCTGTTCCTAAAGCATAACCACCAAGCTTATTGGTCAAAATCCATTCATGGTGGTGAGTCTCCATAAAATAATTACTCAATTTACCTCCTCATACTATATGCTTTTTTTGATTTGGGGGTTATTATGTGGAATTTTTTCCATAACCCTCTTTCCGTCAAGTGATTTATCAATCATTTCAATTTTAGAGAGTTAGATGATTTTACTTTTATAAATAGATGTTATTAAAGTTATTAGTGAAATATCGCATTCTCTTAGGTGTATAATTTATATGAACTAATATAGCTTACTCATGAATGAAAAGAGAATAAGTAAATTATAGGAGAATAGAACATTATTCTTAGGAATATTATGTTTGATAAACATAATGTTTGACAAACATAATGAATATAAAATAATGGAAACATAACGAAGTAAGGAGGTTTTTTAAGATGGAATTTGTAGATAGAGAAGAAGAATTATGCTTAATTAAAGAGGAATTAAGTAAAAAAGAAAGTCAATTAATTGTAGTATATGGAAGAAGAAGGGTTGGCAAGAGTGCCTTATTGCAAAAACTTAAACCTGCAAATTGTATCTATTATCTTGCTGATATTAATACTTCCGATATTCAGAGGAATTTTTTTGCCGTTCAGGTAGCGAAACTAATTCCAGGGTTTAATAATGTTTTGTACCCGGATTGGTATACCTTTTTTGAACAGGCAAATAGGCAACTATCTAAAAAGGCTACTATTATTATTGATGAATTTCCTAATTTAGTGAAAAGTGCACCAGAATTACCAAGTGTACTCCAAAAGATTATTGATTTAAAGCAGAATTTGAATTTTCATTTAATTATTTGTGGCAGTTTACAGCAGATGATGTATAGCACATTTCTGGAGAAAAGTTCCCCTCTTTTTGGACGAGCAAATAGAATTATTAAACTTCAGCCCCTAAAATGCAAGTGGTTGAAACAAATACTGAATCTAACATCCATTCAAGCAATTGAGGAATATTCGGTCTGGGGTGGGATACCAAGGTATTGGGAGGTTAGAACTGAATATAATAGTTTATTTGAAGCGATTAGAGAAGCTATTCTTAATCCCTATGGTATTTTATATGAAGAGCCTTTGAGACTTTTTATGGATGATTTAAGTGGTGCAGTTCAGCCAATTAGCATAGCTTCATTAATAGGGCTGGGTTGTAATAAACTTTCAGAAATTGCTGGTAGATTAAATAAACCAGCCACCAGCCTTAGTAGGTCATTGCAAGTCTTAATTGATGCAGGTTATGTAAAAAGGGAATTGTGCTGGGGTGAAAATTTCAAGAATAATAAAAAAACACTTTATAGATTAGAAGACCCTCTTATTAGATTTTTCTTTACCTTTGTTGTTCCAAATCAATCCATTTTAAACAGTCGGCTTATTGATGTGGTAGAGAAGGAAATAAAAAAAAGATGGCAAGTCTATGTTTCAGAAACCTGGGAAGAACTATGTAGACAAAGTGTAATTAATTTAAATGTTAAAAACATACAATTTCTTCCTGCTCAAAGATGGTGGCAACAGTCCAAAACTAATAAACCAATTGAAATTGATATTATAACTGAGTCTGTTGACGGTCAAAATCTACTTATTGGTGAAGCAAAATGGGGGAAAAACATTAAACCAGATATGTTACTTAGAGAATTAGACCAGAAAATAACCTATTTAAATCTTCAGAAAAAATATCAAAACATCTATCGTCTGATTATGCTTCCTGAACTGGAATTTGAGGTTAAAGAGAATGTTATTTATGCAGGAGCAGATTTTGTTTGTCAAAATTGATTACATTTCCAGTGATTGTATTTATAGGATATAGAATCAGCGCAGTATTGATTTTCTTAAGAAATCTCTTGCCAGATAGAGCAAGATAAATATTATATTAAATAAAGACCTGAGATGAGGGATAAGTTCCGGCATCAAGGGTGGTAAGAAAAGAGCAAAACTCCTTTTACAATCCTCCTTCATCCAGGCAAATGAATTTTAAAGGATAATTATATGGATGAAAAGAGGCACATTGTCACTATTGTGATAGAAGATAGGGAGAAAGCATTCAATCACGTTTCCGAACTTATTCATCAACATGCTTCCTATATCCTTTTAAGGGTGGGTTATCCTATGCGGGATAGAAATGTGTCCGTCATTTTTTTGATTATGGAAGCCAATCTGGATATCCTGGGTTCTTTTGCAGGAAAATTGGGTCAGATTGAGTCCGTTAAAGTGAAGACTATGACTTTAAAAGTATAATAATAAGGAGTTAAAATGAATATAGACACTGAAGGACTGGAGTCCTTTATACCAACGGAAAAGATTGAGGAGTTGCTTCAAAGCGAGCAGAATCCTTCCGAATCTCAAATAAGAGAGATTATTGCTAAAAGCCTGGAAAAGAACAGGCTTGCACCAGAAGAGACAGCAGCTCTGCTTAATGTGAGCGACCCTGAATTGAAACAATTAATCAGAGAGGGAGCGCATGAGCTTAAAAAGACCATTTATGGAAATCGGATAGTGCTTTTTGCACCGCTTTATGTGGGAAATGAATGTGTTAATGATTGTGTTTATTGCGGTTTCAGAAGTTCCAATAAAGAATGTATTAGAGCCACATTAAGTCACGAACAATTAGTGCAGGAGACGCAAGCTCTGGAATCAAAAGGGCATAAGAGACTGATTATGGTTTATGGAGAGCATCCAAAATACTCTCCAGATTTTATCGCTCAAACTGTTCAAACTGTATATGATACCAAATATGGAAAGGGCGAGATTCGTAGAGTGAATATCAATGCAGCTCCTTTGGATATAGAAGGTTACAGGATTGTGAAATCTGTGGGAATCGGTACTTATCAGATATTTCAGGAGACTTATCATCAAGAGACTTACAAAACATTGCATCCGAGAGGTCCTAAAAGCAATTTTCTTTGGCGTTTATATGGACTGGATCGGGCGATGAAAGCGGGAATAGATGACCTTGGTATCGGTGCTTTAATGGGTTTGTATAACTGGAAGTTTGAAGTGATGGGACTGCTTTATCACACTATTCATCTGGAAGAAACCTTTGGAGTGGGACCACATACTATCTCTTTTCCTCGTTTAGAACCAGCTATTGGTACAAAATTTACGGAAAATCCACCTCATAAGGTTCCCGATGAAGATTTTAAGCAGTTAATAGCCATTATCCGATTGAGTGTTCCTTACACGGGTATGATTTTAACTGCGAGAGAAGAAGCAGAACTTCGTAATGAGGCAATTCGTTATGGTATTTCCCAGATAGATGCCGGATCCAGCATAGGAGTAGGCGATTACAGTGCCAAAGATGAGGAATCAAGAAAGAAAAGTCAGTTCGTTTTAGGGGATACACGCAGTCTGGATGATGTAATATATGAACTGGCGCAAGAAGGTTATATTCCTTCCTTTTGCACCAGTTGTTATCGTGCTGGTAGGACAGGTGAACATTTTATGGAATTTGCCATTCCTGGATTTGTAAAAAGGTTTTGCACTCCTAATGCTTTACTAACTTTTGCTGAATATCTTTATGATTATGCCTCTGAGCGGACAAGGCAGATCGGATTTGAGTTAATAGACCGAGAACTAAAACAAATTGAAGATGAAAATATGAAACAAGCAGTTAAAAACAAATTGGAGCAGATGGAAAAAGGAGTGCGGGATCTCTATTTCTAAAACCCGGGGCATAGAAATTAGATAATTTTAAATATAACAAAATAATATTAAATCAAGAAGTTTGGATTATCCAAACTTCTTTTTTATGATAGAGATGGTTTATTAAGGTTAATGCTACCAGATAATTATAAAGATTCAATTGCTATGTTAGCTCGCTCTTATCTTTCACTTATCAAAAGAGCTAAGAAAGAGCCAAGGGAGAGCTAAGGGAGAAGCTGTAATTGACTGAAAAATAAACAGATAGGTCAAAAAGGACAAAAATCAAGGATAAGTAACTCTAAATAAAGTAGTTATCTCTCATTTACCTTTTTGCACATTACGATATATAATTTTATTCTATCATCATATATTGATGTCTATAAAATAATGAATCCCAATCCACAAAAAAACCCGCATCAAAAAGACACGGGTGGAAAAATTAGGATTTTTGAATTATTAATTTTTAGTCGGCTGGTTCAGGTTCCACTTCTACATTAATATTCTCGCCTTCCTGTTCGCTTAAAGGTTGGATCTCAATATTGATTTTGGTTTTAGCGAGTTCAGGATAAAAATCATCAATATACTCACGGATAGTAGTTTCAATATCAGTGTATTTATCCAGGATCTCTTGCGGGAATTCTACTTTGATATTGTTGGCATTTATAGTATTTATTCCGCTATTAATACTTATTTTAGGCTTAACTCCATAGACATTATTCAAGAAATCACCGAGCGATTTTGAAAGCTTTATAACTCCATTAATACGTTTATAAGCTTTAACGCCAAAATGAGCAGCCAGCGCTACACCTGCGACGATAAGTGTATTCTTAAAGAATTTTTTCATTTTTTATACTCCTTAAATTTTATTTATATAATGATTTGATAGAGCCCCAGCTACGAGTCTGAATGTAAACAGGTTGTTGAATTTGCAGGTCCTCAGAACTTACAGGATTGAGAGTATACTCTCCATAAGAAAAAGTTACAATACCAGATATTTGAAGAAATTGTGTTCCTAAAGCGGGTAAATTTGTTTTAGTCCCAAAATTTCCCAGTGACACACTACAGGGGCCACTTCCATCATTAACCATAAACTTTCCATTTTTACTTTTGATACTGGAGACAGATACATTGACAAGACGGACATAAACTCCCTCATAAGCTTCAGCATCTAAGGGATTAGTTAACTGGTTGGTACTGATAATTACGGGAGTAGGTAAACTGCGATGTTGGTCCAAGACCCGGTATGAGTTCAAATTGCGAATACAGGTCATTCCAAAGTATTCTGCTACTTCCCCGGATATTTGCAAGTAATTTCCTCTTTTAGGTTTATGCTCTGTATCCAATACATAAATCCCTCTCCAGGCTCCACTAACTGGTTCAGAAAGGAAATAACCTTCTCCATTGAAATTAACAGCAGTTACAATTCCTTCCACAGTAACCTGTTTACCCAGATAAGGTGAGGGATAACTATTATCTGCACCACGGCTATTGGTATATTGAATATTGTATATAGAAGTAGCACCTGCCATTACGCAGAAAAAGATAAACCCAACCATTAACAGCAAATTTTTCTTCATTCTTTGCCTCATATAAATCCAATTATCTTCAATGATATTATTGTCAAGTAAAATAATAATTCTTATTCTGGTTAAAGCAACACATACTTATGGCTGAAAGAGATTATGTGGTTCGCAATCATATTAATTTACAATAAGTTATAGAAAGTATAGAAAAATAAATTGAGATTATATAAACTTATGATATAAATTATTTAAATAAGCTAAGAATGATATCTTTTTGCTTTCGGATTTCACCTGGTTTAGGGATATACACTGGTTTCCCAGTCCAATAATTTAAGCCAGTATAATACATACAAGTGCTTAATGTCATAGGAGTAGGAGTAAATTCTTGCACCTGTTCCACTTTTAAATTATGCTTTTTTAGCCAATCCCGCAATTTATAAGCATCCTGAATGGTAGAACCTGGATGTCCAACAATGAGATAGGGGACAATTTGTCTTTTTATTCCTGCTTCTTCACAGGTAGAAAAGAAAATCTGAGAAAACTTCTCAAAGGAAGAAGTATCGGGTTTTTGCATTAATCTCAAGATTTTGGGGACACAATGTTCTGGTGCAAGTTTCAATCTTCCACTGGTATATTTTAGGGTTAAAGCTTTTATATATTGAGGAGAAAGAATAGCAAGATCGTGTCTGATGCCTGAAGAGATAAATACAGATTTAACTTGTGGTAGGTTTTCAAGAATAGAAAGTACTTTTAATTGTTTCTCTTGAGCAAGATTTAAATTTGGGCAGATTGATGGATAGATACAAGAAGAGCGCTTGCAAAAAGAAGGAAAATCCAGAGAACAAAAGGAAGCATACATATTAGCACTTGGACCTCCCACATCAGTAATAGTCATCTTATGCTTTCTTTTCGCAGTAATATTTTTTATTTCTTGAACCAGAGAATCAGAAGACCGCCAGCTTATTTTTCTTCCTTGATGTACTGCTATAGCACAAAAACTACAGCCTCCATAACAACCTCTATGAGCAGTTAAAGAATCCTTTATCTGTTCATAAGCTGGAATCCTATGTTCTTTATAAATGGGATGGGGAGCGTATTCAAAAGGAAGTAAATATAGTTCATCCATCTCTTTTTGAGTTAAAGATTCCGCTGGAGGGTTATGTTTTATCCAGCGATTGCCATTTAATTGATAGATGGTTCTGGATAAATAATTCTCTTCAAAAATATGGGTCATCTGATGAAAGGTGAATTTATCCTGACAAGCGATATTATCAGGAAGAATAATATCATCAGCCTCAGGAGGTTGCTTACTAAAAACAGTAGTTCCTGCGATATCGGTAAGTTCAGAAATCTTTTTTCCTTCTCGTAATGCTTTAGCAATGGCAAGAATAGCTCTTTCAGCCATACCATAAACTAGAATATCAGCTTTGGTATCAGCTAAAAGACTGGCACGTATTTTATTTTGCCAGAAATCGTAATGAGCTATACGTCTTAAAGAAGCTTCTATGCCACCCAAAACGATAGGAGTGTTCTTAGCTATTCTTTTAAGAATATTAGTATAGACTAAACTTGCCCGGTCTGGTCTCAACCCAGAAATGCCGTCAGGACTATAGGCATCATTGTTTCTCTTTTTTCTTTGAGCAGTGTAATTGCTTACCATAGAATCCATATTGCCAGCAGTAACTCCGAAAAAGAGATGGGGAATACCAAGAGCCAGAAAATCCTCATCTTTTTCAGGATTAGGTTGTGGTAGGATTCCTACGCGAAAACCAGCTTTTTCCAGGACTCTTCCAATTATAGCTGCTCCAAAACTTGGGTGGTCAATGTAGGCATCACCGGTAACAATTATAATATCCAGCTCATCCCATCCACGAGCTCTGGCTTCTTTTAGATTGATTGGTAAAAAAGGCATAGGATAAAATTCAGGGGCAGAAGATATACTCTTTTGCCCCTGAGAATTATGTTAACAGAATTTTGGCTTAGGAATTAACACGAATGATATTAATGGCTTGGGTGCCTTTATCAGTTTCCATTAAATCAAAGGTAACTTCTTCATCTTGTTCCAGAACTTTAAGTTCCCGAGGTGAATTTGTTACTATAGATTTCCAATGTACAAAGTATTCTTTATTATCATCCGTGATTATAAAACCATAACCTTTATTCTTGTTAAACCATTTAACTTTTCCTCTCATAAGGACCTCATTCATTATAATATTCCCACAGATAATATAAGCGTATTTTGGTCAATACAAAAGATGAAATACATTTATTAACAGTTTTTTTATTGACGATTAAAGCAAGTTCTCTAAAGTGATTAAATAGATTATATTATATTGATTTTCATTAAGTTATAGACTAAAAATAGGATGGGGAAAATTGAACAATCCTGTCCTATTTGCCCAGGAATTTTATTCTTTGAGAGAAAATTTAATTAACCGTCGTGGTCTAAGTTTTCTTTGCCTTACATCTGCTTGTTTGAATAAAGGATAATACAATATGAATAAGTCCCGATATAATATTGTAGCACGTTTTCCAAGTAAAGAAGGTCTGTCCTATTGCCCTCTATGGATAAATCCGGATTTTATGTTAGCAGTCCAAAATCTTCATAACTGTGAAGCCAAACAACTTGTCTGTTATAAAGGTGATGAGATAAAGGCAGTTATGCCCCTCTATGAAAAGAAAAAATTGGGAATCAGTTATCTTATTTGTCCTACGAGTTCTTATTATCAAGGACTATGGTTTTACAACTTAGGAAAAAAGGGAGAAAATCGTAGACTACTGGATGAACTTAATATCAGTTCCGACATAGCAATATGGTTGAAAGCTCATTATAAAAAGATGAAATTCAAACTAATGCCAGAAAACTATGATGTAAGAGGTTTCACCTGGAAAAATTATAAAGCAAAACCGCTCTATACATTTACCTATGATTTTCAGGAACCACTAAAACTCTTATATGATGAGAAAACAAAATTAAGCAAAGCGTCCATTTATAATTATCAGTTGGATGAACAATTCCTTCCAGAAGAGTTTATCCATTTGCTCAAGATATTATATCAACGGCTAAATAAAGATTTAGGGTTAGCTTATAGTGCCTTTCAAAAATGGATGGAGGACTTGTATCAGCATCAATTACTTTCTCAATTCAACCTTAGAAGAGAAGGAAAAGTTGTAAGTTCAAGCTTAGTATTGGGTGGAAAAGAAGATGATAGAGCATATCTAATTATGTTAAGCACTCTTCCTGAAGAGATGAAAAATGGTGCCAGTGTTGTTCATTATCTAACTTTCATAGAAAGTCTAAGGGGAAGATTTGATAAGATAGATTTTTGTGGTGGAAATAATCCTGATGTCGCACGATTTAAAGCGGCAATGGGATTTAAATTAGAGTTGTTTTTTATAATAGAAAAGTGAGAGAAATTATGGATAAAATAGCAGTTTTAGAAGGTGGAACTTCTCCCGAAAGAGAAATCTCTTTGAGAAGTGGTGAAGCCATTGCAAAAGCCTTGAGAGAAAAAGGATATGAGGTTATAGAGCTTGATCCAGCTGATTATTCTGATTTTTACTCCTTAATCAGCAAACTTAGGACGGAGAGGATTTCCATTGTATTTATTGGTCTTCATGGTGGTACAGGTGAAAATGGTGAATTACAAGCGGCTCTTTCTCTTGCTGGTTTTAAATATACCGGTTCTGGGCCTAAAGCTTGCACTCTTACCATGGATAAATATGTTTCAAAGCTTATGGCTTTAGATGAAGGCATTCCCGCTCCTGAATATATTCTTATGAGGGAAGATTTACTAAATGATTATCAGGATCCGATTGATTTTTCCGCTATAGAGGCAAAACTTGGACTGCCTATAATAGTTAAACCAAATGACAGTGGTTCTTCCGTTGGAATAAGTATAGTAGACAAATTATTTGAGTTGAAGGATGCCGTAAAACTTGCTTTAACTTATTCTGATAGCGTTCTTTTAGAGCAATATATTCCCGGGAAAGAATTAACCGCAACAGTTCTTGATGGGAAAGCGTTACCCTTAATAGAAATTAGACCTTTAAATGGCTGGTATGACTTTAATAATAAATACAGTAAAGGTCACTCTGAATATCTTTGTCCAGCACCAGTAGAAGAATCAGTTTCTCAGCTTATTCAACTTTATGCCGAAAGATTATGGAAGATTTTTGGGTTAAAAGGATATGCCAGAATTGATTTTCGCTATGATGGAAATAAACCTTATTTTCTGGAAGTTAATACTCTTCCTGGAATGACAGATTTAAGCCTTACTCCTATGGCAGCAAAAGCAGTTGGAATAAACTTTCCAGAATTAGTAGATAAAATCGTTTCTTTAGCTAAAAAATAGAGGAAAATGGTTTTCCTGCCCTTCCTTCTTATTAACACTAATAATTAAGTTTTTTACTCCTCTTCAAATTGTATTCCTGCCTCTTTTAGAGCGTTAATCAAATTATTTCTAATCGTGGTTAATTTCTTCAATTTTTCAGCCCAATCAGCATAATGATAGCGTTCACCTACCTCTATTATTTTATGACCCTTTAAATGAATCTCAAAAGCTATCTTACTATATTCAATAGAGTCCTTTTCTAAACCCAAATCACGAATCCTGGAGACCTTACGGACTTGTTCCAGTTCTAAAATTTTTCCATCAGGTAAAATGAATTCCATAAATACCTCATTATTTTTTCATTTCAATTTTCTTTAGAAATATTGTCAATAATTTTATGGTGAATTTTTAGAAGGATTTCCAAATAGATTAAAAATATTTAGGTTATAGTTATTTTTCAGTGCTTTAGAACTAATAAAATAAAATACATATTACCACATATTATAAGGCAAGATATAAAACTCTTATTTTCTTATCTCTGTTAAATGGATAATTTTTTTTAACTCACTGAAATTTCAAATGTAGTAGGAATTAAATAGGATTTTATGATTGACAAAAATGGAGGAAATAAAATAAAGAAAAAAAATTAGGATTTTTTAAAATAGAAAAGGAAAAAAGAATGGTCTTATATACTGTATCTTTGGTCATTCATATCATAATCTGTGTTGCACTGGTATTTGTGATTTTAGCTCAAACATCAAAAGGTGGTCTGGATGCCAATTTAGGTGGAGCAGCAATGAATGTATTTGGAGGTAGTGGAGCTTCCAAATTTTTAAGGAAATGGACTCAGATTTTAGGTGTCTTATTTGTCATTTCATCACTTTTTCTAGCTTTTCAAGTGACAAAGACAAATCAGGCAAAAGCTCCTAAGATATTAGAAGAACAATTTGGTGAAACCTCCAAAGCCCCAGCTGGTACAGAATCAAAGACAAATAAGTCAGTGACAACAATACCAGGTAATAATGAACAGACTGAGACCAAAGCAATTGATGGTTCTTCTTCAACTCAGAAAACAACAGAAGATTTAAAGAAATAAATTTATGCAGAAGTGGTGGAACTTGGCAGACACGCAAGACTAAGGATCTTGTGCCTGTAATGGGTGTGCGGGTTCGAGTCCCGCCTTCTGCACCATACTTAAAGCTCTCCAGATTTGGGGAGCTTTTTTTCTAGCTCAAAAGAAAATCTCATTCCTTATTAGTTATCTAAGTAGAGATTACCCATAGGTTACTAAGAGAGGGCAAATTGTATCTAATCTATAGATAATTCAATAATAGCTCGTTTGAGTCCGATATGTTTTAGCTTTTTTATTGACTGAATAGTGAATTTCAAAAATTGTAATATAAAATTAAAACTAAACAATGGAGGTTTGCCATGTTTGGCAAAATGAAAACAGATTTACAAAATATGCTGGAGGAACTAAAAGAAAAGGGTCTCTATAAGAATGAACGGATATTAACTACACCTCAGGGTGCTTCCATTCGGGTCAGCACCGGTCAAACTGTCTTGAATTTCTGTGCCAATAACTATCTTGGATTAGCCAATAATCCTGAGGTTATTAAGGCAGCTCAGGATATTATGAATGATTGGGGTTATGGTTTGGCATCTGTTCGGTTTATTTGTGGAACTCAGCAAATTCATAAGGATTTAGAGCACAAGATATCTGAATTTTTAGGCACTGAAGACACTATTTTATACGCAGCTTGTTTTGATGCCAATGGTGGTCTTTTTGAACCGATTCTGGATGAAGAATGTGCTATTATTTCGGATGAACTTAATCACGCATCTATTATAGATGGTGTCCGTCTTTGCAAAGCTCAACGATTTCGTTATAAACATTCCAATATGGAAGAACTTGAGAACATTCTGAAACAAACTCAGAATATGAAATATCGTTTAATTTGCTCTGATGGTGTGTTTTCTATGGATGGTGATATGATAAAGTTGCCGGAAATTTGTGATTTGGCAGATAAATATGATGCCTTAGTAATGGTTGATGATTCGCATGCCACAGGTTATATTGGACCCAACGGTCGTGGAACTCCGGAATATTTTGGAGTTCAGGATCGGGTAGATATTTTAACCAGTACTCTGGGTAAAGCTATGGGTGGTGGTAATGGTGGATTCACAACTGGCCGTAAAGAAATAATAGAAACTCTTCGGCAGAAAAGTCGTCCCTATTTATTCTCCAACTCTCTTGCTCCAGCTATAATTGGTGCCAGCCTGAAAGTGATAGATATGTTATCCGGTTCTTCTCAACTGAGAGATAGACTTTGGGATAATGCCAAGTATTTTCGTGAAGAGATGACCAAAGCAGGTTTTGATATTGTAGAAGGTAATACGGCAATTGTCCCGGTGATGCTTTATGATGAGCCCTTAGCAATGAAGATGGCAGATATGTTACTGGATGAAGGAATCTATGTTATAGGTTTTGTTTATCCAGTAGTTCCCAAAGGCAAAGCTCGCATCCGGGTTCAACTTTCTGCTGCTCACAATAGACAAGATTTAGATAAAGCTATAACAGCTTTCAAAAAAGTTGGGAAAGAATTAAATCTTATTTAAGGAGTAACTTTGCCAGCAGGCAATCTCTATCTTGTTCCAGTTCCGATTGGGAATTTGAGAGATATAACCCTGAGAGCACTGGAAATCCTGCAAAAGGTTGAGATTATAGCTGCAGAAGACACGCGCAATACGCGTTCACTTCTCTCGCATTACCAGATAAAATCAAGTAGACTTATTAGTCTGCATAAATATAACGAAAAGAAGCGTATACCGGAGATTCTTGAACTTTTGGAACAAGGCAAGGATATTGCCGTTGTCTCAGATGCAGGAAGTCCAGGAATCTCCGATCCTGCTTCTTTACTTGTTCAAGAAGCTATTGACCATCAAATAAATATTATCCCACTACCTGGTGCTACTGCTATCATTCCTGCCTTAACGGCATCTGGTTTTAGTACTGAAAGTTTTCTCTTTTTAGGATTTTTACCTCTAACTACCAAACATAGAAAAGAAAAACTGACTCTCATTAAAAACTCTATACACACTGTTATTTTGTATGAAGCACCTCACAGGATAAAAAGAACTTTAACTGAACTCTCTGAATATATTGACAATAGAAGAATATGCCTTGCTCGAGAAATTACTAAAATATATGAAGAGTTTATTAGAGGCAATATTCAGGATATTATCACGAATTTTAATATCAAAGAAAAGGGTGAATTTGTGATTGTTATTGAAGGTAATAAGCGTTCAGAAGGAATAGATAGGACTGAAATAAATCAATATATAGAAGAACTTCTTGGACAAGGTTTAAGTTCAAAAACAATAGCTCAAATGGTAGCGAATAGATTCAGGATAAGTGCAAATAGCGCATATAGTATGGTGCTAAAATTAAAAGGAGGAAATCTATGAACCTCGCTTTAATTTTTGATTTTGATGGAACAGTTGCCAATTCTATTGAAGCCATTTTACAGTTAATAAATAAGCTTGCTCCCAGTTATGGCTTTGAGCCACTTTCTCAGGAAACTTTTAATACTTTAAGGGACCTATCTATACCCAAAGCCTGCCGAAAATTGCATTTTCCTCTTTCCAAACTACCTCAGGCTATAATGACTGTCTTAAATGAATATAGACAAATTATGCCGCAGCTACTGCCCTGTCCCGGAATGGATACTGTAATTAGAAAATTAAAAGAATGGGGAATTATATTAGGTTTGATTAGTTCTAATGATGCAGAACATATTAATGACTTTTTAAAGCGTAATAATCTTGATTGTTTTGATTGGATTGAAGGGACCAGAGGAATTCTCGGAAAACACAACAGCATAAGCACTCAGGTAAAAAAACATAAATTAAATCAAAACCACACTTTTTATATTGGAGATGAAGTTAGAGACATTAAAGCAGCTCATCGTAGCAAAGTTAAGATTATTAGTGTAACTTGGGGACTTCACTCAGAAGAAAATCTACTTCGTCATCATCCAGATTATCTGGTGAGGAAGCCAGAAGAACTTTTAGACCTCGTCCAGAATATACAGTCAAATTTATTATAAAGAAAATCGCAGGATAAACTTGACAGAAATAGATGATTCTATATTTAAACAAATTGGATTTCTAATTATTTGCAAAAAGGAAGGAGAGAACAATGAAACGCTTTCTTTCAATATTTTTAATAGTATGGGCTGGTATTTTTCTATATGCTGTACCAAGAAATTTGGTCGTAGTAGAAGTTGCTACAGGCACCTGGTGCCAATATTGCCCTGGTGCTGCGATGGGTTGCCATGACCTTTTGAATAACGGTCATCCTGTAGCTATAATTAAAAATCATAATGGCGATAGTTTTGCCAATGTCTATTCTAATGCAAGAAATAGTTTTTATGGTGTATCTGGTTTTCCTACTGCTTTCTTTGATGGGTTGAATCCAACCGTAGGTGGAAGTAATAGTAGCTCTATGTATTCAAACTATTTACCTAAGGTAAATGCACGGATGCAAGTTCCTTCACATTACACTATTTCTGCGGTGGGAACTCAATCTAATAATCAATTCCAGGTTACAGTTACAGTTACTAAACCTGAGGATGATACTAATACAAATATTAAATTGCATGCAGTCCTGACAGAATCAAATATCCCATTTGTATGGTTCAATCAAACTACAGTAGAGAATGTCAATCGTTTAATGATTCCCGACCAAAATGGCACACCAGTTAATTTAAATACCGGAGAATCTACAACTATCAATTTAACATTTACTCCTGATGCTTCTTGGAATATTGCTAATTGTGAAATGGTATTCTTCCTTCAGAATATGACCAGTAAGGAGATTTTACAGAGTGTGAAATATTCTCTTCCTGGCTTAGTTGGTGCTTATCCTGTATCGGTTGACCACATAGATTTTCCACAAACTTTTATTGGTGGAAGTTCCACTGTACCTATAACGATAACCAATTTTCTTGCTGAACCTGTAACTGGGACTATTTCTATAAATAATTTTGTCTTTAGCAGTAGTATCACCAATTTCACCATACCTGGAACTCAGTCCATAACGGTTGATGTGACCTTTACTCCTACTGCAGCAACAAGTTATACTGGAACTTTAACGATTACAAGTAATCTTTACAATCATCCAGTTATTAATATTCCCTTAACAGGGACAGGATTTTTAAACCATGCGCCAACCGCTACAAATGTGGTTATAACTGGTCCTCCAGTTATTTATCAACAGCTTACCGCATCATATACATTTTCGGATATAGATGGTGATGAAGAAGGTTCTTCAATTTATCAATGGTACAGAGTGATTGGTCAACCCCACCCTATTGAAGGAGCTAATCAACTTACTTATACTCCTACTGAAGAAGACCTGAATATACCTCTTGGCTTTAGAGTTGTGCCTGTAGATGAACACGGAATGAATGGTATTCCTGTAATGAGTGCTTTTACTATCCCTATCCAGGAACTTCCACCTCCAAGAAATCTTCATGGTACCTATATTCCACCCAATACTGTGCAATTAACTTGGGAACCTCCACTTTATTTTGATGTGAAAGGACTGGTTGGCTATAGGTTATTTAGAGATGAACTACCCATTTCTACCATAACTAATCCCAGTATATTAAGTTTTTCGGATGTGGGAGTGCCTAATGGAACTCATCAATATTGGGTTTGCACTTTATTTAACAATCCTATGATGCTATCAGGACCATCCAATGTGGTTACTATCGTAGTAGGTACTGCTATTGATGATCCTGCAGTTCCTGCTGTTACTTCAGTTAGTGTATATCCTAATCCCTGCATGGGAAATGTCTCTTTCTCTATTCAAACCAAAAGTAATGTACCTGCGCTTATGAGTGTTTACAATGTAAAAGGACAATTAGTGAAACAATTTAATACAATAACTGATGCCATAGGAAATGCTATCCTTTTCTGGGATGGTACAGATAATCAATGTAGGAAAGTTGATAGCGGAGTCTATTATTATCGTGTAGAAGCGGATAAAGATAGGATTAGTGGTAAATTGCTGATGATTAAATAAAAGAATATTCCAAAAATATAAGATAACCCCCCCGGAATTAATAAGTTCTGGGGGGATTCTTTTTATCTCCAGAGAAACGAAATGTATTTTCAGGAATCTGGATAAAGCGAGAGAAGTTTTTTGGTTAAGTACTCTCTGGAATGTTGTTCTATAACTTCCTTAGGTGGTGGAGGGTCATTTCTACGAGAATAGCAGATCCGTAAGGCTTCTGCAATAGCTTGAGGATCTTCTATATAGGCATGAACACCAGTTTGAGTTTAATTAACTAAATCTGATATAACTGAGCGTTGAGGTCCAACTGAAAGAATGGGTCTTCCGTCTCTTAATAGTTCAAAGATTTTGCCAGGTAGAACTTTTTGGGATTCCTCATTATTCTCTCTCATAACTAAATTAATATCAACACTACAAATATAATTTAATGCTTCTTTATGTGGTTTATAACCCTCATAAGAATAGAAATCAAATCCGGTTTGTTTGATTTTCTCTAATAAAAGAGAGTAGGATAAGAAAATTTAACCGGGTTGACATCCTTAAAATCTTCCTCATCATAACCATTGGTGATAGTGCACGATTTTGATTCTAACCAAGGATATTTTTGGGTATAATTATTTCGGTCTGAATCTGATACAAAAACTGCCATATCACAAGTTGTTAAAACTTTTTCATCCATTTTTTCAATATATCTTTGTCTGAAAGGAAGGATTTTTTTCTTCATATAAATTGCAAATTGCCAGGGATCACGGTAATCAGCAATCCAGAAAATTTTATTACCGAATTTCTTCTTGAGATGAATACCGGTCAAAAAAGAAGAATAGGGAGAAGCTGTTATATAGACATTTTTGATATTATGCTTTTTTATTAGCTGGATAGCTTTATGTGTAGCAAAAGGGACCCAGCCGATTTGTTTATCTATCGGGAAAAGAAGATCGTTAAAGAATTTTATTAGACGCCAAAACTGTCTTTCAATAGGATTTTGGGGAGTAGTTTCTTCAAAGCAAGTACTGGTAATTTTAGCATATTCAGGTGTTTTGATGCCCAACCCTCTAACTTTGTGGATATGAGCTTCTGCTGGTATTTCCGCTAAAAGACTATAGTCTATAATAGTATTAGTCGGTTTTTTAGGAACTATTGCATGTACTTCCCAACCCGCGTGACAGCTATATTTCAGAAATTTTAGGGGTCTTTGAACACCACTGCCACCACTTGGGGGAAAACTATTAATAATCATTAATAACTTTTGATTGTTCATATACTTCTCTAACTTTTTTTATAAGATCTGATAACATAAATTGTTCCCTTACTTTTTGTTGTCCAGCCTTGGCAATAGCTGCTGCTTTTTCAGGATGAGTTATGAGCCATTCTATTTTATTTGCAAGGTCTTCACTGTTACGAGGTTCTGCATATAGAGCCTCTTTATCCTCTTCAAATAGTCCATATATTCCTTCTCCTTTGATACCGATTACAGGTAAGCTTGCATACATTGCTTCTAAGAAGACAATACCAAATGTTTCACTATAGCTTGCAAGGACGAAAAGATCAAAAAGTGGATATATATTTCTCAGAATGCTATTTTCAATAGCACCAGTTAATAATACTCTGTCAGATAAATTTAAATTTTGTATTAGTTCTGTTAATCTTTGATGGTCTTTACCTTCTCCAACTATAACTAACTGTATATTTAAACCTTTCTGGAGAAGTTTATAGACTGCTAAAATAAGATAACCAAAACCTTTAGCTTCCAAAAGATTCCCTACAGAAATAATCTTATAAGCATCAGGAATACAGAGATTTCGGATAAATAAAAGTTCTTCTGGTTGAATGGGTGGAGTTGGAGATATTCCATTTCCTGTTACTGTGATTTTATTCTCTGGTATATAGGGAAGAATCCAATTTTTTAAGCGAGGATTAACAGTAAAGATATGATCCCAGTTACGAAAGGCTTTTGATAAAGTTTTCCGATAAAAGGGGATGAGACGGTTACCTTTTAATCTATCAGGATGAGAGCGAATATTATGAAGATATAAGTAAATATGAAAGTTAGTATGATCCAGCCAGGTCTTTAACCAGAAAAGCTCTGGGATATGATGATAATCGTGAACCTGTATTATATCAGGATTCCAAGATTTTATAATGTTCTTAACTTTAGGCAAAGCAAATAGGGGATATGTGATAAAAGAAGTAACAAATATTGATTTTATTGAAGGAAAGAAAATATGAGTAATCTCAATATCTTTCTCTTGTTTATGCTCAGTTTTCAGGGGATAAGGAAAAGATGTTGCAATTACTTTAATCTGATAATATTTTGATAATTCATTTGCATGTTCTTTTACAAAAACACCACATACGGGATTATAACGATGAGGATATAAATCTGTTATTAGTAATAGCTTTTTTTTACGGTTTGGTTGCTCTTCTCTGGACTTATTCATTTAGTTTATACACCTCAAAAAAAAAGAAGTCCAGTTAAAATAAGATTATTTCCCATAAATGTTATACATGTCGGATGTAGTGATATCATTTAAATATGCTATCTTTATTATTGGTCATTATTCCTGTGAAAGCTATGAATCAAGATACTTTGAAAAATGGACCCTTATTTGAGGAAGCTGGATGAAAATGTATGGTTACCCTCCTAAGACTATCATGGAAATGATTCATAAGCCTTTCTTCAACCTTATGTGAAATTTTATTCCCTTCATCCACAGTGATATTTCCATCTACTCCGATAATCATCTCAATAGTATATGAAGGACCAAATCTATGAACTCCTAAGTCTTCAATATCTCGCACTCCTTCCACAGACAAGGTTAATTCTCTCACTATATTTCCAAATTCTTTGTCTGGAACCGCATCCATAAGCTCTGAAGCAGATTGGAAAATGATAGAAATTCCTGTACGAACAATAAATATTGCTACAATTGCACCAGCAGCAGGGTCCATCCATAAGATTCCAAATTTAGCCATTATTACACCAACTATCACTGCTCCAGAAGCCATAATATCATTTAAATGGTCTTTAGCTAAGGCGAGAAGGGTAGGGTTTTTAGTTAAGGTAAAGTTCTTCTTAGTATAATAATATAAATAAATCTTCAGCATCAGAGTCAAGAAAGCGATTAATACCACAAAGGTTGAAGCAGATTGAAAGGGTTCTACTCCAGTCACAAGATCAAAGATTTTATTGAGGGATTGCCAGAAGATAGCGATACCCGTTGTAAGAATAAAAGCTCCAACCACTATAGCTGAAATACTTTCTAATTGTCTATGTCCATAGGGATGTTCAGAGTCAGCTGGTTTATTTGCCTGTCGCATAAAGAACTTTACTGCAAGATAATATACCACATCAGAAGTGGAATTGATACCATCGGCTAATAATGCTTGAGAATGACCAATAATTCCCACTATAGATTTTATAATGGCTAATCCTACATTGCAGAACAGACCAAGATTAACGGTTTTTCCGGTTATCTTATCTCTATCACTCATATCCTAATTCCATCACATCAACAAAATTAAGGTCAGGAAATTGAGCACGCAAGTAAGCTCTAAATTCTTGTGCTTCAATATCGGAAAATCCTAAACCCATAGAATTAAGAGCCCAGTTTCTAATGCGAAAAGGAATCAAAGCCGTAGGATGATGTTGAGTATAAAAAAATTCCAGTCTTTTTAAACGGATTTTCAGGCAATTAGGATGACGAACAATTAATTGAGCTCCGCTCTGAGATAATATATTTTTTATATCCTGGTAGACCATATCAGTAATAGCACCTGGAATATAAATAGCTTCAGTATTCTTGGAAATCATTTGCCTAAGTGGTTTAATATTACCTATGAGAGAGACTAATCCACTGGGTTTCCAGTTCCTTTCTTCATAAAGACAAATCTCCTCTGAATCAAGTAGAAACTTATATTCAGGAGAATTTGGAGTTACCAAAGTACTTTGTGGAATAGAATTTAAGATTTTTAATCTATTAACCTCATCCGTAATTTCATCTAAAGTGCCAAAATTGGCACCAATGACCATAATTACTGCATCAATATATTCTGATTGAGCTATGGATTTTCGGTCTATAGAACCATCTATTAGCACTTTTTCTGCCCCATAATTCTGGATTAATTTTAGAGTTTGAATCTGTTCTTTGACAGTAGAAGGTCCCGTTATCTCAGTTTGCAGAGGAATAAGAGTTTTTGCCATCCACAAAGGACGGTCTACTGAGAAAGGAAGTTTTGACAGCACGACTATCTGACAACCTAATTCATCTAATGTTGAGGTATCACAGCAAAATATGAAGTCTTTATCAAGAATTACAGGAGGTTTAGGAATACGAAACAAGAAATCAGTCTCTTCACCATCTATTCCCGTACTAAAAACTCCCCAGGTTCCTTTCTTTCTAAGGGAAATCAAATGATTGAGGAGGGTTGTTTTCCCTGCATTTTTGCAGATACCGACAATAGTAATCGCTTTAATACTTTCCTCTTCCAGCCAATTAAAATGAGAGGAACCAGCAAATTCAGCCATAATTAAGATTTCCGACGTTTCATCCGTGCTGTATCTGAGGGACCTATAAAGACTTTTTTACCTCTCAACAGAGCCATTACTCCTTCAGTGGATTGATATTCCGGAGCGCAAAGTGATTGATATTTGTTATCATCTGCAGCCACAAAATCTGGTTCAGTATAGGATATTATCATTCCCTCATAATTACGCAGAATAACTCGTCCGGGCATTTGAGAAATAACATAATTTGGCATAACGGGAATCTTTCCACCACCACCAGGGACATCAACTACATAAGTGGGAACACATAATCCAGAAGTATGACCACGTAATGATTCCATAATTTCTATACCCTTTGAGATGGGAGTGCGGAAATGGGAGATGCCTTCAGATAAATCACATTGATATATGTAATAAGGACGCACTCTGTTCTTTACCAAACCATGCACCAGAGCTTTCATCACATCTACATTATCGTTAATTCCTTTTAATAAAACAGACTGGTTTCCCAATACAATTCCTGCTTCAGCAAGTTTGGCTAAGGCAGCACTGGATTCATTGGTTAATTCATGAGGATGATTGAAATGAGTATTCAACCAGAGGAACTTATATTTTTTGAAAATGGATATTAAGCTATCAGTTATTCGTTGAGGTAAAACGACAGGTAGTCTTGTTCCGATTCTAACTATATCAATATGGTCTATCTTTGCTAAGCGGTCTAAAACACTATCAAGACGCTCATCACTCAGAGTTAGAGGGTCGCCTCCAGAAAGGATTACATCTCGCACTTCTTTGTGTTCTGTGATATACTGAATGGCTTTTTCCACATTTTCTTTGGGCATAGGAGCATCAGTCTCTCCAGCTTTACGACGACGAGTGCAATGACGACAATACATTCCGCATTGATCAGTCAAAAGAAGCAATACTCTATCCGGATAGCGATGTGTCATACCTGGCACAGGAGCATCTGCATCTTCTTCTAAAGGGTCTCTCAAATCAGTGGGAGCGATATAACTCTCCTGTATCCGAGGAATACATTGCAGTCTTATTGGGTCCAAAGGATTATCAGGATTGATTAGTGATAAATAATAGGGAGTTATAGCCATCCTAAAAGAGAAAGTTTTGGATTGGGTAACGGCTTCTTCTTCAGGTTGCAATTTTATATATTTTCTTAAGGTCTCAAAATCGGTTATGCGATTTCTTATTTGCCAATGCCAATCATTCCATTCATCTTGAGTTGCTATAGAACGGATATTAATTGTATTAGTCATTTCTACTTTCTCCTTAATTTTCTCCATAGCGTTCTTTGAAGATACGCATTAAAACAGGATTCCTACGAAGTAAATCCAGAGCAATCTCTGAATGATGATGAGCATATCCATTTCCTATCATCATATCCACATCAGCGCCAATTCCTTCAGCGCCAAGAGCTGCTTTGGTGAAAGAAGTAGCCATAGAAAAGAAATAGACAATACCACGATCTTTACATGCCATTATTGAAGGCAGTTCTGTATCTTCAATATTTACAACATTAATAACCACATCTGCCATTTTGCCGTTAGTTAGACGAGAAACTTCTTTTTGGATAGTTAGCGCATCTGTCGCATTAGCAATAATGACTTCATTACAACCTGTTTCTTTGCAGGTTGGTATATAATTAGGATTACGAACCACACCTATAACTTTTCCGGTGATTCCAGCTCTTTCGCGGGCAACCGCATTACATAAAATTCCACTTTTCCCATTTGCACCTAATATTACAACTGTATCACCAGGTTTAACCAAACGTTCCACTTGAGCTGGTGCTCCTGCAACATCAAAAACTGCAAGAGCCAGGGTTTCATCCATATCATCAGGTAATTTAGCATAAACACCACTGCTGAAAAGGATAGCCTGTCCTTCAACTTCAATCTGGTCTTTATCTAAAAGAACTCTTTTTACTTTATCTATTTTTAATGGAGTTAAGGAAAGAGAGACCAGAGTAGCTATCTTATCTCCTACTTTTATCTCTTCTTTCATCTCAAATTTATCACCTATTTGTGCTACTGTTCCAATAAGCATACCACCTGAACCAGTATCCTCATTCATATGTTTACCAGTGCGATTTACCAGGTCTATTGTGTGTTCTGCAAAAGCTTTCTCCAAGTCAGTATGTCCCTGTTCTTCCAATTTCTTTTTTATTTGGTGGAATGAAGCAGAATCAATATTTAATCTCGTTACATTAATGAGCAACTCATTATCCCAGATTTCACTCATATCGTTATCAAGCACTCTGGCTGGTTGTGGAAGCACCCCTTTAGGTTCCAAAACCCGATGTGTTCCATAACGACATCCTCCCGTTTTCATAATTAGCTCCTTTATTATTGATTTTTTTCTTTATTCAAGATTTTTAGCTTATCTTTAAATGTCAAGCAGAACAACAGGTTATAACTTCAAAGAATGGTATCAGGGTTGGGAAATATCAGGGGGGTTATTCTTTATTTTTTGCTCAACCGTTGGTGGAAGTTGAAATAGTTCTGGATAGGAAAAATCGTAATAATAGATACAAAGGTTTCCAGAAGGTGCATATCCATAGATTGCAACACGATGTTCATCAAAAATCCAGCAAATTTTTTCTCGCTCTTGGTCTAAATATACCGCTTTTCCATGTATCTTTTCCAGTTGTTCCAGCACATATTCATCCTGTTCCTGAGTATTATCCTTATTATAGCTTACAAACCATCCTACAACAATTTCTTTTATCGGATCAACAATTAAAATGATTGCATCTACGAAATTATTATAATCTGAACGGTAAGTGATTAGATTGCCTTCGATTTCAGATGCTAAAAACCCTTGATAACATAACAGCGAGTCTGCTGTGTTAAGAGGGGCATCATAAGCAATGCCAAAAAGCCCTCTTTGAGCATTTAGACCGATAGCTAACAGTACGAGCAACATTAATAAATATAATCTTTTCATAATTTTTCCTTATATTTTAATCTCAATTCTTCGTCAATTAAAATCAGCTATCTAACCTCATAAAACAGTTAGATTTTACTTTTATCAATCCAAAATAATGTAAGTAGAACTAAATTGATAGTTTGAATTTATACTTTGACAAATCGAGCCTTCTTTTTAATATTTGTCCATAAGAGGAAAAGATAATTATGACTTTCGTACATTTACATAATCACACTCAATATAGTCTACTTGATGGAGCTTGTAGAGTAGACCGTATGGTTAAATTGGCTAAAGAATATGGAATGCCAGCTGTAGCTATCACTGACCATGGTAATCTTTATGGAGCAATAGACTTTTACTTAACGGCAAAAAATGAAGGTATAAAGCCAATTATTGGGATGGAAGCTTATATTATAAACGGTGAATTGGATGATGAACATAGTAAATATGACCCCCGTTATCATCTTATCCTTATTGCCAAGGACTATACAGGTTACAAGAATCTTATTAAATTATCTTCTATCTCTTTTATTGATGGCTTCTACTATAAGCCTCGTATAAGTAAGTCCATATTGAAGCAACATAATGAGGGGCTTATCTGTTTAAGTGGATGTATCAAAGGAGAAATTGCCAGCTTAATAGCACAGCATAAAATGGCTGAGGCACGTGAAACAATTGAATGGTATCAATCTGTCTTTGGAGACCACTATTTCATAGAAATTCAGAATCATGGTCTGGATGAGGAAAAGAGTGTTATGCCAGCTCTGATTTCTTTAGCAAAAGAAATGCATCAACCTATGGTTTTAACTAATGATTGCCACTATTTGCATAAAGAAGACTATGAGGCACATGACATCCTTCTCTGCATCCAGACAGGTAAAAGCTTAAACGATCCCAATCGTATGCGTTATGAGACAAATCAACTCTATTTTAAGACTCCTGAAGAAATGAAAACCATTTTCCCGGAGGAGGAAGAAGCTTATACCAATACCTTGAAAATTGCGGATATGGTTGATTTGGAACTTCGCTATGACAAATTTATGCTACCTAAAATTGAAACTCCCTCAGAATATAAAGATATGGGAGAATATTTACGTGCTCTTTGTGAAGAGGGATTGAAGCTAAAGTATCCTGAACCGAACAAAGAAATTCTGGATAGAATGAATTTTGAACTGGATGTGATTCATCGGATGGGCTTTGATGGCTATTTTTTAGTGGTTAAAGATTTGATAGATAATGCTCGTAAACAAGGAGTTCCAGTAGGTCCTGGACGTGGCTCTGGAGCTGGAAGTATTGTAGCTTATCTGCTGAATATAACCCAAATTGACCCCATTAAGTATGGCTTATTATTTGAGCGGTTCTTAAATCCTGACCGGGTAAGTATGCCGGATATAGATATTGATTTTTGTGCGCAAGGACGAAGTAAAGTTATTGATTATCTCATCCAAAAATATGGTCGGAATAGTGTCACTCAGATTGTCACTTTTAGCACCTTGCAAGCCAAGTCTGTATTTAAAGATGTAGCGAGAGTGCTGATGCTTCCAGCCAGTGAAGCTAATAATATTACCAAGACTATTCCTTTCGGAAAAAGTCTGGAAGAAGCCTATCAGGATTCTCCTGATTTTAGACATCTTATTGATAATAATGAAATATATCAGAGCATCTATAAGCATAGTCTCGTGCTGGAAGGACTTATTCGTCAAACCGGCATTCATCCTGCGGGTGTAGTCATTGCTCCTGGTGATTTAAAAGAATATGTCCCTCTAACTCGTAGTACACAAAAGGGTGCAGAGAATAACATTCTCGTCCAGTACGAGGGAAAGTGGTTGGGTGAACTGAAATTCTTGAAGATGGATGTTCTTGGTTTAAAGACTCTCACTTTAATTCAGAAAACCATTGATATGGTAAAAGAATCACAGAATATAGATATTGATATTGATAATCTACCTCTCACGGATAAAAAAGTCTATCAGCTTTTAAGTAGAGGAGATACCGATGGAATATTTCAGTTTGAATCGGAAGGTATGCGTAAGTATCTGATAGATTTAAAACCTAATATGTTTGAAGATTTGATTGCTATGGTGGCTCTTTATCGTCCTGGTCCAATGAAATTTATTGATACTTACATTGCTCGTAAACATAAAAGAGAGAAGGTCACTTACGACCATCCTATAATGGAAGCAACTTTAAAAGAGACCTATGGAGTTACGGTCTATCAAGAACAGGTTATGCGCATTTCTATGGAGATGGCAAATTTCACCAGGGGTGAAGCAGATTCTCTTAGAAAAGCAATGAGCAAAAAGAGTCTTGACCTCTTGATGCAATTTCAAGAAAAATTTATTCAGGGTGCAATTAGTAATGGTGTTCCTGAAAATGTAGCGGCTAAAATCTGGAATGATTGGTTAGATTTTGCTCAATATGCTTTTAATAAAAGTCATGCCACTTGTTATGCCCTGGTCGCTTATAGAACTGCATGGCTGAAAGCGCATTATCCAGTTGAATTTATGGCAGCATTACTTTCTTTAGAGGATGACCCAGTCAAGATTCCAGTAAAGATTGAAGTATGCAAGTCAATGGGTATTAAGATACTACCTCCAAACATAAATAAAAGTGAAAGGGAATTCAGTGTTCATGGAAAGGAGGTATTGTTCGGATTGAAGGCTATCAAAAATCTGGGTGAAGCTGCTATAAATGCCATCGTTGAAGAACGGCAGAAAAATGGTCCTTTTACCAATATCTATAATTTCTGTTCCCGTTTGGATAGCACAGCAGTAAATAAGACGGTACTGGAAAGCTTAATAGCCAGTGGTGCAATGGATGAACTTGAAGGAACGCGTGCTCAGAAATGGGCAGTTATAGAAGAGGCTCTATCTTATAATACGGGTGAACAAAGAGATAAACGAGTAGGTCAAACCTCACTCTTTGATATAATTAGTGAGGATGATGAATCAGAAGATTATCCACCATTACCGGAGGTAGAAAAATGGAGCTATTCCTATCAATTGGAAAAAGAAAAGGAAGTCCTCGGATTTTACTTAGGTGGTCATCCGCTTTATGAGTATCGTCACCTTATTCAATATTTATCTAATGCCAATTCTAAATCAACCAGAGAACTGGAATCTAAGAATCTTCGCTTGGTGGGGATAATTACTTCTATTAACAGGAAAAGGGATAATAAGGGTAATCTCTATGCTTTTGTTGAGTTTGAAGATTTATCTGGACCCTTTGAAGTGGCTCTCTTCAATAAAGATTATGAAACTTTTTATCCTCTGCTGGTTACAGGCAAAATATATTTCATTTCAGGAACTAAATCAGGTTATACAGGCAATGATGAGAGTCTTTTACGGATAAGTCCACAAAAAATTGTTCCTCTGGAAGATTGGAATAACATTTTGAAGGGTGAACTTAGGTTGAATTTACCTCTGGAAAAATTATCTACGCGTTTTCTGGAAGAGTTCGCTAAATTGGTAAATAATAACGAAGGCAATTTCGCACTTAAAACTATTATCTATACTGATGATGGGGATAATTATAAACTGGAAGCAGCAAAACACATTTTTCCCTCTAATGCTTTGCTGGAATTACTGGTAAATAATAGATTAGACTTCAATCTGAGGCTATTTGAAGATGAAAAAAGCGGCTAAGCTCGCACTTTTATTTATTTTAATTAGCAGCTCTTTATTAGCTCAGGAAGTTATATATGAGCATTATGCTGATGGAGTAGATTTTTGGGTGCTTATTCCTTATAATTCTCTGGTTTTTAAGCATAACACCAATTCCGCAGTATATAATTTAAGCGTTGAAATTAAGAATAAAAAGACAAAAGATAAATTTAATTACGAAGAGACTATTTCTGTTCCCAGACGAGAATGGTTACAAGATACCGCCATTCCCATACATTTTCAAGCTGAGTTAGCTCCGGGGAAGTATGAAACTTTGTTGAGGTTTAAGAACTTGAATTTGGGGAATAAAACTGATTTGAAAAGAAACTTTATCCTGGATAATAAATATACTTCCATTGGTCAGCCATTTATATTTGTTTTTAAAGAGGGTATTCAGTTTCAGCCATCAGATTTAACACGATTACCATCTGAGGTAGATAGCTGTATCCTTCAGCAAAAATTTAGTGTTTTACCTGATAGTATTCAAGTATTTTCATCGCTTCATTCTCAAATTTTTGATTATCCGAGAGGCAAGTATCAATGTGACCTAACTTTATGGGTTAATCAAGATAATATGGATTTCCTAAAGATTGTCTTCTTTGAGGATAATGTTTTTTATGAAATGGAACCTTTTTACTACAGTCCCTGGTTCTATTTTAATGCGATTTATAGCTATGAAGATCAAATCCAGCAAATTCGTTATATTGCAAATCAAAATGAATGGAATAAAATCAGAAAGGCTTCACCAGAGGAATACCCAGAAATTATAGAGCAATTTTGGCAAAATCATGACCCCAGTCCAGGAACAACAAGAAATGAGTTCCGTGAAAGCTTTTATCAAAGAGTTAGAATTGCCGATGAAAGATTTACTGTTCATAAAAAATTGAAGGGTTGGAAGTCCGATCGTGGTAGAATATATATTAAGTATGGCGAACCAGATGAAGTTTATAGTGAAGTTCACCCTTTAGACCTTAAACCCTATATCGTTTGGGTATACTACAAACCCAATCGGGTATTTGTGTTTATGGATAGGGGTGGTTATGGCCAATATGAATTAAGGAATAAAGATGAAGAGTTTTAAATTATTTATATTGATAATCTTGTTAGTTGCATGCGCAGGACCGATATTTGCCCAGTCTCTTACTATTCATATCAGTCCTCACAGGTATTTGAGTAAGGATAAAGCTACTATCGTTAATCTGGATTATCAAGTTCCCTATAATAATCTTAAGTTTGTTAAACATAAAAATGGCTATTATGCTGAATTAGATATTAATATAGAGGTATTGAAGAATGATTCTCTTATCTTTCAGAAAAATATTAGGGATAATATAGGTATTTCCAATCAATTTGATGCTAAGTCGGATAAAGCTTATTTGAACCGAGTTAGTTTTAGTCTGGATCCAGGTTCCTATATTTTTCGGGTTAATGCCTTAGATATAAATTCTAAAAGAAGTTCCACTTATTCTTTTCCTATTGAAACTCTCTCACCCGAGACGATTTTAAGTGATATAGAATTGTGCAGTGTAGTGCGTCCTGATAGCAGTGCCTTTTTAGAAAAATTTCATAGGGGAAAGACCCTTTATCAGAGTCAACCCTCTCTTATTTTTGAAAAGAGGGATAATCCTTATGTTTATCTCAGTTTTGAAGTATACACCAATGAATCTATGCGTCAGGATGTGGGAATTTTAATTCTAACTGTGCAAAAGGATAGTATCTTAATCGTTGATGATATGATAGATTTTATCGCCCATAGCGATAACGAAAGAATCACTTTAACTATACCACTAACAGATATTGAAGCGGGAAAATATAACGGAAACATTACCTTACAGATTGGCGAACTTAGTGAAGAACGAAATTTTGAATTCTTTGTTACTGAACCTAAAATTCAATATTATTATGTTTTTGTAAATCCTGATGATGATTATAAACTACTTAGATACTTTATGGGTGAAAGTGCTCCTGGAAACTGGAAAACTTATTCCTATGATGCAAAAAAACAGTATGTGAACCGTTGCTGGGTTAAACTGGCTAATGCGAATCAGGTAAGCCCTGAATCTTTTATCCAGACTATTCGTGATAGAGTTGATTACGCTAATAAACATTTCAGCCATTTTAGCGATGGATGGACTACAGATATTGGTAGGATATATATTAGACACGGTGAACCGGATGATGTGGAAAAAGGCACTACCCTGGATGATACTCGTTTCGTGCGTAAAGATTTTCAAATCTGGAAATATAGAAGTAGATTCAATGCTGTATACCTTTTCTTAGATATCCAGATGAATGGTAATTATAAACTAATTTATGTGAATGGAGATGAACGGGAAAGTTCTAATCCTAACTATATGTATTATCTCGGTGATGATTTTGATACCTCTCTACTTAGGAACTGATATCCTGATAAATTAAGAGTTTTTCTCTCCAGGTTTCAGAAATAGAAGTTATTAAAGTCTTCCTAAAATAATAATATAAAAGCATAATACTCATTATTACCAATAGATACCTCAAGTGAGTAGAAAAGTCACTTTATATCACTATAACTTATTCTTTATATAAGTTATGATTACACCTCATTCTATTCTTATTCCTTGCTTGTTCTTAGGTCTTTCTTAATTAAAGAGCCAAGAGAGAGCTAAGAAAGAGCTAAGATAGAGTTTGGAAAATATTGAATGACAGATAAATAAGAAAATAGCAATTTGGAAGGAAATACACACTATTTCAAATATAGATAGCGATAGCCTTTTGAGGGTTTATATAGAGGTTATCTGGCAAAAATTAATGGTCGGGATGACAGGATTTGAACCTGCGACCACTTGAACCCCATTCAAGTACGCTAGCCGGACTGCGCTACATCCCGAACCATAAAAAACACAAAACTAAAACTAAGGTTTTTTGACAAGGGAAAAGTGCAACTTAATTTAGTTTCTTTTCTAAAAGATTAGAAAATCCTTGACTTTTTTACTATAAAATTCAATATAATAGTAAGGAGGTGAAAAATGAAGATTAAATATTACGGTCATTCAGCTTTTGAAATTACCAGTAATGCAGGGCAAAAAATCCTTATTGACCCCTTTTTAGAGGGGAATCCACTTTCATCGGTAAGAGCTGACTCGGTTAAAGCAGATTTTATAATTCTTTCTCATGCTCATAGTGACCATTTAGGTGATACTATCAGGATTGCCAAAAGAAATGATGCGATAGTTATAGCAATAGCAGAATTAGCAGCATATTTAGCGGGTAAGGGATTAAAAACACATGGTATGCAAACTGGCGGAAGTCATATTTTCCCGTTTGGTAAGGTAAAGTTCACCCTTGCTTTGCATGGAAGTAACACTCCTGATGGACATTATGCAGGACCAGCTGCAGGCGTTTTATTATGGGTAGATGATTCCTGTATCTATCATTGTGGAGATACCGGTCTTTTTGGTGATATGAAATTGATTGGGGAAATGAATTCTGTAGATTATATGCTGGTTCCGATAGGAGATAACTTTACTATGGGTCCTGAAGATGCTATCAAAGCAGTAGAATTTGTATCACCTAAGATTATAATTCCAATACATTACAATACCTGGCCTCTTATTCAGGTTGATGCTGAAGCCTTTTCCGAAAAAGTAAAAGCCCTGGGAAAAGAATGTATTCTACTTAAACCAGGAGAAGAGATACCCTGATCAAAAAAAGAGATTTAGAAAACTATTAAAAAGAAAAAAATACCCCCTTCTTTTTCTTTCATCTAAATAAGAAAAGAAGGGGGTAATATTTTAATTAAAAGAATAGAAGCTTCACCAATATTGCAACTAAAAGAGCGGAATTTATAGTAGACCACACAATAATTAGTTTTCTTAGTTTATAAACCTGCAGACGATTTTCTTGCACTTTTCTTTCCATACGAACTAATAGATTTTCCAGTGTTGAAATTGTGTCATTGCTCTTAGTCTTTACGGGTGCAGTTATATTTGGTATTAAATAACGACTCACTTCTATAAATAAAGGTAGAATGAGCGGGAATATCTTTTTAAAATTAAATTTAGCCATAGAGCGTACTCCTTAAAATTTATATCCTAAGTTACCATAAAGTGTTCCACCCAGAACAGCATGAGTAGAATATGATAGGTCTAAGTTAAGTCCCTTAAGATCAAATCCCACTCCAGCATTCCAGGTAGCTGGATTGGAATGCACTCCAAACCTAATTGCTAAAGGTTCCAGCAGGCGGACTTCCACTCCTCCCATAAATTCAGTCTCTTTGGCAAAATCCTTTTTTACTTCAATTGTGGTAATCACCTGATTATATGGGATATAAGAAAGTCCAAGAGCTAAACGACTCGGTAATTCATTTTGATTGGTATCACCCATAACTGCTTGATTGATATTGCTCACACTAAAACCAAGTTTAGTTCTTTGATGAAGTATAGCCGTAGCTCCCAGGTCTAAACCAAAAGCATCATCAGCTTCTTCTTCAGAAAAATCCAGACGATAATAATTAAGGGCATAACCCACACTTATCTGTGAATGAACATCACTTTGAAGAATGAAAGAATGACCAGCAGACCAGATTTGTTCGCTCATCAAGTTCTCATCTTCAAAATTGACATCAAACAGTCTTGCTCCAAAAGCTACGGTTCCCAGTTTCTTGGGAAGCTTAACACCTGCAGCTACTGTTTTATACTCTGAAAATTTTTGATTGTAGAGACGACTGAATCCTGCTTGAGCTTCATAATTAACATTAATCAAACCTGCTGGATTGAAAAATAGAGAATTAACATCATCTGCTACTCCAGTATAAGCTCCACCAAGAGCACGAGCCCGAGCAGAAGGAATATAATCATCAAATACGGCAAGCAGCAAAGCTGTCTGCATCAGAATAAAAGCAAGAATTAGTATTTTTTTCATTTTCATTTCTCCCCGAGCTTATTTCATTATAGATTTAACCACAATGGGTTGAACAGTTTCCTCTTTGTGTCCCGTGCTACGTTCAATTATTTCTAAATGACAATAATAAAGACCAATAGGAACTCTTCTCATCATATAATCACGACCATCCCATTGAAAACTTTCAATTCCCAAAGGACTACTGATATTTTTATTAATTGGAGTAGCAACTAAACGTCCTTGTGCATCATAAATCCGAACAATAGCTTTAACATTTATGCCAGAGCTTGAGCTTTTGCAACCGTATTCTATGGTAAGTTTTTCATTTAGCTCTGGATTGAAGATATTTTTATTGGAACTCGGATTTTTAATATTTAGCCAGGCTATACTTTTACGGATAGGCACAAGAATTTTTCCATCAGTTAGAGCCTGAATCTGAGTATTATCATAGAAGAAAGAAACGAGGTCTATGACGGATTCACCATAGTCTACTGGTTTAAGACATAATTTAAATAACACATCTTCATCTGCTGTAGAAGTAATAGGTTCCATTGACTGATAGCTGATATGAATCAAGGAGCCATCTTCTGATAATTCTACGGTTGGCTCTTGAGCAGTCATCGTTCCTGTTCCATATTTTACACTGATAAACTTAACCTTACTGGCATCAATTTTAATATTTGTCGTATAGGAACTAACGAACCATTCTGGTTTTATTCTTGAAGTCAAGATGGGAATATCTGTTTCTGTATTAATGTCTGCAGTAGTTGTTTGAACTTTGATCATAGCATTTGAGACATTATCCTCTTTCACTATATCATTCATATCACGAGGATTGATGGCATAATTACTAAAAGAATAATCTACCACTCCTTGAATACGAGCCCAGCGTTCTCCCACAGTCATTTGGGGCCAGGAAAATCCAGTTCTGGGAAAACATTGATCGTCAATCTGGCATTGTCCCGTTCCATCATTCACATAAAACTCATTATAACTTGTAGGTAGAGAAACAATAGTTACATTCTCCACTTTTACAAAAACACCTTCCCATTGCTCAGCTGTAGAGCTGGAAGATAAGTCACCAGTATTTATTAGAGTTGGTGGAGGAATGGGATTTCCCTGACTTATTACCCGGTAACCTGTGGTAGGTGACATCTCAGTAAAATTATAATATTCAGTAATCGTACCTGTAACTTCAACTTCATCTCCTCGTTGAGGATGAAATTGATTGGTATAAATCAATAAACCACTCCAGGGACCTCCTTCAGGATCAGAGATAAAAAAACCAATATTACTGGTATTTGTTCCAGTATAGAATAGCTCTACTACAACAATACCTCTAACTGTGACAGTTCTCCCTACATAAGGAGAATCACCAGAGGCAGAAGTAGTGTATTGAATATCGTGACAGGTGTAAACCTGAGCAAAGAGTCCCAATGCTGTGGTTAATACCAGAGCACAAAGTAAAATTTTTTTCATTATAGCTCCTTATCTAAGATTTTATCATTAGTCTCAAGAAGTGGTTCAGCCTCTTTCCTTTCTACCTTCTTTCCACTAATAAAGATTAAATCATAAATTAATAGACACATTCCAATAAAGATTGCACTGTCTGCCACATTAAAGACAGGAAATCTATCCATTCCTTTGATTATGTTAGGAATATCAACGCTTATAAAATCAGTTACCGCACCAAAAATTGGTCGGTCAATAAGATTATTACCTATAGCACCACCAAGCACCAATCCAAATGCTATAACCTGAATTCTGTTCGTGGATTGATATAATAGCCAGATAATGAAGATAATGGCTATCACCGATACAGCTATGAAAAAACCTTTATTCCATAAAGGATTGGGCAAGGATAGACTAAAAGCTGCTCCACTATTTTGCAAGTGAAAAATCTGGAAGGTATCTCCGAACCATTTTTCACCAACATTTATCCAGCTATAAAGCGGTAGCTTATTTCGGACCACCGCTTTAGTTACCTGGTCCAGAATAATGACCAGAGACATAACAAGATAAGCCGGATAAGTCTTAACTTTAGCCATTAGCTATTTTCTTTGTTTACGCTTCTTTTCTTCCATCTTTTCCATACAGTTAACGCAATAATGAGCATAAGGAATGATTTCTAATCTGGATTCGCTAATATTTTTCCCGCACATTTCACAGATGCCATAAGTTCCATCATAGATTTTCTGTAGAGCTTCTTTCAGTAAACGAACTTTTTCTCGTTCTTGTTCCATAAGCATTACAGATTGTTCCATTAAATGTGTATCTGAACCCTGGTCAGCCTGATGAAAGGCATAGGAAGAAAGATCACCACTGCTTTCTTTAGCGCCTAAACTCTGACCTTTACTAACCTCTTCAATATAAGCAATACTTTCTTTTAATTCTTGCTGAATGAGTTCCTCAAATTTCTTCAACTTCTCTGGAGACATTGATTTCGCAGCCATCTTTCACTCCTGTGCTAAATAAAATATTTAAAGTTCCTTCAATCCTATATACTAAGTTATGTCAATGAAAATATACTTATGAAAAATGTATATTTTGGACAAATTCAGCGATTATGGGCAGTAAATTAGCAGAAGCCTTTTCTGCATTATGACGAATTTCTTCCTGACTATGAGCCTGATTGTGGAATAGATTACTATAATTAGTTACAATAGAAAAACCAAGTACTCGCATTTGAGAATGACGAGCCACAATAACTTCTGGAACTGTGGACATACCTACTAAGTCAGCACCCCAGCTGGCAAAAGCAGCACATTCTGCTTTAGTCTCAAGACTGGGACCGCTTACTGCTATATATACACCTTTATGAAGGGGAATACCTTTGTGCTGTGCTATCTTTTCACATTGCTCAAGATATTGCTGATCATAAGGATTATTCATACTGGGGAATCTTTCACCAAGTGAATCATCATTGGTTCCAATTAAAGGATTAGTTCCCATAAAGTTGATATGGTCAGTAATGAGTACCAGTGAAGCGGGAGAGAGATTTTCACGTAAACTTCCTGAAGCATTGGTTACAATTAGAGTTCTTATTCCGAGAGCAGCTAAAACGCGAGTGGGGAAGACCACCATTGGCATCGGATAACCTTCATAATAATGAAAGCGTCCTTGTAAAAATATCATAGGAATACCTTTTAGTTCTCCCAGAATAAGATTGCCTTTATGTTCTGGTGCAGTAGTAGAAACAAAACCGGGGATTTCAGCATAGGGGATTTGAGCTCTGATTTCACTTTGTTCTGCAATTGCATTTAATCCTGTTCCCAGAATCATAGCCACAGAAGGGATTTGTGGTAGTTGTTCTTTCAACCAACTTGCTGTATATTGATAATCCAGATTCATTAGTTTTTATTATCCTCCACAGTGGGTTTACGGGTTGGACTAATCTCCTCTTTAATCTGTTTAAAATCTGCATCCAGAAGAGGTTCTCGCTCCTTTGCCAGGAGAGGGTCTTTTTCAATGCGTTCCTTGAATGTATTTAGTTCACTTCTAAATTGCATTAAGAACTGTCGTTTTTCCTCTTTCAACTGAATATATTGTTGTTCCAGCACAGCTAGATATTGTTTCGCTTCCTGTATAGCACGGGTAGCTTTAAGTTCAGCTTCATGAATAATATTTTCTGCTTCTTTTCTTGCATTAGCAATGATATCTGCCTTTGTTTTTTCAGCAAAGACCAGCGTGCGACTGATTAATTCTTCCCTTCTTTTCAATTCTTCCACTGCACTACTTGCTTGAAAGGCTTCCTGTTGAACTTCCACTTGCATTTGTTCTCTACGTTGCAGTTCTTTTTCCTGTCGCCTTTGATAATCTTCCAGTTCATTAGCAAGTTGTTCCAGAAATTCTTTTACTTCCTTTTTGCTATAACCAAACATAGTGGTGGAAAATTCCTGATGCCGTATATCAGTTGGAAACAAGGTCATCATACCTCCTTAAAAAAACTCATCTTATACGATTTAAGATACTGATAATTATTTGAATAAGAATTATAGCTATCACGGGTGAGAAGTCAACTCTCATTCTGGGTAGTATTCGTCTTATAGGACCTAAAACAGGTTCCGTGATACGAACAAGAAAATAATAAAATTTGCTCTGATGATAAAGCATAAACCAGCTCATCAAGGCTCGGATAAGGATAATCAGGATATAAATATCCAGCAAACTGGCTATAAATCCTGCGATGTCACCTAAAATAGTTCTTCCCATCATCAATCTAAGACCTTATGACAGTTACGACAGCGGGGTTCATAGGCTTCACTGCTTCCAACCAGAATCTGGTCATCTTGGGGAACCGTGCGTTGAGTCCGATTAGCTGGATTTCCACATTTGACACAGATAGCCAGAACTTTTGTCACATATTCGGCAATTGCCATCAGCTGTGGCATACTATTGAAAGGTTTTCCGCGGTAATCCTGATCTAATCCTGCAACTATCACACGATAACCTTTATCTGCTAAATCATTACATACATCCACAATGCTTTCATCAAAGAATTGAGCCTCATCTATAGCTACTATTGTTATATCGTCGGTTAGATATTGATAGATTTCTTCTGGCTTCACAATAGGAAGAGAAGGAGCACGCATTTGAGAATGGGACACGATGTCAGTTGCATCATAACGATTATCAATAGAAGCTTTAAAGACCATAACTTTTTGTTTTGCATATTCAGCACGACGAATACGACGAATGAGTTCTTCTGTCTTACCACTAAACATACTTCCACAGATAACTTCTATCCAACCAGTCTTATTATTATTAATTATATTCACTATAGCTCCTTAGAGATTAAAACCTTATTTATCCTTTATGGAATAGACCTTTATTTTGTCAAATTATTAGTGTTTCTCTGGATGAAAAGATGATATGCTATTATAGCGGCAGAAATTGAAACATTTAAGGATTCTATGGCGGAGCTCATTTCTATATGTAAGGCTTCATTGGTTAGTGAAGAAACCTCTGAAGATATCCCATGAGCTTCTGAACCGAGTACAATAATTAATTTTTCCTCTGGCTGGAAGTTAAATTTGCTTAAAGCTTGTCCTTTATGGGCATCAGCAAGAATAATTCTTCCCTTCAGTGCTTTTAATTCTGAAATATTGGCTTGTTGGAAAGGAACTTTATAAACACTACCAGAAGAGGAACGAATGACTTTAGGTGATGAAACCTCTACGCAATCAGGAGATAGTAAAAGTGTACCAATTGAAAATGCAGCAGCAATGCGGAAAATACTTCCCAGGTTACCAGGATCACTGATTCTATCTAAGTAAAAAGCACAATTAAAGTTGACTTTCTGTGCCTGAGGAATAGGGAAAAGTGCTGCAAAACCAGAAGGATGTTCACTGTCACAAATTTTATGCATATCCCATTCGCTTATGTAATAAACTGGAATATTATCCCAAATTGGTATTGGTTGCATTCCCTCAAGTAAATATTGCTCCAGAGGGTTGATACCATAAAACTTTATCTGCTCAAGTGTGCGAAATCCATCCACTACAACCAGTTTTTCTTGCAATCGGTTGTCTTTTTGTTTTAATCTTGCAAGTTCTTTAATCCGGTTTTTGCTTAAAAAAGAGGGTTCTGTATTCACTTTCTAACTACCTTATTATGCTAATAATTATGGAGTTATCCACAAAAAGTGTGGATTATATATTTCTTATAACATATTGTTTTACAGGAAGTTAAGGCAGAGTCATATTTTTCTGCACAATTTATCCACAACTTATCCACATTCCTTTATTCCTTGTTATTCATTAAATTATAGTATTGATTATAAGAAACTGCACTTTAAAAAAATCAGGAAATAAGACTCAATTTCCATTTCTTGATGCAATCAATAATCTTGATAATTAGATAATCAGAAAAGATGGTATTAACACATTTTACCATCAGGGAAAATAAGAGCTGAGTGAATAATTATTATTAAGTTCAGGAATATTCTTGAGCTTCTTCAAGACCTCTGAGCACTCTTAATCCACCTTGAGCGAGAGCTTCCATTTCTTTTTCTCCCGGATATAAATAGATAGGAGCCAGGAATTGGATTCTGGATTTAATTTGTTCAACGATATATTCATTAAAAGAGAGACCACCGCTAAAGAAAATAGCATCAACCTTGCCCTCTAAAACAGCAGCACATCCACCTATTTCTTTAGCCACTTTATAGCACATAGCATCGGTAATCAATTTTGCATAAGCATCACCATTTTTAATACGATTATAAACTTCAATTCCATTATCTGTTCCGAGATATGCCATCCATCCGGCATTTTTAGATAGATATTTTACCAGTTCAGAGTGAGAATATTTTCCGCTGAAAGCAAGTTCTACCAAATCACCAATAGGTAGAGTACCAGCTCTTTGAGGAGAAAAAGGTCCATCACCGAGAAGTGCATTATTAACGTCCACCACTCTTCCATTTTTAATAGCGGCGACAGATATACCACCTCCCATATGTACTCCTATAAAGTTTGATTCCTCAAGGGTTTGATTGAGTTCTCTGGCTAAAAGTCTGGAGATATATCTGATATTAAGAGCGTGAAAAAGGGAGTTTCTTTTTATCTCTGGAATTCCTGAGATGCGGGCAATATCTTCAAATTCATCTACTACTACGGGATCTACAATAAACCCAGGAATATTATATTCCTTAGCAATGGAATCAGCAATAAAAGCACCAAGATTGGATGCATGAACTCTACCCCATAAATTAGGATTGCGAAGATCTCGTTTCATTGCTTCATTAATCTTAAAAGTGCCTCCGGGAACAGGTTTTATTAAACCTCCTCTTCCGACGACAGCACTAAGAGTTTCAGGTGCAATATTTCCTTCTGCCAGTGCTTCTAAAACTATTTTTTTGCGGAATTCATACTGGTCAATGATGTCCGGAAAAGGAGCAAGTTCTTCTGGGCTATGACGCAAGGTTTTTTCTAAAATGGGTTGGTCATCTTCATATACGGCAATTTTAGTGGAAGTAGAACCAGGATTAATAGCGAGAATACGATAGGACATATATCCTCCTAAAAGTTTTAGTTTATTAAACTTCCTTCTTTATTGGTGGCTTTCTTTTGTCAATCTTTTCCTCAGGGAAGTTTATATATAAAAAGCAAAATCTATATGCTATTATAGAATAGCTTATAATCTCCATAAATAGACCTTGTTTCCTATTGGAAGTTGAGGGTAGATAAGAATATTGACAGAAGAATAATTAAAATAATCAATTCAAGCCTATATCCCGTAAAATTTCTCTGCCTATAGATGGGTAGCTTATGTCCAGCTTATGTCCAACTCATGTCCAGCTTATGTCCGAATGGGACGAAAGTTAGAGATAAGTTTGAGATAGTTTCTACATTAAAGGGCGAAATAAAGATAGAGTATTTATTAAATAATTTTAAAGATTTATTCTTTATAACATTATCCATAAAATGAGGATGTATTTTATCCCATCACTTCACCTGATAGTTCAAAGTATATTTGGTCTATAGCTTTTTTCGATAGCATCAATATTAAGTTGAATTTCCAAGAGTGGTGTACAATCAAACTCATTGATTTGGATTTTATTTAGTAATATGCTTATCTTTACCTTGCTTTGGTATTATAAAAACAAATATAGAAGGAAAAAGAAAGGAGAGCCATTTTGACTCTCCTATCTAAGTTATGTTTTATTTATGTGACTAAGGTGTAGGTGAAGGTTTATTTAAAATATAAGAGTTTTGCGGTTCCTTTTTCTTTGCCCTGTTCCCAAGAAAGCAAATAAACTCCTGTAGGTAGTGGTTTACCCATCATATCCTTGGGAATCCAGGTAAAAGTTTTTGGAGAATCAGTAATAACTAACGAGCTAACTTTCTGACCTTTAAGATTATATATAGTAAATTGTACCGGTTCACTGGATTTACTATTTAATTTAATCTGGGTGCTGTTAATGAAAGGATTAGGGAAAATTTGTAGAGAAGTAATTTCAGGAGCTAATTCATCATCATTTGCAGTATAAGCAGATAAGATAAAGTTAGCGGAACCAAGATTAAAGATTTGAGTATCATTGTAGAAGAAGTTAGCAGGTGAAACCTGAGTAATACTAACAGTTGGACCATTACCTATGGCTTTAAAATGGAACTTTAATAGGGCTCCATCACCAGTGAAACGATTATTACTATCACAGCTAATGGATATAGAACCGGGATTATTTATTACCACAGAAGGTTCGCAACCAGCGCTAATAGTTCCAGCAGTATCTATTCCCATAAATTGTAATTTACTTGGGTCGTAGTTCAAATCAAATTGATAATGAGTAACATTCCAGGAAGGGAGCAAGTAACTGGTTCGGATTTCGGTAGTTCCAATTTGATTATAATCTAAATGCATAACATTTACCATTGAAATAGAACTTTCTGCCAGATTCGTTATTGGAGGAATTACATCAATCATTATGAAAGAAGTTGTGGTTATAGGAGTATTATTATAGGACATTCCTACTATATCAAAAAGATATTGACCAGTATCAAGGGGGAGAAAGGAAAAAGTAATCAAATCTCCACTTCCGATAATATTAGAATTGCCATTCCAGCTAACTTGTAGATAACCAGGTTCAGTTTCAGTAACAGAAAGGTTTCCATCGGAAGCGATACCATTAGCAATGGAAGCACCATTAAAAGTTAAGTTATCGCTGTCGTAAATAAGGGTAAATTCAAAATGATTCACATTCCAGGAACCCAGTACAGGAAAAGTGGAAACAGTTAAATTAAAATTGGTTCCCACAGTTGCACCAAAGGCATTCATATTTATTCTAACCTGGTTGATATTATAATTTTGAGGAATACTATTAGCGATAACGGAATTCCAACTATTAAAATCATATCCTCCGGGATTTATATTATTTATATAATAATATCCGTTTGAACTTCCACTCCAGCCGAAATTAAAATGATAATATCCAGGTGTTTGATATCCATCAATTACAAAAGCATGTCCTCCTCCTGAACCAGAACCGGAATAATACATAGGGCAACCATTATCTAATTGAGTTTGCAAGAGATTATTCCATTGAGTATCGGACATTCCCATTTTATTCTGTAAAACAGCATTTGGATAGCGGAAATAATTGACCAGAGCATTAGCTGCATCGTTGCTTTGAGCTCCAGAACCGTCAACAGAATAGCCCATATTAACAGCCACTCCACAATGATAAAGCAATGTAGCAATAGGGATACAGGAAGTAGATATGGAGTTTGGCATTTCATCCCATAAATAAGTTGTAGCTCCAAAATTGGCAGATTGATATCCGTAACCTGGGCAATAATAGGAATGAGAACCCACACCAGTGGTTGGATGACTCCAATATTTCATTACCATACCCATAGCAGTAGCTACACAACCTGCATAAACATGACCTCCTGGTCCATTTGGGTCAGCAGGACAAAGTTCATTATATGGCCAACCTTGATCCCAATTAGTAACAATAAGAGGACGTACCGCACGGTCTTGTCTGAAATTAGCTGGTAGATTACCTCTAAATAAACTCTGCCAGAGTTGTGCATTCTCAGGAATAACAGTTTTTTCATCTCTTATTTGTCTGATTTGAACTGCATAGTTTTCCACCCATTCCAGAAAAGCTGGTGGATAGGAATTGATATTACAACTGGAATCAGAGGAATAAGCCAGAACCGGGATAGAATTATCTTCAGCAGAAATCAATACGAAGCCGTTGTTATGAAATAGAATCAAATAAAGAGGAGGAAGATTTTCATCTGTGAGCTCATATTTGGATTGGGATAGAGTAAAATTGTTATCCCTGTATTCCAAGACTTGCTGAATATTCAACTCGGAATAGTTCTTTCCCTCTATAAGATTTAACCAGGTTTGAGCTATAATTTTTGCCTCTTGGGGTTGGACAAATTCAGCAAAAACCGGAAGAGAAAGAGAAAATATTAAAAGAGCTAATAGAATTATATGTATTCGGGAAAACATAGATGTATTCATTGGTCCTCGCAAAAAATAATTTATTGATATATAAAGCAAGTGGCATTCCACACTGTGGAATATTTTAAGATTATATCAATGGGGAAGCTTATCATATTATAAAAATAACAAAACCCTTAAAGCATGAGCTCATCAATACTTTAAGGGTTTTAATTAACATCTTTAATAGGGTATCTTAGAATCTCAGATGGGCAAAAGCTTTGTTTGCTTCAGCCATTTTATGAGTGTCCTCACGTTTTTTAATTGAGGCACCTTCATTTTTGGAAGCAGCAATAAGTTCAGCTGCTAATTTTTCATCCATACTTTTTTCATTTCTGGCACGAGCATAAGTTATAATCCAGCGAAAGGCAAGTGCCTGTCCGTTCTTTTCAGAAACTTCCATAGGAATTTGATAGTTTGAACCACCAACTCTGCGGGAGACAACTTTAAGTTGCGGGCGAACATTGTTTATAGCGGTTTTAAAAACTTCCAGCGGGGGTTGTTTTGTTTTTTCTTCAATAATATCAAAGGCACCGTAAACGATTTTTTCTGCGATACTTTTTTTGCCTTTTTTCATAAGACAATTTATAAATTTGGAGAGGACAACATCCTGATAAATAGGATCAGGGAGAACTTCACGAATGACTGCTTTTTTCTTTCTTGGCATAGTTTAATCTCCCTTTAATTAAGCTTTTTTAGGACGTTTGGTGCCATATTTAGAACGAGAATTAACTCTTTTTTCCACTCCAGCAGCATCCATAGCACCACGAACAATATGATAGCGGACGCCAGGTAGATCTTTAACACGACCACCCCTAACTAATACTATGCTATGTTCCTGTAGATTATGTCCTTCTCCACCTATATAGGCAGTAACTTCAAAACCGTTAGTTAAACGAACACGAGCAACTTTACGTAGAGCTGAATTAGGTTTTTTGGGCGTTGTTGTATAAACACGAGTACAAACTCCGCGCCTTTGCGGACATCCCATAAGCGCCCTATTTTTCTTTTTCTTTTCAATCTTAGTTCGTCCATTTCGGACTAATTGATTAATGGTTGGCACTAAGTACCTCCTTATCTACTAATTTATTATTAGAAATTATATATATCTTCACTTTCTTCTTCTTTTTTAGGATGAGCAAATCGGTCAATAATTTCTGCTACCGTTGCACCTGAGTTCACAGCTTCTTCAATCATCTTGTTATAGATTTTAGTTCCTGTTCCCACGGGAATTCTATGACCGATAATAACACTTTCTTTTAATCCTTCTAATTTATCAACTCTTCCTTCTATAGCTGCTTTTGTCAATACATTTGTTGTTTCCTGGAAAGAAGCAGCAGATAACCAGCTATCAGTTAGTAAGGAAACCTTGGTAATTCCTAAGAGCAATTGTTCAAATTGAGCGGGTGTTTTTCCATATTTCTGGACTTCTTTATTTTCTTTTTCTACCAAAGTCTTATCTACAATATCACCTTCAAGGAAAGAGGTGCTTCCGCTATCAGTGATGCGCACTTTTTTGAACATTTGCCGTATGATTACACTAATATGTTTATCGTCAATTTTCACACCCTGTTTGCGGTAGATTTCTTGAACTTCATTTAATATCATCATCTGAGCTTCAATAACACCTTTTACTAACATATCATGAGGATCAAGAGGTCCATCAGATAAAGCATCACCACTTTCAACATAGTCACCCTGGTGAACGATAATCCGTTTTCCTGAAGGAATGATATACTTTCTACCGGTTAAGGGTTGTCCTTTTTTAACTGTATCACCAGTGCTAACAATGCTTTCCTGTAGAGGAGGGATTTCCAGTATCTTACCGCAAAGAGGAGCTCCTACCTTAACATTATCACCTTCATTAACAATAATATGCAATCCACGAGGAATTTCATAAACTTGAGGTTTCTGATTCCGTTTGGCAATAGCTACTTTTTTCTTTTTATTCTCTTCAATAATGCTCACTTTACCATCATTATTCGCATAGACAGTTTTATCGGTTAGAAGAATAATTCTATTAACATATTCATCAGACTGGACAATCACCTTTCCATCATCTGGAGCCATTAATCCATTGGGAGGAGTAACAAATATTTCACGTCCATTTTTCTTTAAACCACCTATGGTAACTATTCCATCAATATCAGAGATACAAGCTTTATCCTTGGGGACTCGTGCTTCAAATAAATCTTGAACACGAGGAAGTCCACCAGTTATATCACGCTGTTTAATAGTCATACGGGAGGTCTGTCCTAAAATATCACCTGGATGGACAAAGCTTCCGTCTTCCACTTTGACTATAAGTCCTGTAGGTAATGGTACTTGGACAGAAGTTCCATCTTCACTAACAATCCTGAATTGAGGTTGTTTTTTACGGTCTTTTGATTCTATAATAGTGATATCTCGGGAGAAGGTTATATCGTTAAATTCTTCTTTATAGGTTATATCTTTAATAAAGTTTTCATAGTGCAATTGACCTTTAGCAGTAGAAATCAAAGGATTATTGAATTGATCCCAACTCATCAACTTGGTATTCATTGCAATCTTTTGTCCGTCCCGAACATGGATAGTAGCACCATACTCCACTCTATATTCTTCCAGAATTTTACTGGGGTCATTCTCATCACAGATTAATATCTTACCCAGGTGGCTGACAGAAATAAGCTGATTATTCACATTGGTCACAGTATTCATACGGTCAAATTTAACGATTCCGTCGTGTGCAGAGACAACTTCAGCCAATTCAGTAGCAGTTGATGCTGCACCACCAATATGGAAAGTTCTAAGAGTAAGCTGAGTTCCGGGTTCTCCAATACTTTGTGCCGCTATAATACCCACGGGGTCTCCGATAACTGCAGGTTTCTGAGTTGCTAAATTACGACCATAACACTTAGCACAGATTCCATGTTCGGCTTCACAAGTGAGAACAGAGCGCACCTTTACTTTAATAACTCCATGATTCTGGATAGTGCGTGCCATTTTATTGGATATTTCTTCTCCGCTATGGACCAGGATATTTCCCGTTACCGGGTCAATTACATCTTCCAGAGCGACTCTTCCTTGAATTCTATCTGCCAGAGTAGCGACAACTTCATTTCCTTCTTTCAAGACTGACATATCTACGCCCTTGGTAGTTCCACAATCATCTATAGTAATAATAGCATTTTGTGCCACATCAACTAAACGGCGGGTTAGATATCCAGCATCGGCTGTTTTCAAAGCAGTGTCAGCGAGTCCTTTACGAGCACCATGAGTGGAAATAAAGTATTCCAGCACAGTCAATCCATCACGGAAATTAGATTTAATGGGAGTTTCTATTACGTCCACACCACCGGTAGAACCAATTTTAGCAGGTTTATCCATCAGACCGCGCATTCCGCCAACCTGTTTAATCTGGTCTTTGCTTCCACGGGCACCGGATTTATACATCATATAAATGGAGTTTAAGCCATTACGATTTTTGGCTAATTCTTCCATCATTTCATCGGTAACACGAACAGTAGTCTTTTTCCATAAATCTACAATTCTGCCAAAGCGTTCATTTTCAGTAATTCCACCTTTCATATGGAGGTCCATAACCTTTTTAACTTCCTCTTCAGCTTCAGCGATAATTTCATCTTTTCGCTTTGGAACAACGATGTCACTGAGACTGAAAGTTACTCCAGCATGGGTTGAATAATGGAAGCCAAGTTCTTTGAGATTATCCAGGAATTGTGCGGTTTTCCATTGTCCCACGGCATCATAGCAAAGCATAGCCAGGTCGTTGATTTTACCTTTATCAAATACACTGTTTTGAAAGCCTACTTCTTCAGGTATTATTTGGTTAAAGATAACTCTACCAACGGTAGTAACGATGTAATTATTCTTTATCTTCACTCTAATCCAGGTGTGGAGATTTAAAGACCCTTCCTCTTCTACTTCACCTTTAACGGAGAAAAGTTGTTCTTCAGCTTCAAAAGCAGCGATTACTTCGTCGGTGCTATAAAAATGACGCAAGGTGGTAATATCTTCTGGTTCAGGAAACTCTTCCATCGTGAGATAATAACAACCCAAGACGATATCCTGATTTGCTGCCATAGCTAAGCGTCCATTTGAAGGCAAAAGCAGATTACGGGTAGAAAGCATCAAAGTTCTGGCTTCAATCTGTGCTTCATAGGAAAGAGGTATATACACACCCATCTGGTCTCCATCAAAGTCTGCATTAAAAGGCACACAGACCATAGGATGCAATTGAATAGCTTTATTATCTGTGAGAACAGGCATAAAAGCTTCAATACCTAAACGATGAAGAGTTGGTGCACGATTTAAAAGGACAGGATAATCTTTGATTACTTCTTCCAATATAGACCAGATTTCTGGTTGTTTCTTTTCTATAAGTTTCTTTGCATTTTTTACTTTATCAGCTTCACCTAACTTTTGCAATCTTTCAATTAAATAGGGTTTAAATAGTTCCACTGCCATATCTTTAGGTAGACCGCATTCATATAGTTTTAATTCAGGACCCACAGTTATAACGGAACGTCCAGAATAATCCACTCGTTTACCCAGAAGATTTTGACGAAATCTGCCCTGTTTACCCTTTAATTGGTCACTCAAAGATTTGAGAGGACGATTTCCTCTACCTTTTATGGGACGAGCCTTACGAGAGTTATCAATTAAAGCATCAACCGCTTCCTGTAACATACGTTTTTCATTACGAAGAATGACCTCAGGTGAGCGGATTTCCATAAGATATTTTAACCGATTATTACGAGTAATAACTCGGCGATAGAGCTCATTAAAATCAGCGGTAGCAAATCTTCCACCTTCTAAGGGCACCAGAGGTCTAAGAGTTGGAGGAAGAACAGGAAGCGCAAGTAGAATCATATCTTCTGGTTTATTACCGGATTTTAGGAAAGCATCCACAATCTTAAGCTTATTAATTAATTTCTGCTTGTATAAAGTAGATTTTTCCATTTTTAAGCGAGAGCGGATATTTAAAGCTTCATTATTTAAATCCAATCTGGAGAGGAGCTCACGAATTGCTTCAGCCCCCATCATAGCCAGGAAATTATCACCTACTTTATCCTTTATTTCGGAATATTCATCAATATCAATAAGTTCATATTTTTCATAAGGACTATCACCAGGGTCTACCACTATATATGATTCGTAGTAGATTACTCGTTCTAAATCCTTAACGGTCATATCCAGTAAAGTACCAATTTTACTGGGCGTACTTTTAACAAACCAGATATGAGCAATAGGCACAGCCAGGGAGATATGTCCCATCCGAGTTCTGCGTACTCGGGAAGTGGTTACTAAAACACCGCAACGGTCACAAACGACATTCTGAAAGCGTTTCTTTTTATATTTTCCGCAGGCACATTCATAATCTCTTTCGGGACCAAAAATCCTTTCACAGAATAGTCCATCCTTTTCTGGTTTAAGGGTTCTATAATTAAGCGTATCCGGTTTGGTTACTTCACCATGAGACCATTCATTAATGATAGTTTCTGGAGAAGCGATTTTAATACGCACAAAGTCAAAGTCGTTTGGTTTTATTTCATGTGGGTTATCTTTTAACATTTTTACTTCTCCTCATTCAATTCGTGTTCTTTGAGGAACTCAATATCAAATCCGAGGGATTTAAGTTCACTCACGAGCACATTAAAAGATTCTGGGACACCCGAAGGAGGGGGATTTTCTCCCCTGGTTATAGCTTTAAAAGCTTCATTTCTGCCATCCACATCATCGGATTTAATGGTTAGCATTTCTTCCAGATTATGCGCAGCACCATAAGCTTCCAGAGCCCATACTTCCATTTCTCCCAATCGTTGACCGCCATGTTGCGCTTTTCCTCCCAGAGGCTGTTGTGTTATCAAAGAATAGGGACCAGTTGAACGAGCATGCATCTTATCAGCTACCAGATGATTCAATTTCATCATATAGATAATACCAACTGTCACTCGTTCTTTATATGGTTCTCCAGTCTTACCATCATATAACCTCTGTTTACCATCGGTTGGAAGTCCAGCTTCTTGTAAAGCAGCTTCAATATCCTGGACAGTTGCTCCGTCAAAGATAGGGGTTTCAATCTCGTATCCTAAGGTTTTAACCGCCATACCAAGGTGGGTTTCCATAATTTGTCCAATATTCATACGCGAAGGGACACCTAAAGGATTCAAGATAATATCAACAGGAGTTCCATCTTCTAAGAAGGGCATATCTTCAATGGGTGCAATAATAGAGATAACACCTTTATTACCATGCCGTCCAGCCATTTTATCGCCTACCTCAATTTTGCGCTTTTTTGCCACATAGACTTTAACCATTTTGCGAACTCCATATTGAAGTTCATCACCATGTTTAAGCCTTTCTAAGGATTTGCGATAAATGTTCTCACTCTGTTCCATTGATTGTTTTATTTTCAAGATGATGTCTTGGTATATTTTCTCATTTTTTTCCGGGTCTTCCACGAGCTGCGCATCCAAATCCAACTTCTTGAAATTAATACGAGCAAGATCACTTTTTGTTATCTTTTTTCCCGGTGCAATGAAATAGACATTGGTTTTTTCGTCCCAGATAGTATGTGCAACCTCACCTAACAATGCAGCGGAGAGTTTTTCTTTTTTGAATTCTTCAATCTTTTGTCTGCGCAGGTTGAGGTCATTTCTAAGTTTGGCTTTCTTCTCTTCCTGGTCTTCTTCCTCTTCAATGCCTTCTTCTAAACGAGAGAAGACTTTAACATCAATCACCACACCTTCCATACCCGGTTTAGCTTTTAAGGAGCTATTGGTGAAATCTCCTGCTCTATCTCCAAAAAGAGCACGCATCAGGTTTTCTTCTGGAGATGGCTCTATTTCCACACTCTTGGGTGTTATTTTGCCAACTATAATATCACCTGCATGAATCACTGAGCCCACACGGATAATTCCTGTTTTATCCAGATTACGCAAAGCATAAGCAGGAACATTGGGAATATCATAAGCTAATTCTTCTTTACCATTTTTCACATTACGCACCAAGACTTCCATTTCTTCAATGTAAATAGAAGTAAGAATGTCATCACGAGCAACTTTTTCACTCAGGATGATAGCATCCTCATAGTTATAACCGTACCAAGGCAGAAAAGCTACCATCATATTAGTGCCCAGTGCTAAACGATTATCTTCCACGCAAGCACCATCAGAGATGGGTTGTCCCTTACGGACTGTATCTCCAATGCGAACAATAGGTCTTTGATTATTGCAGGTATCCTGATTAGTTCGCACAAACTTCTTTAATTCAATTCTATTACCCAATCCCAGATATAGAGCTTCATCTTCTTCGTGGAGGGGTTTTATTTCAATATATGAAGAAGTTACATTAGTGACCAATCCATCATAAGGTGCCACAGCAATGTTGGAAGTATCCATAGTAGCGATTTTTTCCATCCCCGTTCCAACAATTGGTGCTACAGGATTTATCAAAGGCACTGCTTGCCGTTGCATGTTTGAGCCCATTAAAGCACGATTAGCATCATCATGTTCCAAGAAAGGAATAAGAGCAGCGGAAACAGATACCATCTGTTGAGGTGAAACATCCATAAACTGAACATTTTTAGGGTCAACAGAGATAAAATCGCCTTTATAACGAGCGAACACAGATTCGTCTGTAATATGTCTCTTTTCATCAAGATTCACATTACATTGAGCAATAATATATTTTGCTTCTTGCGAAGCATCCAAATATTCATATTCATCGGTAACATATCCATCTACCACCTTTCTATAGGGGGTTTCTATGAAACCGAACCGATTAATCCTGGAATAGATAGTTGGTGAAACAATCAATCCAATATTAGGTCCTTCAGGAGTCTCAATAGGACATACTCTTCCATAGTGAGAAGGATGCACATCTCGTACTTCAAACCCTGCCCGTTCACGAGTTAATCCGCCTGGTCCTAAAGCTGATAAGGCTCTTTTGTGTCTGAGAGCGGCAAGAGGATTAGTTTGTTCCATAAATTGAGATAATTGACCGGTTAGGAAAAATGATTGTACTGCAGCAACCAGTGCATTACTATTAACCAGGTCATGGATAGTTACTTCATCAATATTAGAGATAGACATTCTTTCCTGGATAATACGAGCTACATTAGATAGACCGATTTTATATTGGTCTTGTAATAACTCACCAACAGTTCGCACTCTACGATTAGAGAGGTCATCTATGTCATCAATATCATCTTTATCATTGTAGATATTTACCAGAGTTTTGAAGATATGGACAAAATCTTCTACTGTGAGAGTTAAACACTTGGGGTCTACATTAATTCCTAAGCGTTCATTTATCTTATACCGACCCACTTCAGCAAGATTATAGCGTTTCTCATTGAAGAACATTCTCTCCACCAGATTTTTTGCTGCCTCTAAGGGTGCTTCTTCACCTGGTCTCATTAGGGTATAAATCTTCTTAAGAGCTTCTTCCTGATTATTCGTAGGGTCCTTAGCAATAGTATTTTCCAGGACTTTACGTGCTATTTCATAATCCGGATCTATTACTTCTACGGTTTTAATTTTAAACTGTTCCAGCTGTTTTATTAAAGTATCTGTTATCTGTTCATTAGCAAAAGCAACCGGTTCTTTACTTCCTTCAACTATAATATCTTTAAAGAGATAACAGCCCTTAGCCTCTTTTAACTTCAAGGTCTTTGTTTCGTAGAATGCTCTTCTCAATTCTTCATTAGTAGATATTCCGATGGCACGAAGCAGAGTAGTTACTGGTAATTTTCTTCTTTTATCAATATGCACGAACATAACATCATGGATATCAATATCAAAATCTAACCAGGAACCGGTATATGGAATAACTTTAGCAGCATAAAGAGTTTTACCGCTTGGATGTTTTTCTTCAGAGAAGTAGACTCCTGGGGAACGTTGTAACTGCGAGATAACCACTCTTTCTGCACCATTAATGATAAAGGTACCCTGTTCAGTGATTAAAGGTATTTCTCCTAAGAAAACATCCTGTTCTATAGTATCTCTATGTTCGCGTGTACCTTCTTTTTGTTCATAAATGCTAAGTCTCAACTTAGCCTTTAGTGGAGCCTGATAGGTTAAATTTCTTTCCCGACATTCATCAATAGAGTATTTCTCTTGCAACACATTATATTCTTCAAATTCAAGCAAGAAATTACCCTTGTTATCTTCAATAGGAAAGACAGACTCAAAAACTTCCTGCAAACCTCGTTTTTCTCTTCTTTTTGGATGGACATCCTTTTGCAAGAAGTCATTGAAAGAATCCACTTGCATAGCAAGTAGATTTGGTATTTCAACTTCCGAGATTCCCAATTCGGCAAATCTTTCGGAAATTCTGGAATAACTCTTGATCTTTCTCAAAAGCTCACTCCTTTTTGATTGTTAAACATAGTATATTAATTATTGCTTATGACCTCAATAAAATGCCCGTGAATTTGCCCTAAGTTCACAAGATAATATACGAAAGGGGAGAGTAATAAGCACAATTGGTCCAAAAAAAGTCCCGTAGGACTTTTTTTGGACATTAACAAGATATTGCGCCACTACTCTATTTGATTTCGACAGAGGCACCGACTTCTTCTAACTTCTTTTTGATAGATTCAGCTTCTTCTTTACTGATTTTCTCTGCGACTACTTTAGGAGCTCCATCTACCAGGTCTTTTGCTTCCTTTAGCCCCAGCTTTGTAATCTCACGAACTACCTTGATAACATTGATTTTCTTTTCACCTGCACTGTTCAGAACCACATCAAATTCAGTTTTTTCTTCCTGAGTTTCAGTTGTTCCAGCAGCAGGGGCAGCTGCAACAGTCATTGGAGCAGCGGCAGATACTCCAAATCTTTCTTCCATTTCTTTGACAAGTTCAGAGAGTTCAAGCACGGTCATCTCGGAAATCAGATCAATAACTTGGTTTGTTTTATCGGACATTTTTCCTCCAGGGATGATTTTTATTTAGCTCGCCTTTTGTTTTGCTAAAGCATCAACGGCATAGACAAATTTGCGAATGATGCCTTGCGAAACATTTACAAAGTTGCTGAGTGGAGCTTTCATACTTCCCATTAATCTTGCCAGCAATTCTTCTCGTGAAGGCAATTGGGCAATTTCTTGAAGCTCGGATTGATTCATAACTTTCCCTGAAATCAATCCACCTTTAAATTTTGGGAAGTCTGCTTCTTCCATCACATCTTTGACAAATTTGACAAGGACCTTGGCGGGAGCGACCTCATCATTTTTACTGATAGCCACTGCAGTGGGACCTTGAAGATAAACATCCAGGTCATTTATACCCAGCTCATTCAGTGCTATCTTAATCAGTGTATTTTTCTGGACCAGATAATCCACTTGCGCTTCTCTAAACAGATTACGTAGCTTATTTACCTGTTCCACATTGATTCCCTTGTAATCTACCAGTATAATCGCTTTAGCGCCTGCTAATCTTTCTTTTAAATTTTCTACTGTGTTTTGTTTTTTGTGTTGAATCATTTTAGCTCCTTCAGCTTCTCGCTTCTTGAACAGCGCTTGCGACATTTAGTTTAATACCAGGACCCATTGTAGTGCAGAGAGTGATGCTCTTAATATAGACGCCCTTCAGTGATGTAGGACGGTCTTTTAATACAGCGGCAATAATAGTTTTAATGTTTTCTTTAAGTTGTTCAGGAGTAAAACTCAATTTTCCAGCAATAATATGTAAATTGCCGAATTTGTCTACTCTGTAGGTAATTTTGCCGCTTTTAGCTTCTTGCACTGCTTTTGCAATGTCCATGGTTACAGTGCCAACCTTGGGATTAGGCATAAGACCTCTTGGTCCTAAAACCCTGCCCAATTTGCCTATGCGTCCCATCATTGTTGGTGTGGTGATTACGATATCAAAGTCAAACCATCCATTCATAATTTTTTCTATCAAATCATCCGAACCAACATAATCGGCTCCTGCCTTTTTTGCTTCTTCCGCTTTTTCGCCTTCGGCAAAGACAAGCACACGTGGATTCTTACCAGTTCCATGTGGTAGAACGATAGAATTCCGAATCTGCTGATCTGCTTTACGGGGATCAACGCCAAGATTGAAATGAAGCTCAACGGTCTCATCAAATTTCGGAGAGGGAAGAGATTTGAGGATGTTTATAGCTTCATCAAGTTCATAACGTTTGCGGCGGTCGTATTGTGCATAGGCAGCCTTATACCGTTTACTATGTTTCATTGATTCTCCTTATGAATATTATCTCCTGCATAGGCGGGTTCATTAGTCTTCAATGACCACACCCATACTCCTTGCAGTACCAGCGATCATACTCATAGCAGATTCAAGGGTATTACAATTCATATCTTGCATCTTTAATTGAGCAATGGACCGCAATTGTTCATTGCTTATTTTTCCAACTTTTACCTTATTAGGTGTAGCAGAACCTTTTGCTAAGCCTGCTTCTTTTTTAATTAATACGGAAGCAGGTGGAGTTTTTATTTCAAAAGTAAAAGATTTATTTTTTGCTACATAAATAACAACCGGGAAAACCATTCCTGGTTGATCAGCTGTCTTTTCATTAAATTGACGGCAAAATTCTGGAATATTTACTCCCACCTGACCTAATGCTGGTCCAACAGGTGGAGCTGGAGTAGCTTTTCCAGCGGGAAGTTGAAGTTTTACAATAGCCATTACATCTTTTGGTTTTGCCATTATATTCCTCGTCGCTTATTTCTTTACTATTTCTATTTGCTCAGAATTTAGTTCTACGGGAGTTTTACGTCCAAAAACAGTTACCTCTATCACTGCCTTAGTACCGTCATCGGCAACTTTTTGGACTACCCCTTCAAAATCAGTGAAAGGTCCACTGTTAATCCTTACCATATCTCCGGGCATAAAATTGAAAATCTTTCCTGGTTCTTTTTCTCTATCCGATATTCCCAATAATCTATTAATTTCTTCTTCATCTAATGGAATAGGGTCTTTATGAGTTTTGCTTTGTCCGAGAAATTTGGTAACTCCTGGAATGTTTAAAATATAGGTGCGTAACTCAGGTGTGAGATCCGCTTCTATTATCACATAACTGGTAAATAGTTTTTTTTCTCGTTCTATCTTTTTTCCATCACGGATGATATAGGATTTTCGTACTGGTACTAAAATTTGCCCCACATATTCTCGGAGCTTTGTTCCCTCCAAACCTTTTTCAATCGCTTGTTTAACCTTATTCTCGTATGAAGAATAGGTATGAATCACATACCATTGCATTGCCACGATAAGATTCCCCCTAAAAGATAAGCGTCATCAAGCGACCGAAAACAAAGTCTACTAAACTTAAAAAGATAGCTACAATCATAGAAACTACGATTACAACTATAGTGCCTTCCTTAATATCTTCTTTGGTCGGAAAGGACACAGCCTTTAATTCGTTCGCTACATCTTTGAAAAAATGGCCAACTTTGCCAAAATTTATTTTCATTTTTTCACCAGTATTTATTTTTCAATTTTAAATTGTGGCAGGACAGGCAGGAATCGAACCCGCAACCCCCGGTTTTGGAGACCGGTGCTCTACCAGTTGAACTACTGTCCTGCAACATATTATACAATTATTAGCGTTGTTTGTGTAGGGTATGTTTCCGGCAAGTGGGACAGTATTTCTTTATTGCTAATCTATCCGGATGCTTACGTTTATTCCGTGTAGTAGTGTAGTTACGGTTCTTACATTCTTCGCAAGCAAGAATAATTATATCTCTCATCTCTCCGCTTCTATCTCTATTCTAATATTTTTGTGACAACACCGCTACCAATAGTCCGACCACCTTCGCGAATAGCAAAGCGTAGTCCTTGCTCCAAAGCAATAGGAGTTATCAGTTCAGCAATTATTTCTACATTATCACCGGGCATAACCATTTCAACACCTTCGGGAAGAGTGATAGTTCCGGTCACATCGGTGGTGCGGAAGTAAAATTGAGGACGATATCCTGTTCTAAAGGGTTTCTTACGTCCACCTTCTTCTTCTTTTAGAATATAAGTTTGACCAACGAACTTAGTGTGTGGAGTGATAGATTTGGGCTTGGCAAGAACCATACCGCGTTCTACATCATCTTTGGCAAAACCGCGTAAGAGCACACCAATGTTATCTCCTGCTTGCGCTTCATCCAATAATTTACGGAACATTTCCACGCCTGTGCAGGTGGTTTCAACTGTTTCTTTGATACCTACACGCTCAACTTTATCTCCAACTCTGATGGTACCACGCTCTACACGACCGGTAGCCACAGTTCCACGACCTGGAATTGAAAATACATCTTCAACTGGCATTAAGAAAGGCTTATCGATTTCACGTACGGGCTCTGGGATGTAGTTATCCAGAGCATCAAGTAATTCTTGGATAGCCTTTTCCGCTTCCGGATCGCCATTTAAAGCTTTCAGAGCGGAACCACGAATAACGGGTACTTCACTTCCCGGAAATTCATATTTTTCTAATAATTCACGAACTTCCATTTCCACTAAATCAAGTAACTCTGGGTCGTCAACTAAATCACATTTGTTCATAAATACCACAATTGCTGGAACGCCAACCTGACGAGCAAGCAAGATATGTTCACGAGTTTGCGGCATAGGACCATCCGCTGCGCTAACAACAAGGATTGCTCCGTCCATTTGAGCTGCACCAGTAATCATATTTTTGATATAATCAGCATGACCGGGACAATCCACATGGGCATAGTGTCGCTTTTCGGTTTCATATTCTACATGAGAAGTAGCGATAGTAATACCACGGGCTTTTTCTTCAGGTGCATTATCTATACTATCAAAAGAACGAAATTGAGCTTTACCTTTCTTGCTCAGATATAAAGTTATCGCTGCAGTGAGCGTTGTTTTTCCATGGTCAATATGACCTATTGTACCGACATTAACATGCGGCTTAGTGCGCACATATTTCTCTTTTGCCATTTTTCCTCCTGGTATCTGTTTCTGTATTCTATAATCATTTTTATTTTAAATGGAGCTCAAGATCGGACTTGAACCGATGACCTCCTCCTTACCAAGGAGGTGCTCTACCGACTGAGCTACTTGAGCTTTTATCACTGGAGCGGGAAACGGGGTTCGAACCCGCGACCCTCAGCTTGGAAGGCTGATGCTCTAGCCAACTGAGCTATTCCCGCTATAAATGGTGGACAGGGAAGGATTCGAACCTCCGTAGACTTTCGTCGCTGGGTTTACAGCCCAGTGCCATTAACCACTCGACCACCTGTCCAAAATTTCTGGAGCCGATGAAGGGAGTTGAACCCCCAACCTATTGATTACAAATCAATTGCTCTTCCATTGAGCTACATCGGCACTATATTTTTCCACTTAATTTTATTGCCTTTTTTTTGTCAATATCTTTAATACAGTTTTCTGGGTTAGCACTTCATCTTTTTAGAAAAGATAACTTAAAGAATTCTCCAACACTTTATGGTGTCCTATATTAATATCTCAATAAATCGTATACTACTCTACCTAATAATAAGATTAGAGCTATAATGAAGACTGGTCTAATTAGTTTATTGCCTCTAAGGATAACTAATTTTGAACCGAGGATATTACCTGCTATACCACAAATAGCTGAGGGAATTGCCAGTGGAAAATATACCTTACCTGCAATCAAGAAAGTTATCAATGCAGTAATATTGGAAGTCAAATTGACTACCTTGGTATTTCCATTAGCGACCATAAAATCATAGTGCATAATCGTAGTATAAATTAAAATGAGAAAAGTTCCTGTACCAGGACCAAAAAAACCATCCCAGAATCCAATTATTAAACCGGCAATAGCTCCTAAGAATAAGCGAATACCCAATTTCATCTCTGTAGACCTATTTTTACTGCCAATATCTTTATGGATAAAGGTTAAAATAGTGATGATTGGAATAATAAAAATAAGCAGGTAGCGAAGAGGTTCGGGAGAAAGTTTGAGCACTGTTCTTGTTCCCAGATAAGCACCAACCAGAGCTAATAGAGCACTTATCAAAGCCACTGGAAGGTCTATAACTTTTGAATGTAGATAGTTTGCGGTACTAAAAGCTGTTCCACAAGCTGAAGAAAATTTATTTGTAGCCAGAGCTGTGTGCATTGGCAATCCAGCTGCAACATAAGCTGGAAGAGAAATCAATCCTCCTCCTCCAGCAATAGAATCAATCAATCCAGCTAAGAAAATAAAAGGAAGAACGAAAAGATAATCCAGAACCCTTAAAGAAATCAATTCCATTAAGATTTATTCTCCATAGTATTATAACTCAGCCTTAAATTCCATCTTCAGAGTATGTCTCACTTTATCTTGAGGATAGGAATTACCATTATATTCCAGAGTTATAGAACAGAAATTATTTAAACGATAGATGGTAGAAGTGCCCCAGTTTAATAATAATCCTTCTCTTTTTTCAGGTAAAAAAGTTAGAAATTCACTTCCAGAACGCTGATTATAGCGAATACCAACTGAGGCAGATACACGACCCTTTCTGCCCCAACTTCCTCTAAAACCAGGTTCAAGACCCAGACCTTGAAGTTTATAATTGTTTGAGCTTGATTGTTGTGCACCACTTTCAGAAAAGCCGGAAAGATTTAGGGTTCCTATTGTATTTGGTGAATAGTTGTGCTGAATTAAAACATTAAGGGCATTAACTGTGATATCAGACATATAGCGAGTATCTTTTTCTTTACTAAGTTCATATTTAAGATTATAATTATTGGGTCCAAATTGTTTTAAATCCATTTCTGCTCCGAAGATGGATTCCGTAGTACGAGCTATAGTTTGATAGCGTTTATCCAGAGTTCGGTTATATTGATAATTCAAGTTTCCTAAAATCCGATTTGGTATAATATCCATCCAGATAGTGGGAGCAATACTTTGTTTTCCGAAGATAGTGGTATCTTTGTCAAAGACATAGCCGGGAAGAAATAGATAGCTTTGCCAATGTTTCATCTCTGGATTTTGTTCGGTAGCTTGCAGAATAATATCACTATGTATCCGATTCCATTTAGGGAAATAATTTCCCGGTTTGAAATAAAAGCTCAGTTGTCCATTAATTTCTGTACTCAAGGTTCCTTTATCACTGGTGATATACACATAATCCCAATCTCCATCAGGAGTGTAGACTCCTGTGCTATCATATAGGCCTAAACCACTACCCACATATTCCAATTCTCTAATTTTTGGAAAGAATTCTGTTTGATTGAGCTGATAATTTCCCAAAATCATAATAGCCTGTTTAAAAAAGGAATTGGAATTGCGTAAATTTATGAGGTCATATTTGCTTTTGGGATTATCCATTTCATTTTTTTTATCTACATTACGATGAGTAAATTCCAGATTAATTGTATGATTAAGAGTGGAAGTGCTATGCTTTAAGCTATAAGTTTGTGAGGTAGAAACAGAATGCCAGAAATTTTCTTTCATATCGATAGCATCCCTCATATAACCAAGCTGCGTCAAGCTTATTTTTGCATCTCCCAAAGTTAATTGAGGGTTAATTTTATAATAGCGAGTGCTGATATATAAGGGAGAGTTATCTTCATAATCCAGGCTATTATAGTTCATTATAAGTTTAGTTTGTACCCAGCGGGAAATCCTTTCGGAGCTAAAATCATGGTATTGCATAACACTTGAGGGAATAGAAATATCATCATAATCCTGTAAAGAGACAGTTGAATGTATGTTCAATCCTGGTATTATGCCTTTTGCGGTGGAGCGGGAAATAAATCTTAATGCTCTCTGAGTAAATAGGTCTTGCACTTGTCTATAACGCAGCATTAATTCGGGATTCCACCAGTTCAAAGCCCTACTTCCTAAGGTTAAATTGATTTGGTATTGACTAAGGGAATCAGCTTGTTCCAGCAAAGCAAAATCGTAATTCTGAGATATATCGGTATCCTGTGAAAAGAGAAAACTATTAGCCCAACGCTTCTCAAAATCTAATCCAGCATAATTTTCCTTGCCCATATCTCCTTTTTTAAGATTTCCATAGGCATACAGTAGACCGCTTTGATTGTCATTATCATTTAAAGAAGAAAAGGTATTTTTATCATTAAGGGTGAAGATGCCTTCCACTCCTAATTCTACGGAATCGTTAACATAGCTAAGTAATAGGTCTGCATTAGTTCTTTTTACCGGAGGTATCAATCTTTTTTGCGGAAGCCACGCACCCATTCCGGTTCCAATATATCTAAACTTACCACTGGAAAATTCTTCATAATCCCCATTACCAGAACCCACATAACTAAAGGTTACATTATAGCAGGCTAAGCTATCATAGGGTGCGTATTCATAATAGATTAATCCATCGGTATTTATTCTTTGAATATAGCTTCCGGTTCCACTTTCAACTTCCACGATTCCATTACCCCAAACCACATTATCTCCAGCTTTTCTTAAAGAATCAAGGTCTGCAGCAGTAAATTCATATAGTAAAGGATGGTCTTTAGCATCTACTTGATGGATAAAATGATGGGATAAAGAGAAACCAGGCAAAAGATTAAAGGTGGAAGAATTGAAGTAAGTAGATTGATTGTAAAACTCATCTGCGTATTGAAAATATGCATTAATCCGATTACTTGATACTACCATAGTCCGAAACATTACTGACCCTTCAGAGTAATCTATATAATAATCTGTTCCTCGTTCTAATAATTTTCCATCGCAATAGATTTTTTCACTTCCTGCAATAATTAGATAAGTGCTCTGATATCCAGTAGGATTAAGATAATAGGGTCCTTGTTTCCCTTCTATTATATTAACCTTTACTGAAGCAGGTTTCCCAGAAGAAGCGGTATAACCAGCCTGAATAAAATGTCTTTTCCCATACCAAGCATTCAAACCCTCAATAGTAGTCTTGTAATTAATGTAACGAGTCCCATCAAACTGCCAATCCAGGTCTCCCATAGCAATTTCATATTGTTTCCCATAGACGCGGATAAAAACTTTATCAAGATTGCTAAGTTCCTTAGAGTCACCTTCTGGAGTAAGTTTTGATTGACTATCAGAAAGTTGGGCAGCAATATTAACATTTTGCCCCAATTCACCATTTAAATTAACATACAACGATTGTTTCAGGTCAAAAGCTTCTTCCTCAGAGAAAGTTAGGGCAAAAGTCTTAGAGCCAGAAACCAGAAGATTACTATCCGTTGATTGCCAGAGAGGTTTTGGTGGAGTTATAGAAGTAAATAAGCTGTCCGAGGGCTCTCTAACTTCATATAGATAGTATTTTTGAGTTAGAGAAGAGGGCATTAAAATATAATCTACTCTTAAAGACGAGGCTTCAGGGAAATTCTTTAATTTTAGAATACCTCGTTTATAATCTATCTGATAGTCTTTTCCTGGAAGAAGGAGAAGAGAATCTGCATAGACATTTTCTGAACCATTTATTATGGGTGAAGAAGAAATATGATATTCCCAGCATTCAGGTTGTAAATCTATATTGGTGCTAACAACCAGACCTTGTGCAAAGATTAGAGAGGCAGGGAACAGAGAAAATAGAGTCAGCAGGGCAAATAATTTGCGATTACGCACACTTTATACTTGATGAATTACAAAAGTAACTATACCCCAAACAAAGAAATCTAACTCTTTGTTAACCTCTATAACTGGATAAGAATCGTTCTCTGAAACAAGATAATATTTGTCATTTTCTATGCGTAATCTTTTTAGAGTTAGTTCTCCATCATATACTGCAACGACAATTTTATTGTTAGTAGCTTCTAAGGAACGGTCAACTATGACAATATCTTCTGGATAAATGCCAGCTCCTATCATAGAATCGCCTCCTACTCTCATAAAAAAGGTAGAAGCAGGATGCGCTATAAGATATTTATTTAGATCTAAGGTCCCTTCCAGATAATCACTTGCTGGTGAAGGAAAACCAGCAGGGACTTTTGTACCAAGTAAGGGTCTACTTAATTTACTCTCGGTACTTACTTTATAAATAGCCGTTATAGAACCATCACTTTTAATTTTATTCTTCATAGATAAAATAAAAACAGTCAACCGAATTCATCTTTAAGGTGTGCAAGATAAGACGGTTGACTGTTAAATACCGTATTATTATTTAATTTTTTTAAGGATATCAGAGGCACTCTTGCCATAGGTTGGATCATTCTGGATCCGTTGCAGGTCTGCTTTAGCAGCAGCATAATTCTTTTTCATATAGTAAGCATTACCTCTTAGAAGATAAGCTGCTGCATTTGATGGATTGGCATTGATTGCTTTGGTGGCATAAGTTATAACTTTATCCCAGTTCTTCTGTTTGTTCCAGTGGTCTGCTAAAATCAATGCGATTTCAGCACTTTCTTCATATTTAAGGGAATTGTCATATGCTTCAATCCTCTTTGCCGTATTTCCTAATTTAGCATAGTTATCCGCCAGTACCCGGTAAGCAAGAGCTAAGGTAGACTTATCTGTTGTGCTGGCAATAAGTTTTGTAAGAATCTCATTGGATTTAGTATAATTTTTAATCTCACGATAAAAATCTGCTACCCTCGCGTAAACATCAGGATTATTTCCCAATTCCATTGCCTTCAGATAATATTGTTCCGCCGTAGCATTATCACCACTATCTTTATAAGCCGCAGCAAGAATCAAATAGGCTTGGTAGTCCTGAGAAGCTTCAGCATAATCTTTCAGTACCTTATAAGCTCTAGCCTGGTCTTTAATATCATCTTTCAGGATGTGATATTGGATATTAAGGATTTCTTCATTTCCTGGCTCATAGGTGAGAACCATATCATAATATAGCAAGGCTTGTTCAAATTTTTTTGCATTTTGAGCAGTGATTGCCATATTACGATAAAGCTTGGCGAGATAATCATCTCTTTCTGCAGGTGTAATGGTAAGTGGTTTCAGGCTCTTGTAAATATTAGCGGCATTCTGATAAGCGGTCAAAGCATCATCATAGAACCCCAGACTTGCATCTTCATTTCCTTGATTTACATAGCTGAGAGCAATATTAAGGTCGATTCGTTCAATATTTACTTCAATTGAATCAGTAGGTGAAGCTGTCGGTGCTGCTTCTTCATAATACTCTCTTGATTTACTAAAATACTTTATTGCAGATAGATAATCTTCAGCGGTAAAAGCAGTTGCTCCACTATCAGCATAAGCATGAGCTAATTGTAAAGGTGAAGGTGGGGGTGGAGCTTCAACTGTTACACTCTTATTGGAACTGCAAGCCGCTATAAGCAATAATATTGCCATAAGGGTCAGTAAGAGACATTGTCTGTTTTTCATTGGTACCTCCCTTTCTTTTTTTTCTTAATTACAATCTCCATATTTTTGCTGATTTGTCAATATAAAATCCATTTGATCCCATAAAATTGATAGAAATAATGCCCCTTTTTAGCATTTTTTCTTGAGAAAAATAGAAAGAGGCATTAATTTTGGCGAAACATTGGCATTGACAAAAAGAAGTTCTTTGAACATTGGTAAAAAGAACGATAAAAAATCAACGATTAAAAAGAATATGAACAAATTACAAAAGTTTATGATACAGATATTTAGTCTACTTTTTGGAGATTTTAATGGAGTTCAGGTATTCCTGTATCCTATGACTCTTTTTTGTTGGGTAGATACTAATAGTTTTCTTTATGCTGCTACAGGTTTATTAACCACACAAAAACATTTCTTTCCATTGGCAGTTTTTTTATTGATATTCATTTTTATACTATTTTTAGTTTTGAAAAATGTTAGTGGTATATTTGATGCTATCTATCCTCTACAGGAAGGAGATAAAGCAGTATTTAGGCAGGTGGTAATAAATCTTCATAAATTCCTGCTGATAGTTATAATTGCAGCTGCTCTTCTTTATGTGGTATCTGTATTTTTAAAATATTATTACGATATAAGAATACCTTTAAAAAGTATCTATCCTGTAGCTATAAGATTTTTAGGCATTTTTCTGCTTCTGTTCTATGGTTTGAGATTCATCTGGATAAAACCATTCAGAGAAAATGAAATTGATACGCAAAAAGCCTATATTAAACTGCGTATGGATTATAAGGCACATAGGAATCTTTATTCTGCCCATGCCCTGTTCTATGTATTGATGGTAATAGTTGGTGCATTTATCTATAATATCTTAATACTGGATGTCTTATACAGGATTTTTGGCTGGCTGAACTTTTCCCCTAATCTTTATTTTACGCCTCCAGCAAGCATTCTTGCACTACTTTACAACATTTTTATAATAGCTATAGCTCTGCTTCTTTCCAATCTTTTATTTTCGCCTCTGGTTAAAGCTATCACCCATATTGCCGAAAAGTTACATCCTCATTTATATTTAGCTAAAGCTGCAGTTGATAATGACGAAACAGACCAAATATGCTAGTCGCCATAAAATAAAAAAGGACGTTCCGGTAGGTCTATATCTACTTATCCTTTTACTTTGTGGAGCTATTATCTTTGTTATAGTGTATAAAGGAAAGGGAGAGGAAATAGCTTCTGAATTTAAAGAACCTTCAACTAAACAATTTAGCTCTTCCGAGCTCTTACAAACACTGGAGAATAAGTTTGGACTGGCGGATGGTTCTTTGCAGATAAAAACTATAAATCATAAAAAACAATTAGACATTCCGGTAAATCCGAATAAAATGGACCTCACTTTTGCCAATATGATAGTCAAAGGTGAGTTTGAGACTCGTGGAGGAAAGCTCATTTCTGGTATAGTTGAAGATGGTGGACAGCATCTAACTTTTAATGTTGGAACAGATACCTATGAAGTGAAATTATATTACAAGAAACCTGTTTCAATACCAAGAAAATCTCCAAGATATATTGCCATTGTAGTTGACGATTTCGGTGGCATCGGAGGAGATTTATTGCAAGGTTTTTTGAATTTACCCGTTGAAATAGATTTTGCTATTCTTCCTGGGATGCCATATAGTGAAGAAACGATGAATAAAGCCTATGAACAGGGACGAGAAACCTTAGTGCATTTACCTATGGAACCTTTGGATTATCCTCGTCAGAATCCAGGGAAGGAGGCTATTTTAGTTCAAATGGATAAATCAGAAGTGGAAAAGATAGTCCTAAAACATTTGAATTCTTTGCCCTTATGTAGTGGAGTAAACAATCATATGGGCAGTCTTGCTACAACCGATAAAGAGATTATGAGCTATGTTATGGAAGTCCTGCGTAAAAAAGGAAAATTCTTTCTGGATAGCCGCACTTCTGCAGTTTCTGTTGCTTATCAAATTGCGCAAAAGGCTCATATTTTAGCTTTCCGAAACGACCTCTTTCTGGATTCTCCAGATATAAGCAATGCTACTATGGAAAGCAAAATTGAGAGAATAAAACAAATTTCCCAGAACAGAAATTATGTTATAGCTATCACGCATTGTCATTCAGCAGAAAAGTTAAAATATTTACAGGATTTTATATCCCGCATCCAGAAAGAAGGATTTGTCCTTAAAAGGCTTTCTGAACTGAAAGAACAAGAAGTGCCTGCTATAATATGAGGAAAGTATGAGTTTTTTAAATGCTATATTGATGGGAATTTTACAAGGATTAACGGAATTTTTACCAGTTAGTAGTTCGGGTCATCTGGTTCTGGCACAGCATTTTTTAGGTGTAAAAGAAAGTGGAAATATATTATTTGAAGTATTTCTCCATCTTGGAACCTTACTTGCGGTGATTATCTTTTTTCGCAAGCGTATCTGGGGATTGATTCTCTCTCTCTTAGGAAAAAAGGAATACAGAAGCAGGGATACCGCTCATAATGACCGTATGATTATTCTATATTTGATTATTGCGACAGCAGTTACTGGTTTAGTGTATCAGATCTTGGGGAAACCTATAGAATCTCTTTATCATAAACCATTAGTTGTGGCTTTTATGTTAATTATCACGGGTATTATAGTTTTTGCTTCTGATTATGTTAAAAAAGGAAATATTTCAGCTGCAAAGATGGGGTTACCAAGAAGCCTATTTATAGGGTTAACTCAGGGTATGGCTATTATTCCTGGAATTTCACGCTCAGGTTCAACTATTGCTGCTTCTATTTTTAGTGGTATTAAGCGTGAAGAAGCAGCAGAATTCTCATTCCTTTTGAGCATACCAGCAATCCTGGGGGCAAATCTGGTTAGTTTTAAACAGTTTATTAACCTCAATATCAATCAATTACTTGTTTATTTAGCTGGATTTTTAGCAGCTTTTGTGGCTGGATATCTGGTGATTGGTTTCTTACTCAAACTAATTACCAAGGCTAAACTTAAATTTTTTGCTTACTGGTGCTGGGCTATAGCTTTAATCAGTATCATTTTTCTTTTGTTGGAAAGATAATGAATGAAATAAATGCTCTGGAAATTGATAAATTGAAACCTAAATTAGGGGAAAACTTTCTGCTTGTGGGTGGAGATGCTTATCTAACTGATTTAGCTATTGACCATATTAGAAAGCACTTGAAATCCAAAGCAAAAGTAGACCTGGTTATTATCTATGGAGATGAAGCTAAAGTCCCCGAAATCAATGAACTGCTGGATTCTTATTCGGTTTTTTCCAGCGCAAAACTTGTCCTCTTCCGGAATACAGACCAATTGAGAAAAAAGGAATTGGATACTTTAGCTGATTATTTTCGTGAACCTTCAGAACAACAAAGTATAATCCTGACAGCAGAAAAAATTGATAATAAAACCGCGGGATGGAAAATCATTAGTAAGGCTTGCATTCACATTCTTTGTAATCCGCCAAACTACGGTGGAGCTCTTTCACCCTGGCTGGATAAAGCACTTACCCAGTTAGGATTAACTATGTCCTTTAAAGCCAGACAAGCTTTCATTAGTCGGGTAGAATTGGATTATGCTAATGCTAATAATGAGTTGCAAAAACTGGCTCTTCTGGTTGGAGATAAAAAAGAAATTACGGAAAGCGATGTGATTCGTAGCATTGGTTCTTCACGAGTGGGAACTCAGATTGACTTTTATCGTGCACTGGGTAACAGGCAAGTGAAAGAGGCTATGCAACTGCTGGAAAGGATGCTAAATTCTGAATTTAAAGCTCTGCAGGTGCTATTCTACCTTATTAAATTTTATGATACTATATATTATATCCTCCTACTAAAAAAAGCATATATCAGCGCCCCTGAAATTATGAATATACACCTTCCTAATCTTTACCCTTCTCAAAGAAGAGAATTTATGGATTTCTCTAATAATTACACTTTACTTCAATTAGAACGAATTTTCAATATTTTACTGGATACAGATACAAAAATTAAATCCAGTTCTGCAAGTGACGCTGTCTTGCTTACCAATTGTATATTTGAGATTATGGAATCCCTATGAAGAAAAATGGTATGCTTTTACATATTAGCTCCTTACCATCTGATTTTGGTATTGGAGATTTTGGACCAAATGCTTATCAATTCGTTGATTATTTGAATGATAAAAAATTCTGCTACTGGCAGATTTTACCACTTTATCAGCCAGGTTATGGGAATTCACCTTATAATCCAGTTTCTGCCTTTGCTTTAAATCCTTATCTGATTAGTCCGGAACTTCTTTATGAGGATGGATTGATTGATTTACCTGATATGGAAGAGGCAAAACTACCCTCATCTAATCAAATACCCTATGAAGCAGTTTATCGTTTGAAGGATAATTTACTCAAAAAAGCAGCTAATAACTATCTATCAGACATTGAAATATATGAATACATAGAAAGTAATGCTTTTTATTTAAAACCATATCTTGCTTATTTAACATTATGTAAGCTTTACGGGGATGATGATTGGCATAACTTCCGTCCAGAACACAGACATTACTCTGATAAACTTTATGACACTCTATTTAAGAATTACGGAAGTCAAATCCTGAGAATGGCAAGTATCCAAGCTCTGGCAAAGGACCAGCTTTTGAGATTGAAGGATTATATGAATTCTCAGGGTATACAACTTATAGGGGATATGCCACTTTATCTTTCCTATCATAGTGCTGATGTCTGGGCTAATCAACATTTATTTGACCTGGATGAAAATGGAAATCGTCTGAATGTGGCAGGAGTTCCACCCGATGCCTTTAGTCAAGATGGACAACTCTGGGGCAATCCTATTTATAAATGGGATAAAATGAAGGAAGATGGATTTCAGCTTTTTATCAATAGAATAAAAAATGCCCTGAACTATCTGGATAAACTTCGGTTAGACCATTTTATTGGTTATATTAATTTTTGGTGTATTCCCTGTTCTCATGATGAGAAGACAGGAGAACCTATTTTACCAGAGAATGCCTTAAAGGGAGAATGGAAAAAGGCAGCCCCAGAGGACTTTTTTCCCGTGATAATGAATACTTTTTCTCCAGAAGTGTTCATTGTTGAGGACCTGGGTATTCTGAATGATGAGGTTTGTTATTATCGTGATTATTATAAATTGCCCGGTATGATTATCCTGCAGTTCTGCTTTGAAGAACAGGTTCCCGAGATTAGAAAATTTCCTCCAGAACGATATATCTATACCGGGACTCATGACAATCCGACCACACAGGAATGGTATGCAAATCTAAGTGATGATTCACCCAGTAAGATTAATTTGCTGCGATTTATTAATGAGCATCCGCTTCTCTTCTCTGGATTAGGTCTGGAAACAGAGGAGGACATCAAGCATTCTATCCACCTTATAATGTGCATCATAGCTGAAGCTTCAGGTTGTCAGAATGTAGTTTTACCGGTACAGGATATTCTAGGTCTGGACGCTTCTGGCAGAATGAATGTTCCGGGCACCGCTTTAGGTAACTGGCAATGGAGATTGGAAAGTTTTGATGATTTATTTAGTAAATCTTTACCCTGGGAGTGAAATTCATTATTTTGATTAGTAAGTGGAAGAGGAATCTCCCTACCCGGAGATCATAAATATAACCCAAAGAAAGCTTATAAAGAAGAAAATGATAAAGCTTGTTAAACTATGTTTGATACGTTATAGGAATATGCATGGTATTATGGGTAATAATCGCAACAAATCTATGAGCTCAGAGGCTTCGGGTATCATCAAACAAATGATAGGGGATATGTTAAAGACTAGTTTGACCCAAGACGAGTTAGATGAACTACTTGGCTAAAATGTAAATCGATTAAAAAAGTATATTCGGAAAACCAATGCCAGGTACTGGCTTCCTAAGATAAGATATATTCCCTAAACGTTGCCCTGGAAGTGATAGACAACCTTATAGCTCTGGACATCAAGTCCAATAGCCTGGACGATACATGGAAATACATCAAAGCCTTTGTACCATGGATCAAAGACGAGCAGATTGGATACGATACAAAAATGAGCCCGGTAGGTATATTCGGAATACATACTTCCTTTCCGCTTTTTCATTGGAAGTGTAGGACAACGACTATTTTATCTATATGATTGGTAATTACATCATTAAGGTCATCTGAAAAGAGTAACCTTTTTACTCAAGCATCGTTTACCATTAACCGACAAGTTGAGAAAGTATATACCACTGGAACACTGCTTGCCATCAGCATCTCTGCCATCCCAATTGGTTAATTGCTCACTTACTTTATTGGGATCAAGAGAAATGTTTTTCACTTTCTGCCCTTTGATATTATAGATGTCGATGCTTGCGGTTGTTACTCTTGGCAGAGAGTTATCCTGATTTGCGGGTAAAATAACCTTTAGGTTTGTGAAAGCTGTAAATGGATTGGGATAAGCAGATAAAAGCCCATTCTGCAAAGCTGGGGTCGTCGGATCATCAATACCTACATAGTTACCGTTTGAATCTATTCTAACCAGTGCAAGCTGTTTAGGTTGATAACCAACAGTTGCGCAATAAAGTAAATCTCCATTCCCGAGCTCAATCAAGGGGTGATTTCCAATCCCGATTCTCTCATTTTGAAGGGCGTTACTGCTCCAAATCAAATTAAAATTACTGTCAAATTTGAAAATCTCTCCACCAGGAGTGGAAACAGCCAAAATAATGCAATTATCCGATGTCTTTATCACACTGAATAATTCACTCAACCAATACAAATTACTATTAAGTAAATGATAGGTGGGTATGACTAAAATCGGATCTCCCGGGTTTTCATTTTCAAAATCAACGCCAAAATCATAGACTCGCAGTTCTCCTGTGTTGATGTCTACCGAATCGTAGATAAAACCATAAAAATTATTGTTGATTTCTATAAAAGATTCAACTCCATAGTCTTGAAGTTGCTTTGTCCAAATCGTATCTCCCATTGAAGATATTTTCATAACTTGATAATGAGGACTGTACCACGACATGTTAACAAAAGCCCCATCACCTAGTTTCTTTAGGCATATTTGCGTATGAGCAGTAAATGGCGTACTCCATAAGCAAGTGAGGTCATAACTGAACTTTGCTATAACGTAACCTCCTGAGTTTGCTACTACTACAAACCCATTATCTTCACTAATCAAGTCCAAGATACACCCGGGAGTCCCATTAAAATACAATAATGGAACCCATTCAACAAATTGCAAATCACTATTCAATCTATGAATCTTGTGCTCAAACATATCCAAAGCCAAGTATCCGCCATATCCATCCTTGATGATATGCGAATAATATCCAAATAACAGACCGTCATCATTAAAGGGCCCGAAGGTAGTATTTATGTACTCTCCCCTCCGATTGTATGTGGCAACTGGTGACTGGGGAAATATCAATTCAGGAGGGGGAGTATGGTATGTAGATAATATCTGCATTCCGAAATTACCGTCATATTTTTCAAACACATTGGCAGCATCGGTAAAGGATGTAGGGAATGAATACCAATAGGGATGAGTTTCATAGGTTGGGCTATAGTAACGTACAAATGTACTGTCAACTTGAGCAAACAAACCCAATGCAAGACACAAAATAAACAAAACACCGCCGAGCTTTTTTACACTCATCCTCATATTATCTCCTCTTCATCACAACATTCTTAATATTCTATTTAGACATATTAGCTGTTATATTGATAAAAACAAATTCTTTTTTATCCTTATGCATCAGTATTTATGTTAATTCAGGATCATGGCATCCTTATTCCAGAGATAGTATCCAATACTATTTATAAGGAGATACGATGGAAGCTACGCTGTTTGAACACATCAAAGAACAATTAGTTAGACTTGAGGGTCTGCGGCTGAAGTCATAACGCTTTACTGCAAGCAAACTGACTATCGGTATTGGCTCCAATCTGGATATTTGCATTATTTCACGCAAAAAAGCCTATACGATGCTGGAGCGAGATATCTTATTTAATACCGATATCCAAAAGATCCTGCACTGTTTTTACACTGAAGGCAAGGGCAGAGACCCCATACTGCACTTTTATGAGACTTCCCGTAGTGAATACGACCCCAAACTAAGAGAAAAAAGGGTGTCTATTATACTTCTGAACCTGTGGTACGCTATATTGGGCGCAGCATCCACAGCATCCTGAAAAGCCACTTCGGGAAAGCAGATGGGCTTGCCTCAGAGGATGTTACGATACTTGATCCAGCAGCCGGAACCCTCCTGCAGCAAGCTTTAGAAAGTTTAGTGGTGGAGGTAAGAACGAATCGTTCTTTGGAGCAATTACCCCAGAATTGCGATTAAAGCGATTCTTCCAAAATTCAGATTCAACCTTACCTTGAATCCCAAAGCCGCTTAGTTGATCATAGTAGAACTTACCTGAACTGTGAAGGTGCACATTTTCTCCTTTATCAATTTCAGCAACCCTAACAACTTCAAAAGAAAACCTTGGTGGTCCACTATGTTTGCATGATTTAGCGTATGTAGTATCAATTGGTGTTAATGAGATAAAACTTCCCTCGTTATCCTCAATTACTTTTGGCTTTTCCTTGTAACTTAATAACTGAAGTATAAATTCACCCTTTAAATTACGATCATCAGTAATTACTTCCAAAGTGTCAATATCAGATTTAACAATAAACCAGTAATTATCATCACCATCCCCTTTGATTTGATAACCAGTAACGTAAGGGGATAGCAAATAATATGTTCTGTTAGGTTTGTAACCACGAGAAGTTGTATCTACCCGGAAATCATATTTTACTGTGACAATCTCACCATGAGTATAGTGTAATTTATCAGGAAAGTATTCATACTCTGATTTTATGGCTACAACCTTGTCATCGCTTACCCATCGGAGATCTATGTAACCTGATTCTGGTCCTAATATTTCGCCAGGCTCACTAGCTATAAGTGGTGATATAGTTACCAATAAGCTAAATAAAGGCACTATCAAAACAAAAGGCATTAGCTTTGAATAGCGGAACAAATAATTATCATCATTTCCATTTTTTGACATCGTCACTGAAAATGTCTTTATTCTCATTCTTTTCTCCCCTTTGTAACAATTAGTTTTGTAGCGTAAGTTGGTTTTGATCCAACTCAATTTTCTAATTTACTGTGAAATCCTGCAACAATGGGTACGCCAGTCACCTTCAATCTACTGCTTTGTTCTTAAGATAAGGATTCCACCGATAAAACACCTAAATAATTCTAAATCTTAGTCACTTAAAAACACACATTATAGCCACTACAAATCTCACAAACTCCATAAAGAATATTCTGATTTCAATGTCAAGAACTGTTTTTCTGTCACATCCTTACGCATTCTTATTTTCAGTATACAGGGTAGTGCTTTCCTGGCTCTGGATCAATGATCACATCTAAAACAAGGAGATAGAATAACCGAAGCGTTGATGAACCGAATCAAAGCTCAGTTAGTCTAGACATGAGGGTCTGCGACTGAAGCCATACCGCTGTATTGCGGGTTATGTCATTGCTGAAGTCAAGACGCAGTACTCGATATGTGGTGCTTTCCAGACTGAGACTAAACTACCGATCAGTAACTATGAGTTATGATTCTTCTTGTATTTCCTCGTAGGATATGACGGCATTATCACCATATACTTCTTTCATTCAGCCGGGATAATGCCAAATACTATATTAAAGGCCTCGCACCTTGGATCAAGGACAAGCAGATCGGATACGATACAAAAATGAACCCGGAAGATGTATTCGGAACGCATACTCCGTTTCCACCGTTTCATTGGAAGTGTAGGATGAAAACAATCATAGTTTGATAATAGTTATCTTAATAGTATTTCCTAATCGGTCTGCTAGGACCTTAACTATGTATGTCCCTGACGCAAGCGGTCTGTTGTTATTATAGGTTACATTTCAGATAGTTGAATAGATTTCCC
>NZ_SMOG01000049.1 GCF_004353895.1 Candidatus Syntrophosphaera thermopropionivorans | reverse complement strand
CTTGCAAACTGGCTAATGAAGAAATTCAAGCTGACCGTCAAGCCGGTATTTTAGGTTTTTATGACCTTCCTGAACGAGATGTTAGTCATATCCTGAATTTTATGGAATCTCTTGACCCTAAATTTGATACTATGGTAGTACTGGGTATTGGTGGTTCTGCTCTGGGTAATAAAGCACTATATTCTGCTCTTAAAACTGAACGCAATTTAGATAAAAAGCTTTTTGTTTATGATAATGTAGACCCCGTTTTCCTCTTTGAAATTTTAGACCAAATTAATCTTGATACCACTATCTTTAATGTTATTTCTAAAAGTGGAACTACTGCAGAAACTATGGCTGCTTATTTGATTATTACGGATATACTCAAAAAACGCTATCCTGATGATTATAAAAACCGATTAATCATTACCACGGATAAGGATAAAGGATTTTTACGCAAGCTGTGTAATGAGGAACATTATCCCTCTTTTGTGGTTCCTGATAATGTAGGGGGACGTTTTTCGGTACTTAGTGATGTAGGACTGGTTTCTTCTGCTTTTGCTAAAATTGACATTCAGAAGCTATTACAGGGTGCAGCTTCTATGCGGAATCGTTGTGCTGATTTAACTAATATATATGATAATCCCGCTTATTTAAATGGACTATTGCACTATCTATATTTCCGAGAAGGGAAAAACATAGCTGTGATGATGCCCTATTCCAATTCACTTTATGACCTAGCAGATTGGTACCGTCAACTTTGGGCAGAAAGTTTAGGTAAACGCTATGACCTTAAAGGGCGAGAAATTCTGGTTGGTCAAACTCCAGTTAAGGCTTTAGGTGCAACCGACCAGCATTCTCAAATTCAGCTATACACGGAAGGTCCTTATGATAAGGTTATAACTTTTTTAACTGTCTTAAATTTCCAGCATGATTATGTTATTCCCAATCTCCATCCTGAAAGTGAAGATGTTAGTTATCTGGGAGATCATAAACTTTCTGAATTACTTAATGCAGAAAGACTTGCCACTGAAATTGCCCTAACAAAAGCCAAACGTCCCAATGCAAATATTATCTTCCCTCAAATTGATGAGTTCCATCTGGGAGAATTCATTATGATGTATGAAATTCAAACTGTATTTACCGGAAAACTATTGCATATAAATCCACTGGACCAACCTGGAGTTGAAGCAGGTAAAAAAGCCACTTATGCCCTAATGGGAAAACCAGGTTATGATAAGGAGCGGGAAGAAATCCAGCAATATTTACAGAAATTGGGAAAGAAGTAAGCGTATTTTAAGCTCATAGTGTCTTTATCTTAAAGCTTTAATTAACAGATATTAAGGTTATACTGAGGTATGAATGACCAAAGAGATTTTCCCAACTTAACAAGAAGAAGGGGATTTTATTTTCGCAAATGCAGCTAAATTACCCTTTTTCCTTGACATCGTAGATAAAGTTAAAATCAAAGTAATTTAAATAATATTGAATTAAGTGAATTGTGAATGTTTACCACCACTTTTCAAATAAAGGGGTTTAAATGTCATTTTTTGGGATACTGGGAATGAAAGCGAATGATATTGCCATAGACTTAGGAACAGCTAACACATTGGTGTATAAAAAGAATGCTGGTGTGGTCATTAATGAACCATCAGTGGTTGCAGTATCAAGTGATAATAAGAGAATTATAGCCATAGGTCAACAAGCCAAAGTGATGCTGGGTAAGAATCCGGATGAAGTGAAAGTCATTAAACCGATGAAAGATGGAGTTATTGCAGATTTCCAAGTGACAGAATTGATGTTGCGCGATTTAATCTTGCGAGCCCAAAAGAAGCGTTTATTAGTACGTCCTCGGGTTATTGTATGCGTTCCATCGGGTATAACAGAAGTAGAAAAAAGAGCCGTAAGAGATAGTGCTCTTCACGCTGGAGCTCGTGAAGTTTATCTGGTTTCTGAACCCGTTGCTGCTGCTATAGGAG
>NZ_SMOG01000048.1 GCF_004353895.1 Candidatus Syntrophosphaera thermopropionivorans | reverse complement strand
CCTCGGAAAAACGGAAAAGTATAAACTGGAGAAAGTAATAGGTCTGACGAATGAGCAATAAGAATATCACAAACTTTGCAGTGTAAACCAGTATGAACAGCCCTACTACTAACATAATTATATCAAAGATAATAGCTCCGCTAATACCTTTTCCTTCTTTTAGAAGTAACCGATTTATAATTGCCAGAGCAAGCAGCAACAAGTTAGCCCAGGCTGTGAAGTTTTCAACCTTAACAAAATTCGCATAATAACTGATAACTGGTTCTAAAAAAAGTACCATTAAGCTCCAGAGAGCCACCAGATAAGCTAAGATTTCTATGGCTTTCTGAACCTGTTGCAATATCTTATTCATTTATTTATTCAGCAATCTCTCAGCTATGTCAGCAATTTTTGCTGCTATTTCTTCTATATCTTCACTGGCATCAATAACAGAAAGTATTCCTCGTTGAGCAAAGAAATTTTTCAAAGCCAGAGTCTGTTCATAAAACTCTTTAACCCTTCGGGAGATAACTTCTGGCTGGTCATCCTGGCGGATTATCAATTCTGCTCCGCAAACATCGCAGAAATTATCTTTTTCAGGTTTATTAGTCCATATATTATAATTTGCACCACAGGCAGGACAAACTCTTCTTGAAGATAAACGAGCAATAGCTTCATTTTCTGCTAGTTCTAAATAGAAGACCTGAAGCACTTCAAAATGTTCAATCAGATACTTAGCTTGAACCAGAGTGCGAGGAAATCCATCAAATACTATCCCTTTTCTCTCTGGATTTAGAGAACTTTCTACTATCTCAAAAACCAGGTCATCAGAAACTAAATCTCCTCGTCCAATAATATCCTGCACCTTTAATCCGAGCTCCGTTCTTTTCATCACCTGTTCTCTTAATAAATCTCCAATATTTATATGTTGAAAATTTATTCTTTCACTCAATAGTTCTGCCTGAGTGCCTTTTCCACTGCCTTGAATACCTAAGAATACGAAACATTGCATATTTACCACCTTATTTGGTGCCATTATAGATCATTATCTCTATTGTCAAGTTTCTCACCTTCCAGAACAACAAAAGCAAGGGCATAATCTCGTTCATGAGAAAGGGAAAGATGAGTTTGATAAACGCCCATCTTTTTCATCAGCCTTAAAGTCCTTCCTTTTATCTTTAGTATTGGATTTCCTTGCTCTTCATTGATAACTTCAATATCCAGCCAATTAACTTTTTCATTCCACCCAGTACTCAGAGCTTTCATCATAGCTTCTTTGGCAGCAAATCGTGCAGCATAGGAAGAAGCCGAATCTGCTTTAGCCTGACAGAATTCTATTTCCCTGGCAGTGAAAACTTGATGCATAAATTCTGAATAGTTTTCCACAAGCTTGCGCACACGCTCTATCTGAACAATATCTACACCAATTCCTATAATCATTTGTCCTTGTTTCTCTTTTCCAGATTTAATAGCCATTCTTTTATCTCAATACTACCAGCATAGCCTTTTAAATCACCATTAGTAGCTAGAACACGATGACAGGGAATGATGATGGCAATAGGATTTTTATGAGCTGCCTGTCCAACTGCTATCGCTGCTTTTGGATTACCTATGGCAATAGCAATATCTTTATAGCTACAAGTTCTTCCATAAGGAATATTTTGCATAGCTTCCCAGACCTTTTTCTGAAAAGGAGTGCCTTCTAAAGCTATTTTTACTGAAAACTCCTTTCGTTTTCCTTGGAGATATTCTAATAGCTGCTGGCAAACTTCTTCCAGGGCAGGAGAAGGATTGGTGCTATAATAAACCTCGGAAGTGAAATTTACTTTCTGAACATAATCACCGGAAGTCTCAATTTCCAGTTTTATATTCTGATAATGCACCCATCCTCTTTGCTGGTATTTAACCTGATTATTTATGTTCATATCTGATTTTCTTTATAAAACGAGAGCCCCGTACTCAAATTTGGGAGTGTGGGGCTCTGATTTTA
>NZ_SMOG01000047.1 GCF_004353895.1 Candidatus Syntrophosphaera thermopropionivorans | reverse complement strand
ACTGGCAATCCATAGATGAGAAGGGATGCTATCATATTCATTTTGTTGCCACTCCGGATAAAAAAGAGTTTTTCAATACTCAACTGGATGTAGTCTATGACCCTGAAAGTCAGAGAATTATAAATCATCATTGTCAGGAATGCAAGGATGATGAAAGCTGTAGACACTACCTTTCTGTTTTGCGTTATGCTTATCTGAATCTGAGGACAGATATATTTGAACAACCAGCAGTTGAGACCTGTGATGGAACAGTTTTAAGGGGAAGAGAAAAATGGCTGGAGGCATATTCTAAAGCAGCTCTGGAGATTGAAGGAATATATGCCCCGGATACCGATAAAGTTCGGTTCTATCACGATAGTTATGAACCACTTAATATCGCTTTATTGATGAGAATCCAAGCCGGAGCTGATATAGAAGGTATTACAGAACAGGAAAAGAAGGACCTTTTAGCACAACTGGAAGTATTTACTGATACCGAGCAAGCACTTTTCAGATTTCTAAATGTCAATAAAGCTGCTTATAGCTCCAAAGCAAAGTTCTGGTCTCTTTACAAAAAAGATTTCCCCTATGCTCTGGGTTATCTTCAGGCTTTAAATGGTAAACTCAAAGTTCGGGAAACGGGTGAACCTCTCAAATTTAGTTCAGAACCCTATCCTTTGAGTTTACGCATAGAGCCTGCTGGAAAAGTTAATTATCGGGTTTATCCAATTATTATAGATGAGCTTTCTGCTGTGTATTCAGGTTATCCCACCAGGCTCTTCTTTCGTAATGTTGTCCGTCCTGTGTATCTTCCTTTAAGTAATGAAAGCATAGACCTACTTTTCAATCAAGCTCTTTTGATTAGTGCCAAAGATTTAATTTACTGGAGCACAGTTGTTCATAGACAGTTGCATAAGCAAGGCATATATCTTGACTTAGACCCTTCCATAGAGCTTCCTGAAATTATCAGCAGTGAACCAAGAATAAAGTTCAAGGTTTTTCCGATGGGAGCAAATTATATTCTGGAAGGAAAACTTGTATATCCCTCTCCCTATTCAGAAGAAGGTCAAAAATTGGAAATACCACTTTCCACTATCCGATTTCAAGCACCTTTAATCCGTAGTGACTATATTTCGGAGGAAGAAACAGGAAATGCCTGGTTCTATATACCACCTCACATCTTTGACCAGGCAAAAGAACTCTTTGAAAAACTCCCGGAAGCTAATAAGAGTAGATTGGAACAATATTCCCAACTTGTCTACGAAGGTGAAGAAGGTCTGGATAAACTTCGTAAAAGTCTATTTGAATTGGAATCTCCAGAATGGGATCTGGAAATAGTTCCAGAATTGCGAGGATATTTTATTCAAAAGGTTGACCTGCAGGTGGAAATCAAAGCCAGACGTAGTGAGGAAATAGATTGGTTCAGTTATGAAATATCTTATTTTTACAAGGACTTAAATTTCACCTATGAAGAACTCAATCGCTTCTTCCGTTCTAAGGAAGAATTCCTGCATACCAAAGATGGAAGAATCCTTTATATCGTTAATCCTGAGGTCTTTTTAGAAAGTGCCAGATTAATTAAACACAGTGATAAACTTGCCGATAATGTCTATCGTGCACGCTTGATAGAGCTCCCCTATTATCATCGTTATATGCAAGAAAATCCAGCATTTCGGGTGCTGGGAGATGATTTTCTCACCCAACTGGGAATTGACTTAAAACGTGGACATCTGGAACACACTGAACCCCTTCCACTTTATCTGCAAACTGTTATGCGTGGTTATCAAAAAGCTGGTTATGCCTGGATAAAGATGCTGGAATATTATCACCTGGGAGGAATTCTGGCTGATGAAATGGGTCTGGGAAAAACTATTCAAGCTTTAGCTGCCATTCAGAATGCTCCAGAAAACACACAAAGTCTGGTGGTTTGTCCTAAAACTCTGTTATATAATTGGGCTGCAGAAATAGATAAATTCCATATTAATATTCCCTATCTCATTGTGGAAGGAGATAAGGAAACTCGTATTCAACTGCTTCAGAACCCAAATGTGAAACTCTTTATCATTTCTTATACGGTAGTCTTAAACGATATGGATATTCTTAAAGATAAAACACTTCACTGGATAATCCTGGATGAAGCTCAAAATATAAAAAATGTTAATGCCAAACGCACTTATGCCATCAAAAAAATCGCAGCTGAACATCGTCTTGCCCTTACAGGAACTCCGGTGGAAAATAATCTTACCGAATTGTGGTCTATTTATGACTTTTTGATGCCTGGCT
>NZ_SMOG01000046.1 GCF_004353895.1 Candidatus Syntrophosphaera thermopropionivorans | reverse complement strand
TGCCGGGCGGCATCCCCACTGCTCGGAGGGCATTCTATGTAGGGTCTGTAGGCTAAAATCACTTAAAATAATATTAATAATAATGTCAAGAGAAAAGTATGGATAATTTTCATCTTTATCTGTTGATATATTTCAACATCTCTCTATTTAATGACTAATATCTTATGTATTAAGGTTTTATCTCTATTATCCCATTTCAAGAAATAAATGCCTGAATCTACTTTATTACCTTTGCTATCTTTGCCATCCCATTGATATTTCGTAAATTCCGTAGAACTTTCGGTAATAGAGAGACTTTTTACGAGCTGGCCTCTACTGTTGAAAATTTTCAACGAACTCTGTTTATTATTTACATTTTTACTCACTATGTTAAGAGAAATATTTTTCTGCAAGAAGTAAGGATTAGGATAGGCAAATAATTCAGGTTTTTGCACTGAAGGAATAGAATCATCCCCTATACCTGTATGGTCTATAGGAATATTTAGCCATTCACCTAACCAGGGATAGCAAGTAATATTGCAGGGATTGGCATTATCTCTGGCTTCAATCTGATAATGGAAAATCTCATCTTCCTCATTAAAGGTTAAATTCAAAGTAATAGTCCAGTAGTCAGGTTGAATTTCAGGTTGGTAACTCATATTTAAATCAGTTATTTCACCCTCATCTATTTTATACCGGAAGACCACATTGCTAACTTCTAAGTTATCAGTCACTATAGCAAAGAAAGTATGTTCACCACTTTGAATAGAAGTAGGCGGATTATGATAGATTATGGGAGCTTCAGTATCGGGAGCACAGACAAATAAGTGCGGTTCCAGAGCGGCAAAAACAGGATGATTTCTACTATGCCCAGATTCATCTGCTGCATGTATAAAATAGCGAATAGTGTCACCTGGTGCAAAAGCAGGGAGTATTACCTCAAACAAATTTCCTGAACTCTGGCTCATAATGGCATTTTGCCAGGGACTCTGATTAACTTTATAGCAAACAAATACTGAATCAGGATAGAGTGCCTGTCTACTACGAGCAATGATATTAGCATTTATTTGCCAGTTAGAATAATTAGCGTAACTACCGAAATAGGGATTATGAACGATTTCCAGCATATTTTTATCGGGAATTTCATGAGTTCTGCAATGTAAAGCATCGGTAGATTCCCAGGGAGCATTACTGGCAGCAGGAACACCAATAACTTCATAACCGGGCATTGCATCACGATAGGTTTGCAAAGCTGCTGCATCATATGTGCTATTCATAATAGGAACAAACACTCTATTATTGAGGATTAAGGAATTGGTGTAAGGTTGATCTTGGGGAGTGTAAACTCTGTAAACTTTATAAGGATAACCCCAGGCACAAAGAGTAGAAGAAAAATAACTAGCGACCTGTTCAATTGCATTATACTGAGAATGCGAAGGAGAAACACTACGAATCAGGATTTTATCTGGAGCTAAGAATTTTCCCCAGCAATCAATATGGTCAATATAGGTATTATTGGGGTCTGCAAGCACATAGTAATTTTCAATTCCGAGGTAGTTATGCATTCTATTATAAACTTCCTGCTGGGATAAAGAAGAATTTTCTGAATAAACTAAATTGGTTTGTGCAGCAGTATTTATACCGTCATTCATATAGTTCCCCCCAGTCTGCATCAGATTCATACCATAATAGGGTAATCCTTGTTGATTGGCAAAAATCTGAGGAATGAGATTATCATTGGGACGGGGACGATTATACTGAAAATCCACCACACCTAAATCACCATTGCCATCAAAGATGAACCAGGGTCCATAATCTCTCGTCCAATAAGAATCAGTACTTGCTATCATAAAGGTTACATTATCCATATTCACTCCAGCATTAAGGAAAGCATTGGTTGCAGCATTCTGGGTAGAAGAAGATGAAACCAGACATATGACCTGAGCAGTATTGGCTAAATGGACAACCAATGAGACGGGAATTCCGAGAGGATATCTAATCAGGACTTGCGAAGCAGGTTCAAATTCTGCCACTGGACGGACAGGAGCGACAGGTGGAGGAGTTTCTGTGAAACGACTGAAATCAATATCCCATTGTTCATTTTGATATTGATGTGCCAAAAGGATAACTGGCATCACAGTCAAACAAATTATTATTATGACATAATTAAAAGCTTTGGGCATTACAATTTCTCCCCAATCAAGAAAGATACTTTATTAAATATACAATTTTTATGCCTAAAATAGAGAAATCTTTTTTTGTCTACTGGAAAAATAATAGTTTAACTATATCCTTAATCATAGTGGAATATGGTGGAACAAGTATGGTGTAAGGGGTATTGGTGGAACGAGGTCCTCCTCGTTTCAAGCTCCGAAGGAGCTTTCTTTTTTGGGGTCATAAACGTCCCCTTACACGGGGTCATAAACGTCCCCGTTTATGAAGCTCCGAAGGAGCTTGCTATTATAAAGAGATAATAACATTAATTGACCTCCGCAGAAACTTTCTTAATATCTTGTTAAATATTGTAATACTACATTCATAAGTATGAAAAGCCTGACGGCTTTGCGAGATGAGGACATCTCACATCCTATAAAGGGGTCATAAACGTCCCCGTTTATGAAGCTCCGAAGGAGCTTGCTATTAATAAGGTGTGTATTAAAAAGCTA
>NZ_SMOG01000045.1 GCF_004353895.1 Candidatus Syntrophosphaera thermopropionivorans | reverse complement strand
TCCATTCTTAAAGATAAGAAGGGTTGGAATGGACATAATGGAAAAGCGAGTGGCAATTTCAGGACACTCGTCAATATTGCATTTTAGCACTTTAACCTTCCCCGACAATTCCTCCGCCAGCTTTTCCACTACAGGACTAAGAGCTTTGCAGGGTCCACACCAGGGTGCCCAAAAATCCACCAGAACTGGCACTTCGCTCTTTTCTACCTCAGCTGCAAAATTTTGAGAACTTAACTCTAACATCGTTTACTCAACCAGGGCAAGAATATCGTCTTTGGAGAGAATGAGCAGTTTTTCACCTTCTACTTCCACTTCTGTTCCTGCATATTTACCATACAGAACCTTGTCTCCAACTTTCACAATCTTCTGTAAATCTTCATCTGTTCCTACGGCAATAACTTCTCCAATCTGAGGTTTCTCTTTTGCCGTATCTGGGATAATTATTCCACCTACGGTCTTCTCTTCTACCGCTGTAGGTACCTTTACTACGATATGGTCTTCAATAGGTTTAAGTTTCATTTTTTCCTCCATAATATAGATTGAATTTCTGAAAATATAATAATTCGTTCGTGATTATTAGCAAACCTCTTTTTAGATTGCTAATATTTGTCAAGTAGAAAATGCAAGATTTGATTATCGGCGTTAACTGGAAAGCAATTCGTGCTGAAGATAACCATTAAGCATTATGAGAACTTTATCAAATTCCTTTTCTCCCGGGATAATAATATCCGCATTCTTCTTGGTTGGTTCAATAAAAGCTTGATGCGAAGGTTTGACTGTTTCCAGATATTGATTCAGGACACTTTCCACACTTCTACCTCGTTCCAGAATATCTCTTTGCAAACGTCTGGCTAAACGAATATCCGCATCCGAATCCAGATAAATTTTCAAATCAGACATTTGTAGTAATTCAGGATAATACAGGGCAAAGATACCTTCCAGGATAATTACTTCAGCATTGGCAACGCATAGATTTCCTTCTTGACGAGTGTGAGTCACAAAATCGTAAGCAGGAACATTAACTGGTTTTCCAGCCATCATCTTTTTCAAATCACTCAAGAGAAAGTCAATATCAATGGCATCAGGGTGGTCAAAATTGACTTTTGTCCTTTCTTGCCAGGGAAGATAACTCAGGTCTTTATAATAGCTATCCTGAGAGATGATAACTGTTTTCAGCCCGGTTAATCTTCTTCCTATGGCAAGAGCAATAGTGGTCTTTCCACTGCAGGAACCTCCACCAATAAGAATCAAATTAGCCTTATGAAAAGATTCAGCAGAAGTATTTTCCCGCCTACTTTTTGCGAAATCTGTATATTCTTTCATTTTTATTACTTCACTCTTTATGCTTGTTCCAGGATAGAAAGAATTTTTTGGGAAACATCAGAGCCAAAAAGAAGAGGATGATATGCAGGTTGAAAGATAGATAGAATCTTTTCTGGAAACTCTTTAGATTGAGGTGGCAAAAGAATATTCCATCCGCTTTTCACCGTTTCAATCCATTCTGTTTCCGGTCTAAGAGTAACACACAGTTTTCTTATTATATATGCTTCTTTCTGAATTCCGCCGGAATCGGTTAATATCATTTCACTTGCTTGCATTAAAGTGATGAAATCAAGATAAGAAAGTGGCTCAATGAATCTAATATTATTAAATTTTTCTGGTTCCATATGGCACAAAATATTGCGAGTACGTGGATGAACTGGAAATATAATGAGTTTGTTTAAACTATCCAATCCAGAAAGTATAAGAGAAAGCATCTGGGGATCATCAACATTATAAGGACGATGTAAAGTGAGTAAGAGAAAACTTCCTGGCTCAAGTTTTAATTCTTTCAGGATATCGGAATTGTCTTTGGCTAGTTCCAATCCCAGTTTTAAACTATCTGTCATAATATCTCCAACCAGACGAGCTCTCTCTTCCAAGCCTTCGTGATGCAGGTTTTGCATTGCTGTCTCCGTAGGACAAAACAGCAAATCAGAAAGATGGTCTGCTACTATACGATTCAATTCTTCGGGCATAGAACGATTAAAACTTCTGAGACCAGCTTCTATATGAGCAGTTTTAATTCCCAATTTTGCTGCAGCAAGTGCACCTGCTAAAGTGGTATTCGTATCTCCATAAATTAGCACCCAATCTGGCTTTTCTTCTATCAGCAACGGTTCCAGAGCTTCCAGAATCTCTGCTGTCTGTTGTGCTTGAGTTCCTGAACCTACATCCAGATTATAATCTGGTGCTGGAATCAGCATATCTTGAAAGAAGACATCATTCATTTGAATATCATAATGCTGACCGCTATGAATAATGATTTCCTGGTGTTTCTCTCTCACTAAACGAGAAAGAGGAGCCAGTTTAATAAATTGAGGTCTTGCACCCACTATTTGTGCTATCTTCATTTCCACTCCTTTTAGGCTATAGAAGCAATTCAGTTCATTAAAGCTTTTATGTCAAGCAAGCTTTGCCAAAAGTCAAAGAAATGAACATAGAAGAGTTGTCTATTCATTATCCATTTTACAGTGTTGAGAACCTTTCAAAAGCTCTTCAATGGCATATTTCATAAAATATTTTGTTCTTAGCTTTGAAATAAATTGACAAAAATCAGATAGAGTTTGTAAATGGAAAAAAATAAAAAAATTAAGAGGAAAGATGGCACGACTTTTCAGTAAGGATTATCATGAGAAATCAGCATCCTGGTATTTCAATCATGTGGTGATTCCACTGGAGAATGGTGATTTAGAATACTGGCAATCCATAGATGAGAAGGGATGCTATCATATTCATTTTGTTGCCACTCC
>NZ_SMOG01000044.1 GCF_004353895.1 Candidatus Syntrophosphaera thermopropionivorans | reverse complement strand
TGGTGCAAGAAGCTATTGATGATGCAACGCAGAATAGAACCGTGATTATGATAGCTCATCGTCTTTCTACCATTCAGAAAGCGGATAGAATCGTAGTTCTGGAACATGGTAGAATTGTAGGAATTGGCACTCATCAGGAATTGATGGAATCTTGCCCTCGCTATCAGAAACTTTACAATCTCCAGTATGGTCATAACTTTTAACTATGAAAATTAGCGGATTTTCCTTTGTTAGAAATGGGATAAAGCTCTATTATCCAGTGGTAGAATCCATCAAATCAATACTACCAATCTGTGATGAGTTTGTGATAGCGGTAGGAAAAGGAGATGAGGATGACACCACCCGTGAAAGTATTATTGCCCTGAATGACCCGAAAATAAAGATTATTGATACTATCTGGGAAGAGAAATACTTCAAAAAAGGGATTATCAATGCCTTGCAGACGGACATTGCAAAGCAAGCTTGCAATGGAGATTGGCTTTTTTATCTTCAGGCAGATGAAGTAGTGCACGAAAAATATTTACCTATAATTCAGAAACGATGCGAAGAGCTTTTAGACCGGGAAGAAGTGGAAGGGCTACTTTTTCGCTATAAACATTTTTGGGGTGATTATCAGCATTATCATAAAGCTCATGGTTGGTATCCTTATGAGATTAGAATAATTCGTAATCTTCCGCAAATACATTCCTATCAGAGTGCTCAATCTTTCCGCTGGTTTGATTATTATGATGGTCCCAGACAGGAAGAAGGGACCAGAAAGCTCAGAGTGGCAAAAGTAGATGCAGAAATATATCATTATGGTTGGGTGCGACCTCCACATCTGATGCAGAATAAATGCAGGGCTTTAAACAGTTTGCACTGGGGTAGAGCTAAAGCTGAAAACTATTATCAACAAGCACCTGAATATTTTGATTATGGACCTCTGGACCGTCTTGCAGTTTTTACAGGAACTCATCCGAAGGTGATGGAAGAACGCATTAAAGCTATGGATTGGCAGGATAAATTACAGTATTCTGGAAAACCTAATCCTTTCCGAGAGCCACATAAGCATGAAAGATTTGATAATAGGGTGCTTAGCTGGATTGAGCATAATCTCAATGGCGGAGAGCAGATAGGCACTTTTAGAAATTATCAGCTGCTTAGAAATTTATAAGTTTAAATGGCAAAAGTTTCTGCTGTAATGATTGTCAAGAATGAGAGTGCAAATCTGAAAAGATGTCTTCCTGCGCTTTCCTGGACTGATGAAATAGTGGTTCTGGACACCGGTTCTGAAGATGATACCATTGATCTAGCTCAATCTTTTGGCTGTAAAACCGCAAAACTGGATGTCTGGGAAGGTTTTGGTAAAGCCAAGCAAAAAGCAGTAAGCTTAGCAGAAAATGACTGGATTCTTTCTCTTGATGCTGATGAACTATTATCAGAAGATTTGCAAGAGGAATTGAAAGCTCTGAGAGAGCAGGATTTTCTTAATTGTGCCTGGCGCTTGAAAAGGAAATCTTTTTATGAGGGAAAGCTCATTCATTTCTGTGGCTGGCAAAATGACTGTCCCTTACGAGTTTTTAATCGTTTAAAAGGCAATTTTAATGATTTACCTGTTCATGAAGGTGTCAAAACTGAGATGGAGAAGCGATGCTGTAAAGGAATTTTATACCACTTTCCCTATGCTGATAAAGATGCTCATTTCAAAAAAATGCGGTTTTACGGAGAAATAAGAGCCAAAGAGCTAAAGAGTAAGGGTAAAAAGAGCAATCCCTTTATTGCTGCTTTAAGAGGAATATTAAAGTTTCTTAAAATGTATATTCTGCAATTAGGGTTTTTAGATGGCAAAGCAGGTTTTTTATTATGCATTCGTTCTGCCTGGGGTATCTGGTATAAATACCACTATTTATGGAAACTAAGTCAATAAAAGTTCTACATATTGATTCGGAAAAGCTCTGGCGAGGAGGACAACAACAGGCAGTTTATCTTTATGAAGGTATGCAACAAAGAGGCATTCCCGGCTGTTTTGTGTGCCAACCTCATTCCAAATTAGAACAATATTTCCAGAAGCACAACTTAGAATATAAATCTATTCCCTTTAGGGGAGAACTGGATTTAATAGCAGGATACCGCCTAGCAAAGTTTGCCCGGAAACATCACTTTTCCGTACTAATATGTCATAGTGCTCATTCTTTAAGCTGGGGTTTAATGGCTAAGGCTTTTTATCCTCCTTTAAAAATAATAGGAGTGAGAAGAACAGAATTTAGTATCGGTAAAAACCTCTTATCTCGCTGGAAATATCGTAATGCAGCCCTGGATAGAATTGTTGCTATATCGGAAGGTGTCCAAAAGGTTTTAATGGAAAACGGAGTATCAAAAGAAACAATTAATATTATATATAGCTGTATAGATAGCAATAAATTTGATACTTTAAATAGAGATCCTACTATTAGAGCAAAATGGAATATACCCCAAGATTCAATATTAACCGGGATGTTTGCTGCTTTTGATAAATATAAAGATTATCCCACTTTTTTAAAAGCTGCCTCTTTAGCACTCAGGGAAAGAAAGGATTTATTCTTTTTAGCGGTTGGTGAGGGAGAGCTGAAAAACGCTATGCAGGAACTGGCAAAAGAACTAAATATTTCAGATAGAGTGATTTTTACTGGTTTTCAGCAAGATGTAGAAAAGATTCTTAAAACCCTGGATATCTTTGTCTTAGCTTCTAAAAAGGAAGGATTAGGCACCTCTATTCTGGAAGCTATGGCAGCAGGAGTTCCCGTGATAGGAACAGCTTCAGGTGGCATTCCTGAGTTAATTAAAGATGGAGAAAATGGACTTTTAGTTCCTCCTTCCAATCCTGAAAAGTTAAAAGATGCTATCTTAAAACTTGCCAATTCACCAGAATTGAGGTTCCGAATGG
>NZ_SMOG01000043.1 GCF_004353895.1 Candidatus Syntrophosphaera thermopropionivorans | reverse complement strand
TATCAGTAAGATACTTTATATCTACCTGAAAACGACTAAACACTCTCTTCTGCTTTCTCACTTCTTGCATATCCTTTCTTTTCTTATAAGTTTTCTTTTGGTCTTATTTATTATCTCCGGGTAGTGGATACCCCTTCCCTTTACTAACTAAATAAAAATATTTTCTTAAATAGACAACAAAGCTTTTAATCTTCCCTCTTTTTAATCTAATTATTGTTACATTAGAGTTAGATTTACCCGAAGAATTTTTTAATAGATTCTTTGTTAGAGCAAAAGGATTATAGGGGGAACGGGATTATATATACTTTAAAATACAAGCACAAATAAGAAAAATCTTGACAAGAGGCTGGTTTATGGATTTAAGAAAAGATTATGGCTATTATCGTAAAGAAATTTGGTGGTACTTCTCTAGGAAGTATAGAATTAATTCGCAATATTGCTCGCAGGATTGCTCTTGAAGCAGGTAAAGGTGATTCATTAGTTCTGGTTGTTTCAGCAATGGCAAAAACGACAGATGAACTGATAAATCTGGCATATCAAATAAGTGAACATCCATCCAGAAGAGAATTGGATATGCTACTTACAGCAGGAGAAAGGATAAGTATGTCTCTTCTTTCTTTAGCTTTACAGGAGGAAGGTTATTCCTCCATTTCTTTTACCGGTTCTCAAAGTGGAATTATAACTGATGAAAGGCATGGCAATGCCAGGATTTTGAATGTGAATGCATTCCGAATCAAAGAAGAATTGGATAAAGGTAAGATAGTTATTGTAGCAGGATTTCAAGGAGTTAGCCAAAGCAAAGAAATTACCACTTTAGGAAGAGGCGGTTCTGATACTTCTGCAGTGGCATTAGCCTGTTATCTTCAAGCAAAAAAATGTGAAATCTATACTGATGTTGATGGAGTCTACACAGCTGACCCTAAGATAGTTTCAAATGCAAAATTACTACCTGCTATAGATTATTCTCAGATGCTGGCTTTGAGTTATAATGGCTCTAAAGTTATTCATCCCAGAGCAGTAGAATTTGCCTATAAATATAGCATTCCTGTGGAAATAAAAAGTTCCTTCACTTTTGCTCCCGGCACAATGCTAATTCAAGAAAAAAGTTTTAAAGAGGAAAATATGGAAGAACGACATATAACTGCTATAGCGCATAAAGAAAACCTGTTAAGCTATATAATACCTGAGACAGAGGAAACTATTGATTTATTAAAAATCTGGAACTGGGAGATTTTTAAGTATTTAGCGATAGAGAATCAGTTAGAGTTAATCATTGAAGAGAAATATGATAAAGAAATCCAATATCTTCTATCTCAGAAAGAGATACCTATTCTCAAAACTGAAAATGGAATTGGTTATGTCACTCTGGTAGGTTTAGGAATTAATCTTGATCCAAGTTTTTTAGCAGATACTCTCAAACTTTGCCAACCTTTTCATATTAAACGTATTCAGCATAGTGACAAGACCATAGAAATAATGTTACCCAGTTCAGAAGTTAAAGATTGTGTTCAGATTCTACATTCAGCTTTTATCGGATGTGAAAAATGAAATATTTAGTTACCAGCGCTCTACCCTATGCTAATGGAAGATTACATATTGGACATATAGCGGGAGCCTACTTACCTGCAGATATCTTTGTTCGCTGGTTGAGATTGCATAAAGAAGATGTAGTTTATATCTGTGGAACAGATGAACATGGGACTCCTATATCTATAGCTGCAGATCAGGAAGGTGTTAGTCCTCAAGAAATAGTTCAACGCTATCACGAATCTATAAAAAATGCTTTTGCTGCACTGGAAATAGAATTTGATAATTTTTCTGGCACTGCAAGACCGGGACATTATAAACTTTCCCAGGAATTCTTTTTAACCTTATATAAAAATGGTCATATATTACCCCGAAAAACCAAACAATTCTATTGTGAGACTGATCATAGATTCCTTCCAGATAGATATGTAGAGGGAATTTGTCCTCGCTGTCATGCAAGTGGTGCGAGAGGTGATCAATGCGATGCCTGTGGTCAAATCTATGAGACCACCTCTTTAATAGAACCACGATGTAAAATCTGTGGAAACACCCCTGTAATCAAAGAAAGCACTCACTGGTATTTACAATTGAATGATTTTAAAGACCAGCTTGCAGATTGGATTAGCAAAAAGGATTACTGGAAGGAAAATGTACGGAATTTTATGCTGAATCTTTTGGAACAAGGTTTGGTGGAAAGACCTATTACCCGTGATTTGAACTGGGGAGTTCCGGTTCCTTTAGAAGGTACTGAAGGAAAAGTGCTATATGTATGGTTTGAAGCACCTATTGGATATATATCTTCTACTCAGGAATGGGCAGATAAAATTGGCGAACCTAATCGCTGGAAAGATTACTGGCTTGATCCTGAAACCAGATTGATACACTTTATTGGAAAAGATAACATAATTTTTCACGCTCTCATTTGGCCTGCTATGCTTATGGGTCAGGATAAAGCTTACTGTCTTCCTTATGATATTCCGGCAAATGAATTTATGAATCTGGAAGGACAAAAGATTTCTACCAGCAGAAACTGGGCTATTTGGGTGGATGAATTCGTAGAAAAATTTCCGGCAGAATATCTACGCTATTATCTTGCTTGCATTGCTCCAGAAAAAAATGATAGTGATTTTTCTTTTTATGAGTTTCAACAGAAAATCAATCGTGAGCTAAACGATGTTTTAGGCAATCTTGCAAATAGAGTATTCACCTTAATCAATAAACATTTTAATGGATTGCTGGAACCTATTGAACTCTGTGATAGCAGTTTAAAGACACTGGAAGAAGCACAGGAACTTTATAAGCAAATAGATGAAGGATACAAAAACTATCAGGTTAAATGGAATACTAAACAGGCAATGGATATAGCTCGTTTGGGAAATCGTTACTTTGATGAACGGAAACCCTGGTCGGAAATAAAGAAAGATCCAAATTCCGTCCAAGAAACTTTGTATGTTTGTCTTACACTTTTGCGTATGGTATCAGTAGCTTTATATCCTGTAATGCCTGAAAGTATGAATAAACTTAGGAAAATGATGGGACTGCCTGAGCTTTCAGTATGGGAAGAAATAGATTTAAAATCCAATTATAATTTAAATAAGATTGAACCTCTATTTTTTAAACTGGAAGATTCAGTTATAGAAGAAGAAGTTAAAAAATTAAAACAAAATGCTAAATTAAATTCTTCAAAGATAAATCAAATTCCCATTAAAGAACTTATCAGCTATGATGATTTTGCTAAAATAGATATCCGAGTTGCGACTATCCTTTCTGCAGAAAA
>NZ_SMOG01000042.1 GCF_004353895.1 Candidatus Syntrophosphaera thermopropionivorans | reverse complement strand
ATTTTTCTGCTTTCTCTAATAAGATTCCTTTTCACACGGCATTTCGCACTCAAATTTATGCAGAAGACAGAGGTGATGCCTCCACCATTGCTGCAGGACCTATAAGTGCGGATTTTCATTTTGGTATAATGGCTCAACCTATTCCAGCACTAAAAGTTATGGCAGGATGGGATATTGATTGCTTTACCGCAGGCTTGGGAATTAACTATAAAAATATCGGAATTGACTATGCCTGGGTTAATGGCTCACCTGATGCCTTAGGTTCCTCGCAAAGGTTGAGCCTGAACTATAAATGGTAAAACTTGCTCTGCTTGGGGCAACAGGTTCTGTCGGCTCTTCCACAATTGAAGTAGTAAAAGAGCAAGCTGAACATTTTGCTATCTCTCTTGCTTCCGCTCATCTAAACTGGCATAAGCTCTGCGAAATAGCTTGTGAGCTATCCATACCTCAGCTTGTTTTCACCGGTATAGAAGATACTGCTCAGCAAGCTTTTATCAGAAATCAATATCCCTCTTTGAAGATATATTTTGGAATATCAGAATTGCTAAATATGCTAAAGAATAAGGATTATGACCTTGCTTTGAATGCTATCAGCGGTTCTGCAGGCTTGAAAAGCAGTTTTGCCATTGCTCAACGGGGGAAAAATCTGGCTCTGGCAAATAAAGAATCACTGGCTATGGCAGGACATCTTTTGATGCCACTCATAAAGTCACAAGGGAGTAAAATTTTGCCAGTGGATAGTGAACATAGTGCAGTTTTTCAATTATTGGAGGGGCATCCACATAATGAAATAAAAAAAGTTTATTTAACAGCTTCAGGAGGTGCTCTACGGGATATCCCTTTAAATGAGCTGGAAAACATAACTTTAGATAGGGCATTGCAACATCCTAACTGGTCTATGGGGACGAAAGTTACGCTTGATTCTGCAACGATGTTCAATAAAGCATTGGAAGTTATGGAAGCGCATTGGCTTTTTGACCTGGATTTTGAGCAGATAGATTGTGTGCTGCATCCCCAATCCGTGGTTCATTCACTGGTAGAATTCATTGATGGTGCGATTTTTGCTCAAATGAGTCAACCGGATATGAAATTACCTATTCTCTATGCTTTATCTTATCCAGAGCGTTTACCCTCAAAATTGGTGCAGACTGATTTGAAGCATCTAGGAAATCTGGAGTTTTCTCCCATTCCCACAGAACGCTATCCTCTTTTCATTCTTGGTTTACAGGTAGCCTATGCAGGAGGAATTTTGCCGACGGTGCTTAATAGTGCTAATGAAGCAGCATTGCGTCTCTTTCAGGCTGGGGTAATTAGATATGCTGATATCTATCGGATTTGTCAGGAAGCAGTACAGAACTGTATAAATGAGCCAGAACCCTCACTGGAGGAGATTTTAACGGTTAATGAACAGGTATTTCAGCATATCTTGAAGGAATATAATTTTGGAGATATACAATGAAGAAAAGACTTTTAATTGCCACAGGAGGAGGGGATTGTCCAGGATTGAATGCAGTTATCCGGGCTATCGTTAAAAGAGCACAAAAGGAACCGGAATGGGAAATCCTGGGAAGTATTGATGCTTTTAATGGCATTCTGCTGGACCCTATCCATCTGGTAGAACTAACACCAGAAAAAGTTGCTGGAATTCATATTCAAGGTGGGACTATTCTTGGAACAACTAATAAAGGTGGTCCTTTTTCTTGGCCCGTTAAAAATCCCGATGGAACCTGGACAGTAATAGACCGTTCTGCCGATTTTATGGAAAGAATCCGTAATCAAAATATAGAAGCCATTATCAATATTGGAGGAGATGGCTCGCAAAAAATCTCTCAAGGATTGTTTGAACTGGGCTGTCATATCATCGGAGTGCCCAAAACTATTGATAATGACCTTTCGGCAACAGATTTTACCTTTGGCTTTCAAACTGCGGTAGATATTGCCACTGATGCAGTAGATAAACTGGTTACAACGGCAGCCAGTCACCATAGAATCCTTATTTTAGAAGTTATGGGACGCTATGCTGGCTGGATTGCTCTTCATTCTGCTATTGCTGGTGGGGCAGAAGTCTGCCTTATTCCAGAGATTGATTATGATATACATTCTGTAATAGAATCACTGAATCGTCGCATAGCTTCCGGGAAAGAGTTTGCCAATATCGTCATTGCAGAAGGAGCAAAACCGAAAGGTGGCTCTTTAAGTTATCTTGATGAACAGGAACCTGCGGGGATGAAAAGACTTTATGGTGCAGGATTAAGGCTGGAACAAGAATTGAAAGAAGCAGGTTGTGAGATTGAAATCAGGACATCCATACTTGGTCATTTGCAACGAGGTGGACGTCCTAATGCTTTTGACCGCATTCTTGCCTCTCAATTTGGAGTTAGAGCTTTTGAACTGGTTCTGGAAGAAAAATGGGGATATATGGTTTCCTATAGACATCCCAATATCGTTGCTGTGCCAATCATAGACGCTATAAAAGAATATAATTATATTAGTCCAGATTCCGATCTGGTGCATACTGCTCGTGGTTTAGGAATCTGTCTGGGAGATTGAAATAAAGGAGTAACAATGGATTTGAAAAGCTTCAGCTTTCTCTATAGTAAAGTCCACGGATCTACTAAAAAAGAGATAATGAAAGAACTTGCTCTTACAGAGGAAGAATATCAAGAAATGGAAGAAAGTTTGTCCGAAACATTGCAACAGATTTTACAAGAAAGAGATAGAGCTAAAACTATTGGACCGGATTTTGTCCGCTTAACCAGCTATCTCTATGAAGATATTAGTGACCAGCAAAAAGGTTTGCCTCATCCTTCTGCAATAAAAGCAAGAACCGGAGAAAAAATTGTACTTCCAGCTCCAGATAGTTTAACTATGCCAGAAATTACACTTGCTCAAGCTATTAATCAGAGAAAAAGTCTGAGAAAATACTCTAATAAACCTCTTTCTCTTCAGGAACTTTCCTTTATGTTATGGGCAACCTGCTGGGTGAAAGAATACCATAGCACTATATATAATGAGTTTACAAGACGCAATGTCCCTTCTGCAGGAAGCCGTCATCCAATGGAATGTTACCTGCTCATCAATAAAGCTGAAAGTGTCCAACCAGGACTTTATTATTATCATCCACTGGAACATACTCTGATTAAAATCAATACCTCATCTGAAATAGCCCAGGAAATTTATCAAGCTTGCCTGGAACAATCAATGGTTATAGAGGATGCTGTAACCTTTATCTTTACTGCTGTTCCGTATCGTGCCAGCTGGAGATATCAGCAAAGAGCTTATCGCTATCTGTATGTTGATGTTGGACATATAGGACAAAATGTCCATCTTGCTG
>NZ_SMOG01000041.1 GCF_004353895.1 Candidatus Syntrophosphaera thermopropionivorans | reverse complement strand
CAGCAAGATGGACATTTTGTCCTATATGTCCAACATCAACATACAGATAGCGATAGGCTCTTTGCTGATATCTCCAACTGGCACGATAAGGAACTGCCGTAAAAATAAAAGTTACAGCATCTTCTATGACCATTGATTGTTCCAGGCAAGCTTCATATATCTCTTTAGCGATATCAGATGAAGTCTGGAGTTTAATCAGAGCGTGTTCCAGTGGATGATAGTAATATAGACCAGGTGGCACACTTTCAACTTTATTTATAAGAAGATAGCATTCCATTGGATGACGACTTCCCGCAGAAGGGACATTGCGTCTGGTAAATTCATTGTATTTAGTGCTATGGAATTCTTTTACCCAGCAGGTTGCCCAGAGCAAAAATGATAGTTCCGGCAGAGAAAGAGGTTGAGGGGAATATTTTCGTAGACTTTTTCTCTGATTAATAGCTTGAGCAAGGGAGATTTCTGGCATAGTTAAAGTTTCGGGAGCAGGAAGGGTAATTTTTTCTCCCGTTCTTGGTTTGATAGCTGGCGGATGAGGCAAACCCTTTTGCTGATCGCTGATATCTTCATAAAGATAGCTGGTCAAGCGAACAAAATCCGGTCCTATTGTTTTTGCTTTATCTTTTTCTTCAATAATCTGTTGTAGTGTTTCGGATAAACTTTCTTCCAGCTCTTGATATTCTTCTTCGGAAAGATGAAGTTCCTTCATTATCTCTTCTTTAGAAGCTTTATGAACCTTCCCATAGAGGAAATTGAAGCTTTTCAAATCCATCATTTCTCCTTTATTTCAATCTCCCAGACAGATTCCTAAACCACGTGCAGTATTCACCAAATCGGAATCGGGACTCACATAGTTATATTCTTTTATTGCGTCTATAATAGGCACAGCCACGATATTAGGATGTCTATAGGAAACCATATATCCCCATTTTTCTTGTAGAACCAGTTCAAAAGCTTTAACTCCAAATTGAGAGGCAAGAATGCGGTCAAAAGCATTAGGACGTCCACCTCTTTGTAGATGACCAAGGATAGCAGTCCTAATTTCAATCTCGCATCCCGCATCTTTCAATTCCTGTTCCAGCCTTAATCCTGCACCATAAAGTCTTTTCGCTCCGCAAGGATTATCTTCTTCCAGATAGCTTAAAGAGCCACCTTTGGGTTTTGCTCCTTCTGCTATGACGATATTGGCAAACTCTTTCCCGGAAGCTGTACGACGCTTTAGAGCTTCCATCACGGAATTGATATCGTAATCAATCTCTGGAATAAGGCAAACTTCAGCACCACCTGCAATAGATGCATGAAGCGCTATCCAACCAGCATAGCGTCCCATAACTTCTAAAATCAAGATTCTATGGTGACTGGCTGCAGTGGTAACAAGTTTATCCACGGCATCAGTGGCAATATCTACAGCAGTTTGAAATCCGAAAGTAAAATCCGTGGCAGAAAGGTCATTATCAATAGTTTTGGGCACTCCAATGATATGACATCCCAATTCAAACAATCCTTGAGAGATTCTTTGGGAACCATCTCCTCCGATATTAATGATTGCCTCAATATTTTCATTGCGGATTCTTTCCATAAAATCAGCGGAACGGTCTATTACCGTCCAGCTTCCATCTGGATTTTTCACGGGCCAAGAAAAAGGACCACCTTGATTGGTAGTGCCGATAATAGTTCCACCTTGAACATGAATCCCGGCAACTTTTTCTGGAGTTAGTTCTACCAGATGAATAGGGTCCATCAGGATGCCATTGAAAGCATCAATACTTCCCAGGATTTCCCATTCCGGTTCCTGTTGTGCTCTTTTCACTATAGCACGGATAACCGCATTTAATCCAGGGCAATCTCCTCCTCCTGTTGCAATTAAAAGTCTTTTTTTCATTGTATATCTCCAAAATTGTATTGTCTCAAGATACGCTGACAGACCTGCTCATTAACCGTTAATATCTGCTCCAACGAAGGTTCTGGCTCATTGATGCAATTTTGCACTGCCTCCTGACAAATTTTGTATATATCAGCATATCTAATTTTCCCCGCCTGAAAAAGACGCAAAGCTGCTTCATTGGCACTATTTAGCACGGTTGGTAAAATTCCTCCTGCATAAGCTACCTGAAGTCCGAGAATAAAAAGAGGATAGCGTTCGGTGGGAATGGGAGAAAACTCCAGATTTCCCAGATGTTTCAAATCGGTCTGCACCAATTTGGAAGGTAAACGCTCAGGATAGGATAGAGCATAGAGAATGGGTAATTTCATATCTGGTTGACTTAATTGTGCAAAAATTGCTCCATCAATGAATTCTACCAGTGAATGGACAACAGATTGAGGCTGAAGCACACAATCTATCTGTTCAAAATCCAGGTCAAAAAGCCAGTGCGCTTCCATCACTTCCAGTGCTTTATTGAACATTGTCGCTGAATCAAGCGTTACTTTTGTCCCCATTGACCAATTAGGATGTTGCAATGCCCTTTCTAAGGTTATATTTTCCAACTCATCTAAAGGAACATCGCGAAGAGCACCTCCCGAAGCAGTGATGTAAATCTTTCGTATTTCCTTATGAGGATGCCCTTCTAATAGTTGAAATATTGCACTATGTTCACTATCTACCGGCAGTATTTTAATCCCTTGTGACTTTATAAGAGGCATCAAAAGATGTCCTGCCATAACCAGTGATTCCTTATTTGCCAGAGCCAGATTTTTCCCGCGTTGAACGATGGCAAAGCTGCTTCTTAAACCTGCAGAGCCGCTTATAGCATTCAAAGCAAGGTTATAATCCTCCTCTTGAAGCAGGTTTAGCAGATCATTTATCCCGAAATATATCTTCAAATTAGGATATTGATTGCGGATAAATGCTTGCTGAGCAGTATCTTCTATACCGGTGAGAACAACTTTAGGAATGGATAGTTCACCCGCTATCTGGCAGAGGTTATACCAGTTTCTATGCGCAGAAGCAAGGGTGATAACAAAATGTTCATTCTGCTCTTTTACTACTTCAATGGTGGAGGAGCCGACGGAACCTGTTGCTCCAAGGAGAGCAAGCTTTACCATTTATAGTTCAGGCTCAACCTTTGCGAGGAACCTAAGGCATCAGGTAAGCCGTTAACCCAGGTATAGTCTATTCCGATATTTTTATAGTTAATTCCCAGACCAGCGGTAAAACTATCAATATCCCATCCTGCCATAACTTTCAGCGTAGGAATAGGTTGTGCCATCATTCCAAAATGAAAATCTGCACTCATAGGTCCTGCAGAAACAGTGGAGGCATCACCTCTGTTTTCAGCATATATTTGAGTGCGAAATGCCGTGTGAAAAGGAATCTTATTAGAGAAAGCAGAAAAAT
>NZ_SMOG01000040.1 GCF_004353895.1 Candidatus Syntrophosphaera thermopropionivorans | reverse complement strand
TGAACAGCAAGGGATTTCCTCCTATTACTATTCTTATACCAGCTATTTCACTGGGCTTGAATATAGGATTAAATCTTCTAATGATACCTCGTTGGGGATTAATTGGTGCTGCTATAGCTAGTGGTATTGCTTATTTATTATGGTTTTTCTTAATTATTATTTATGAGCAAAGAAGAACCAATGGTGCAATGTTGCCAGTGCTTGTACCTTCCAAACAAGATTGGAAAGATTTCTGGGAAGAGGGGAAGAATACCTTAAATACAGCACTTTCTCATCTTCACAAAAAATAGAAGAAAGGACTAAGATTAGAAAATTGTCAATAAGAATAAAGCTTCATTTTTTCAACCATTATTAGTATTAAACTGTACAATTAATAAGTAATTAAGTTCACATTCATTCTTTTAGGCAAGATTGTTGGCAATGAAATGAAAGCATAGAATGGTAGTGATTTTAATAACAAAGTATTAAGATTCTGAGATGTATTTCTGAGTTTCTACGGGAAAATAAAAGACCCTGCTCTGTGAAAGCAGAGTCTTATTGTTTAATTGTTATTTATTTAGACTAAACCTTGGTCACACATTGCATTGGCTACTTTCATAAAACCAGCGATATTGGCACCTTTTACATAGTTTATGTATCCATCAGGTTCTTTTCCATGTTCAACGCAGGCTTTATGAATATTCTTCATAATTTCTCTCAAACGAGCATCAACTTCTTCCTGAGGCCAGGAAAGATGCATTGCATTCTGGGTCATTTCCAGTCCACTGGTAGCAACACCACCTGCATTAGCTGCCTTGCCGGGAGCAAATAGCATCTTAGCTTTCTGGAATGCTTCAACAGCTTTAGGAACACAAGGCATATTAGCACCTTCAACTACACAGATACATTTGTTATTAATCAGTTTAAGAGCATCTTCTTCGTTCAATTCATTTTGTGTGGCACAAGGAATGGCTACATCCACAGGAACTTCCCAGGGATGTTTTCCGGGGAAGAATTTAGCTGATGGATATTTGTCTGCATAGTCCTGCACCATATCTCTATTGGAATTACGCATAGTTACCATAAAGTCTATCTTTTCACCCGAAACGCCATCTTCGTCATAGATATAACCATCAGGTCCAGAGAGGGTAACAACCTTCCCACCTAAATCATTAACTTTTTGAACTGCGCCCCAGGCTACATTTCCAAATCCAGAAATAGCAACTCGTTTTCCTTTTATGGTCTCACCAATAGTGTTAAGAACTTCTTCTGTAAAATAGACAATTCCAAAACCAGTAGCTTCAGGACGGATGAGACTTCCACCCCAATTAATGCCTTTGCCCGTAAGAACACCGGTAAATTCATTCATTAGCTTCTTATAATATCCAAAGAGATATCCAATTTCACGAGCACCAACTCCAATATCACCAGCAGGAACATCAGTGTTGGGTCCGATATGACGGAAAAGCTCAGCCATAAAAGATTGACAGAAGCGCATTATCTCATCGTCAGATTTTCCACGAGGGTCAAAATCTGATCCACCTTTACCGCCACCTAAAGGTAAGGAAGTTAAACTGTTTTTGAACACCTGTTCAAAACCGAGAAACTTGAGCACAGATAGATTAACGCTGGGGTGAAATCTTAAACCACCTTTATAGGGTCCTATAGCACTATTGAATTGGACACGATAGCCACGTTGGACATAGATGTTACCATTATCATCCATCCAGGGAACGCGGAAAATAACAACCCGTTCGGGCTCCACTAAACGCTCTAATACATTAGCTTTTACAAAACGAGGATTGCTTTCATAGACATCCCATATGGATTCTACTACTTCGCTAACTGCCTGAATAAATTCTGGTTCTCCAGGATTCCGGGCTTCCACTTTTGCCATAAATTCTTGAAAGGTCATTTGTTCCTCCATTTTTAATATATTATACTTTTATCCCTTTTAATTTACATTATAAAAATGTCAAGTATTAACCTGCAATATCTTATCTACCTTGGGTGCACGAAGACGGTGCGCAGTAGGAAATCCTGATCCCAAAAGTGGACGAATATAATATTTAAAATCATCCGTCACTCCATTTCCGCTCTCATTAATAAATTCATCTGGCATATGACGAGTCTTTCCTGCTACATCCGAAAGATTTTCTAATTGATAGTTTACTGAATAAAATCCTGTCCGCTGAATTGATATGGAACCATCCATATTATACCAGATAGCATAATGAGCAGCTCGTTCACCTACTTCTCTAGCTTCTCTTTGATCTACATCAGAAACGCATCCTATAAAGGAACGTTGAAGATAACCAAATGTATCAGAACGAACTCTCTTTATTTTGAGTCGGGTACGAACCAAATCACTTAATAAATCTCCTAAAGCTCCCGTCCCAGAAAGCTGAACATTACCATGAGCATCTACTTCAGTATTTTTGCTCAGGATAGTCATCATAGGAACTCCATTTTCATCTACAATACCTTCTGAAACAGCGACTACACATCTTCCATAGCGGTCATATACCCTCTGAACATCTCTTAAAAAAGTTTCTTGATTGAAGGGTCTTTCAGGCATATAGATGAGATGAGGTCCATCATCAGGATACTTTTGAGCTAAAGCTGATGCTGCAGCAAGAAATCCGGCATTTCTTCCCATTACCACTCCTATATATACTCCTGGTAAAGCACGATTGTCAAGATTGACTCCAGTAAAAGCAGAAGCTACGAAACGGGCAGCAGAACCATAGCCAGGTGTGTGGTCACTTAGCACCAGGTCATTATCTATTGTTTTAGGAACATGAATTGCCCGGAATTCATAATCTGCTTTATCAGCTTCTTCATTAACGATGCGAACAGTGTCTGCAGAATCGTTGCCTCCAATATAGAAAAAATAGCGAACATCATAAGCTTTCAGTACCTTAAAGATTTCTTTGCAATATTTTTCATCTGGTTTATCTCTGGTGGAAAGTAGGGCAGAAGAAGGAGTGTTAGCAACTTGTTCCAGATTGTGGGTAGTCTCTTGAGTAAGATCCACAAATTCTTCATCAATAATTCCCCGAACTCCATATAAAGAACCATAAACTCGGGTGACCTGAACAAACTTTCTTGCTTCCAGAGTAATCCCTACTAATGATTGATTGATAACAGCGGTAGGTCCTCCTCCTTGAGCTATAACCACTTTACCTTCCAATTTCATTGTCTAACCTCCAGTATTTTTATAAATTATCTTAGTATTTTTTAAAGGAAAAGCATTAAGTCCTTTTTTATCTTTACTCACTTAATTGTCCAGAAGAAAATGCTTGCCTAATTGGCAGTAGTTCAAAACTATGTCTTAGGAGTTTAGTTTATGAGTTATATAGTACTTGCAAGAAAATATAGACCTCAAACTTTTGCTGAAGTATATGCTCAGGAGCATATTACTGAAGTTCTGCAAAATGCTATTCTGAGTAATCGTATTGCACATGCATATCTTTTTACGGGACCGAGAGGAGTGGGGAAGACCTCTATGGCAAGAATTCTGGCTAAAAGCCTTAATTGTGTTGAAGGTCCAACTATTACTCCTTGTAATAAATGCCATAATTGTGTAGAGATTGCTGCCGGTATTTCAGCAGATGTTATTGAGATTGATGGAGCTTCCAATACAGGGGTGGATGATATCCGGGAACTTCAGCGAGAACTGCTCTATGCTCCCAGTCAATCTTCTTATAAGATTTATATTATTGATGAAGTTCATATGCTTTCCAAAAATGCCTTCAA
>NZ_SMOG01000004.1 GCF_004353895.1 Candidatus Syntrophosphaera thermopropionivorans | reverse complement strand
TCCTCTTGCTGGTCTTATAAAAGCTAAACTTGAATTGACTTCTTAATCTCATAAAAGTAAACAAAACAAGAGAGCTATACTAAATTAATACTATCTATAAAAGTAAAATAGCAGACTGCTAAGTTAAAAAGACTTCAAAAAGGAATAATAATTGAAGGATTAAGCTAATTGTAAGAGTTTATGTAGCTGGAATTGTAAATGGGCAGGAACTCCATCTTTTAGCATCCATTGAGCGAGAGTTTCTGGAGCAAGATGACCAATCACAGGAGAAAAAAGTAAAATCCTATCCTCTAAGGCATTATTTCGGATAAAATTTAGGGCGAACATATAGTCTTCACGCGAAGCAAGAACAAACTTTATTTCATCCACTGGCAGGAGAAAATTAAGGTTTTCCATTAAAAATGATTCACCAAATCCGCTTCCAGGACACTTCACATCTACGATTTTCACTACATAATCAGGGACATTTTGCAGGGATTGAGTACCATTAGTCTCAAGTAAAATCCGATATTTCTCCTGATGCAATATCTCCATCAGTTCAATTGTCCTTTTTTGTAAAAGAGGTTCTCCTCCGGTGATTTCCACTAAAGAACAAGGATATTTACGAATCTCTTGCAGAATTTGTTCAATGGACATTTCTTTCCCATTGCTCCATGTATAAGTTGTATCACACCAGGAACAACGGAGGTTACATCCGCTTAATCTAATAAAAATGCAGGGTAAACCAGAATAGGTTGATTCACCCTGCAAACTATAGAAAATCTCACATATATTTAATGACATAGAATACCTATCACTTTTCAAAGAAAAGAGATGCCACTTATTTCTGACGAATTTCTTTTACTTTCTTAGTGATGAGGGGAACAATCTCAAACAGGTCGCCTACTATTCCCAGGTCTGCTACTTTAAAGATAGGAGCATCTGGGTCCTTGTTAATGGCTATAATATAATCGGAAGAAGACATTCCTGCCAAATGCTGAATAGCACCAGAAATTCCAACAGCAATATAAATTTTTGGTTTAACGGTCTTTCCGGTTTGACCCACTTGATGAGAATAGGGAATCCATTCTGCATCCACAGCAGCACGAGAAGCTCCCACTGCCCCACCTAAAGCTTCAGCTAACTCTTCTAACAGGGCAAAGTTCTTAGCTTCTTTCAGACCTCTTCCACCCGAAACAATGATGTTTGCTTCCGTAATATTAACGAGAGTGGTCTTTTCTTTTTCAAAACCCAACCAGAAGCTCTTATCCTCTAAATCACTAAAATCTATCTGTTCTTTAATTATTTCACCTTTGCGTGAATCATCACGAGGTAAAGCATCCATAACTTTATGACGAACAGTTGCCATTTGGGGACGATGATTAGGAGTGATAATAGTAGCCATAATATTGCCACCAAAGGCAGGTCTGGTCTGAAGTAAGTTTCCAGTTTCGGGATCAATTTCCAAACCAGTACAGTCTGCTGTTAAACCTGTATGTAATTGTACCGCTACTCTTGGGATGAAAGACCTTCCGGTAACAGTTGCTCCAGCCAGAATAATAGCTGGTTTATGTTTACGAGCAATTTCAGTTAAAGCTCGTGCATAATTGAGATCAAGAAAATGTTCCAGTGCTGGATTATCAACAGCTATCACCTGATCTGCCCCAAAAGCAAAAAGCTCTGGATATAGGTTTTCCAGATTTGAACCCAGAAGCACAGCAGTGAGAGCAGAATTCATCTGTTCAGCCAGTTCTTTTCCTTTCCCTAAAAGCTCAAATACCACAGGTGCAATAACTCCATCTCTCTGTTCAGCAAAGACCCAGACACCCTTATATTGTTCCTTATCAATTTGTTCTGCTGCTTGTTTTCGGATAAGGATAGCCTCAAAAGGACAAGTCTCCACACATGCTCCACAAAGTGTGCATTTATCTTCATCTATAACAGCAAGTTTTGCCTGTATGCTGATTGCACCATAAGCACAGGCTCTGGTACAGAGTCCACAACCTATACATTTTTGATCAATAATTTCAATCATCGGAAAACTCCCAGATAACCAAGATTTGAATCTTAAACTTCACTATTAAACTCATATATTTGCGAGCAATATAGCTTTATAAGGGCTATAATTTTTAATCAGTAGAATTGAGTCAAGGAAAGTCTAACATTATTTCTGAAAAAAATACTTGCCTAAAAATGATATTTACATTTATAAGGGAAAAAATAGAAATCTCCCAGAGAGCAAAAAGGAGTGTAAATGAAATTAAAAACATTTCCAGGAGGTGTTCATCCTCCGGATAACAAGCAATACACTTCTGCTGTCCCGATTGAGGAGTTCCCCCTTCCTCAAAAAGTGGTAATACCTATGTCTCAACATGTGGGAGCTCCATCCGTGCCACTGGTTAAAGTTGGTGAAGAAGTTAAAACCGGGCAAAAAATAGCGGAAGCTAATGCTTATGTTTCTATCCCTCAACATTCCTCAATAAGTGGGAAGGTAACCAAAATTGATACCTTCCTTCATCCTTTAGGAGCAATGAGTTTAGCTATTGAGATTACTGGTGATGGTTCAGATAGCTGGATAGAGCTTGTGGATGAGCCAGATTTTATGAACTTGCCTGTGGAAGAAATGAAAAATCGTATCAAAGAAGCAGGAATTTGTGGTATGGGCGGTGCTGGTTTTCCAACTATCGTTAAACTCTCACCACCTGAAAACAAACCTATAGACACCGTTATTCTTAATGGAGTGGAATGTGAACCTTATCTCACAGCAGACCATAGATTGATGCTGGAACAATCTGAAGGGATAATCAATGGATTAAAAATAATTATGAAAATCCTGAATGCTCAACACGGAATGATTGGCATTGAATCCAATAAACCAGATGCTATTGCTCAAATGAACAAACTTTTAGCCAGCGAAAATAATCTTAGTGTTGTCCCTTTGAAATTGAAATACCCACAAGGTGCAGAAAAGCAATTAATCTATGCTGCTACAAAACGTATAGTTCCAGCTGGAGGGTTACCTCTGGATGTAGGAATAGTAGTTCAAAATGTTGGAACAGCCTTTGCCATTTATGAAGCTGTTCGTTTCAAGAAACCCTTAGTAGAAAGAATTATAACTGTTACCGGAAGTGTAGTAAATAATCCTAAGAATCTTAAAGCTCGTATAGGAACCCTATTCTCTGATTTAGTAACCTATTGTGGTGGAACTAAATCGGAGATTGGAAAAGTGATTTCTGGTGGTCCTATGATGGGTTATTCTTTACCTTCTCTGGATGCTCCTATGGCAAAAGGCACTTCTGGTTTGATTTTGTTCAGTGAAAAAGAAGCCAGGACCATTGAAGAACGCAATTGTATCCATTGTGCTCATTGTGTTGATGTGTGCCCGATGAATCTTGTCCCCAGTCTTATTGCTCAAGGAGTTAAGGGTGGTGACTTGACACTTGCTGTTAAAGCGGGTCTGGAAGATTGTATAAAATGTGGTAGTTGTGCTTATGTTTGTCCTGCTCATATACGAATAGTTCAGTGGGTAGACACAGGAAAATTGCGTTATGCAGAAGAACGACAAGCTAAATGAATATAGGATTGAATTATGAAAGATAAATTTATTGTTTCACCTGCTCCGCATATACATGATTCTACCAGTATTCCAAAAGTTATGTGGAATGTGGTTATAGCCTTACTTCCCGCTTTAGCTTTCTCCATTTACTATTGGGGTTGGAAGACCCTTTTTCTTACTGCTTTAGGAGTGCTTGCTGCTATTTTAACCGAAGCTTTAATCCAAAAATTACGTAAAGTACCTATCACAGTGTATGATGGATCCGCGGTAGTAACGGGAATGCTTTTAACCTATAATATTTCTCCTGGTTCTCCCTGGTGGTTACCTGTTATAGGTTCAATTTTTGCCATCGCTATAGGTAAACAGGTATTTGGTGGTCTGGGTAATAATGCTGTCAATCCAGCGCTTTTAGGAAGAGCTTTTCTGCTGGCTTCCTGGCCTTCTTTGATGACAGGTAATTGCTGGAAACCAACTATGGCTCACAATTTATCTGCTTCTTCCATTAATGGAATCAGCAATTTAAGTGCCATCAGCGATAGTCTTGCCACTATTTCTCCTAAAGCCTACAATTTGGTTACCGGTGCTACACCTTTAAAGGTGATGCAGACCTTAAGGGATACTACTTTTATCAATACCTTAACCAGTGATCCAGCCACTAATATTGACCTCGGAACCAAGATATTTAATGGGCTCATAGATATGGGAACATTAAAATCTATGTTCTGGGGAAATATTGGAGGATGTATTGGTGAAGTATCTGTTTTTGCTTTGCTCATTGGTGCTATCTATTTACTCTGGAAAAATATAATTGAATGGCGCATACCCTTCTTCTATCTGCTTACTGTGGCTGTATTAACTTTCCTTTTTGGTGGAATCCCTGGTTTGCCTGAAACACAATATTCACTTAGTTTACCCATTTTCCATCTCTTTGCGGGAGGTTTAATCTTAGGAGCTTTCTTTATGGCAACGGACTATACCACAAGTCCGTTGACCAAGAATGGACGTATTTTTTACGCTATCGGATGTGGTGCTTTAACTGTTATTATCCGTTTAATTGGTGGTTATCCTGAAGGAGTCTCCTATTCCATTCTCTTTATGAATGTAATGACTCCTTTAATTGATAAATTAACAATGCCAAAAGCATTTGGGAAGGTGAAAAAATGAAACTTTTCCTTAGACTCGGTTTAACCTTATTAGGTTTTTGCGCTGTGGCAACAGCACTTTTAGCCTATGTAAATTCTATGACTAAACCTTTGATTGACGAGCATCAAAGAACTGCAGCTGAACAAACAATGTCCAAACTCATCCCTGAGGCAGTATTTGAACCCGTCACTATCCACACAGAAAAGGATTCCTTGGTCTACTATATTGCTAAGGACCAAAAAACTGGTGAAATCAAAGGCTATACTTTCACCGCTGTTAAACCTGGATATTCCAGTATGGTAAAGACTATGGCAGCAATTGACACCAATTTCAAGATTATTAATATCCAGGTTATAGAACAATCCGAAACTCCCGGTCTGGGAGCAAATTGCACAAAACCAGAATTTTCTGCTAAATTTAGCGGTTTATTCGCAGATGATTTAGTCGTGGATAGAGATGGAGGCAAATTTGTCAGCTTAACTGGAGCTACTATCACTACTCGTGCAGTAACAAATTCTCTCAGAGAAGCTATAAAACTTATTCAAAAAGATGTAGAATCTAAAACTACAACTCCTTCTGGGGAGGCACAAAAATGAGCTTTATGAAAGAACTTACTAAAGGAATTGTGAAAGAAAACCCAATCTTTGTGCTTGTTCTCGGAATGTGTCCAACTCTGGCAACTACCACTTCTGTGAATAATGCCTTAGGTATGGGATTAGCAGCAACCTTTGTTCTGGTATGCTCTAATATTATAATTTCAATGATTAGAAATATCATTCCTAACAAAATCCGTATTCCTTCTTATATAATAGTTATTGCGGCTTTTGTCTCTATTGTTGATATGGTTATGGCAGCATATTTACCCGATTTACATAAAGCTCTCGGATTGTTTATTCCCTTAATAGTAGTAAACTGCATTATTATGGGAAGAGCAGAGGCTTTTGCCAGCAAGAATAGCGTTATGGATTCAATGGCAGATGGGATTGGCATGGGAATAGGATTCACTTTAGCGCTAATTCTTATGTCTTCAATTCGTGAAATTTTGGGAAGTGGAACCTGGGCTGGAATGAAAGTGATGCCTGTTACCTATGATCCAATGCTTGTTGCCATCCTAACTCCTGGAGCATTTATTACTTTAGGACTTTTGATGGCTGGAATCAATATGTTGAAGGAGAAATTTCTATGAATACCCTCAGTCAAATCTTAGTCTTAGCAATTAGTGCCATTTTCATACAGAACTTAGTACTTTCCAGATTCCTGGGATTATGTCCCTATCTGGGAGTTTCCACCAAGATGGATTCTGCCTTTGGAATGGGTATGGCAGTAATCTTTGTTATGACTATGTCTTCAGCTTTCTGTAGCCTCATTTATAAATATCTCCTGGTTCCTTATAATTTAACCTATTTGAGCACATTAGCTTTTATTCTTACTATAGCAGCTCTGGTTCAGTTTGTTGAAATGTTTATTCTGAAAAATGCACCTTCACTTTATAAGGCTCTGGGTGTATATTTACCACTCATCACTACCAACTGTGCAGTTCTTGGTGTTGCTATTATTAATATCACTCCCTTACCTGATGGTTCAACCTATAATTTCTTATTTGCTACTTTAAATGGCTTCTTTTCTGGTGTGGGATTTACTTTTGTGTTACTGGTTATGGCAGCAATTAGAGAGAGATTAGCACTGGTTGATCTGCCCAAAAGTATGCATGGCTTTGCTCATGGTATGATTTTAGCAGGAACTATGGCACTTGCTTTTTCCGGCTTTGTTGGGCTAAAAATCTGAGGAGTAAAGTATGAATCTTTCTTTGTTGATACCAATACTTGCTCCTTCTTTAGCCAGTGATATTGGAGTTCCCGTGCTCATTATTGGAGCAATGGGTTTAGCTTTTGGTCTATTACTGGCTTTTGCTTCTAAGGTCTTTGCTGTTACTCGTGACCCTCGCGTGGAAGAAATCATTTCTGTTCTTCCTGGTGCTAATTGTGGAGGTTGTGGAAAAGCAGGATGTGCTGGTTATGCCGAAGCAATTGTTTTGCAAGGTGCACCAGTTAATCTTTGCACTCCTGGCGGTCCAAAAGTAGCTCAAGAGATAGCTAAAATAATGGGAACAGAAGCAGAAGCAGTGGTTAAAAAAATAGCGGTTATTCATTGCTCTACGGGTGGAAAGGATAACACTAAATGGAAATATGACTATAGAGGCATAGAAACCTGTCTTTCTGCTGTTAATATTGCAGGTGGCCCAAATTCCTGTTCCTGGGGTTGTGTTGGCTTCAATGATTGTTTAAATGCATGTAAATTTGATGCAATCTCTGTGGATGAGTCAGGAATGAGAATTATAGATATTGAAAAGTGCACTGGCTGTGGTGCCTGTGTTAAAGCTTGTCCGCGTAAGCTGATAGATTTGATATCTATTCAGCAAAATGTGTTCATTAAATGTTCCTCTAAAGACAAAGGACCTTTGGCGAGACAGGTTTGTGGGACAAATCAACCCTGTATTGGCTGTGGAATCTGTGTAAAGAAATGTCCGCAGCAAGCTATAACTATGGCAAATAACCTTGCTTCTATAGACTATTCTAAGTGTATAGATTGTGGAGTTTGTGCCGCAGTTTGTCCCACCAATGCTATTTTAGATACACTAAAGGGCACACGGAAGAAATCAGAAATAGACGCTGAACTCTGTGACGGATGTCATATTTGTGTACCGGTATGTGCAGTTGGCGCTATCAAAGGTGAAGAAAATCAGAAACATAACATAGATCAGGATAAGTGCATTGGTTGTGGAGTATGCATTACCGTCTGTCCTAAAAATGCCATCAAAACAAAAGAATAATTCCTCTCCTCTCATTAATAAATATAAGGCAGGAAAACAGTTCCTGCCTTTCTTATGTTATCCTGTAAATGGGCTGCAAAGAATTTTAGAATTGACATAAACTATAACACAAAAAAAGTTAGATATAATATACTTTTAATTGCAAATGGAGAGATAATGTCCTATATTCCCAATACTGATGCGGAACGCAATCAAATGCTGGAAAAGATTGGTGTGCATTCTTTTGAAGAGCTGATTCAAGTTATCCCGAGAAAATTTCGCTTGCAGGAACTGCTTAATCTTTCTCCTCCTCTGTCAGAACTTGAATTGACTCAATTAGTTAATGCCTTAGCCAGCAAGAATATTGATACTCAAAAATTTATCTCTTTCCTGGGTGCAGGAGTTTATGACCATTTTATTCCTGCTGCAGTTGATACCATCGTTTCACGACCAGAATTTTATACTGCCTATACTCCTTATCAAGCTGAAGTAAGCCAGGGCACTTTACAATATATTTATGAATATCAAACCCTTATCTGTGAACTTACCGGAATGGGTATCTCCAATGCTTCTATGTATGATGGAGCAACCGCTGTTGCAGAAGCTATTTTGATGGCAGTTCGTAAGAATCATCTTAAAAAAGCCATTATCTCTTCAGCTATTCATCCGGAATTTATCAAGGTTATTCAATCTTATACTGAAGGAATCGGTTTAGAGCTGGTATTCTGTGATATAAAATATGGAAGGACAGATATTGCTAATCTGGCAGATAAAATGGATGAAAATGTGAGTTCTGTGGTGATTCAAACTCCAAATTTCCTGGGAAATATAGAAGCAATGAACGAGCTGGAAAAAGTGGTTCACAGCAATCCAAAGACTCTTTTTATAGCTTCTGTAGATCCTGTCTCTTTAGGAATATTAAAACCTCCTTCCAGTTACCATGCTGATATTGTTACCGGTGAAGGTCAGGCTCTGGGAAATAATATGTATATGGGTGGACCCCTATTTGGATTTTTTGCCACGCACAAAGATATGGCTCGTTTAATGCCGGGAAGGATTGTTGGTGCAACTGTAGATGTTGAAGGGAATAGAGCTTACACTTTAACTTTACAAGCACGGGAACAACATATAAGAAGAGAAAAAGCCACCTCTAATATCTGTTCCAATGAATCTCTTTGCACTTTAGCTGCAACTGTCTATCTAAGTCTTTTGGGAAAAGATGGTCTTATTGAAGTAGCCACTCAATCTGCCCAGAAGGCTCATTTTTTAGCTAATGAAATCGCTTCTATCCCTGGTTTTTCACTCTGTTATCCAGAGACTCCCTTCTTCAAAGAATTTGCTATTCACTGTCCTGTTTCAGCTCAGAAGGTTATTCAGGATATGTTAAATAAACATATCTTTGCAGGAGTAGATTTGAAGTCCTATGGATATGACGAAAACACCTTGCTTATTGCAGTAACAGAAAAAAGGACTCGGGCAGAACTGGAGAACTACGCAACTGCTCTGAGGGAGATGAATTATGAGTAAGACTATATTTGAACTTAGTGTACCTGGACGCAAAGGTATAACACTTCCTCCAAGAGACCCGGATATTCCTCTTAATGAAATTATCCCACAAGAACTTTTAAGAGAAAAACCAGCTCGCATTCCCGAACTAAGTGAAATTGATGTTATGCGACATTTTATCCCTCTATCGCAAAAGAACCATTGCATTGAGAAAGGTCTTTATCCCCTGGGAAGTTGCACTATGAAATACAATCCAAAATTGCATGAGTCCTTAGTGCGATATCCTTCTTTCCAAAATCTTCATCCTTTGCAACCTGAATCAACTTTGCAGGGTACCTTACAGATTTTATATGAACTACAAAATGATTTAGCGGAAATTTCTGGTCTGGATAAGGTCAGTCTACAACCTGCAGCTGGAGCTCAAGGAGAATTTACGGGAATAAGAATCATTTTTGCCTATCATCGTGCTAAAGGAAATACACATAAAAATAAAATTATTATTCCCGATTCAGCACATGGAACTAATCCAGCCAGTTGTGCTTTAGTTGGTTACGAAGTGGTAGAATTAAAATCAGATTCCAGAGGACGCTGTGACCTTGCTCATCTGAAAAGTATTGTGAATGAAAATACTGCTGGCTTTATGCTTACTAATCCAAATACTCTGGGCTTATTTGAGGACCAGATTGAAGAAATTGCTTCCATCATACACAGTGTTGATGGTTTAATGTATTTAGATGGGGCAAATCTTAATGCCTTAATGGGTCTGGTTAAACCGGGAGAAATAGGATTTGATTTAATGCATTTTAACTTACATAAAACCTTTGCCACCCCTCATGGAGGAGGAGGACCTGGTTCTGGCCCAGTTGGAGTTATAGCTAAATTAGCTCCTTTCTTACCTGTTCCCTTAATTGGTAAGAATGAGGATGGATACTTTTTTGATTATTCTCATAAACAAAGTTCTATCGGCAAGGTGCATACTTTCTATGGAAATGTAGCTGTGATGTTACGAGCCTATTTCTATATAATAACTCTGGGTGCAGAAGGACTTCGTCAAGTGGCAGAAAATGCCATAATTAATGCAAACTATCTGATGGCTTTAATTAAAGATTATTATCACATTCAATATCCCGATCATTGTATGCATGAATTTGTAGCTGATTCTACCTGGCAAAAAAAGGAATATGGTGTAAGCACCCTGGATATTGCAAAGAGATTGCTGGATAAAGGTTTTCATGCTCCAACTGTCTATTTTCCGTTGATTGTGCCAGAAGCTATGATGATTGAACCTACAGAAACGGAAAGTAAGGATTCTCTGGATGCTTTTGCCAGTGCAATGATAGAAATTGCGCAGGAATGTAAAGAAAATCCAGAATTATTACATAGTGCTCCACTAACTACTCCTGTGAGAAGAGTGGATGATGTGCGAGCGGTAAAAATGCTTGATACCTCTTTCCCACTTGAGGATTGAGAGGTGAAACCAAAGAATATCAGGAGATATTATGAAAAAGATACTTTTACTCATAGTCCTGTGCTTAGGACTACTTTCCCTCAGTTTTGCCGCTGAAGTAAAAATTGGCGTGGTCAAAATGGACCGCATTATTCAGGAAAGCAATGAACTTGCTGAAATAAGCCGTATCTACAAACTGGATATGCAAAACTGGAAAAATCAACTGAACGAGCTGGATGCTCAAATTAAACAAATGGAACAGGAATTTGAAATAGCTAAACTGACTAAAACAGAAGCAGCTAAAAGAGAAGCTCAAGCCAAGATTGATGAAAAAAAGGCTGAAGCAGGACGTCTTTTAGAAGAATATTTTGGTGAAGGTGGAAAATCTGAACAACGTTATATGGAACTTCTTTCCCCCATCAACACTAAAATTAATAATATAATTAAAAAAATTGCTACTGATGAAGGATATACCATCATATTTGACGATAGTATGGGAACTGTGCTTTATTCTGCTCCTTCTATTGATATAACTGACCTGGTCTTATTGGAACTTAATAAAGATACTGTTAAACCTACTCCCGATAATAAAACTAATACCACTGGAACTCAAACTCCTAAACCAGAAGATACTTTTAAACCAGATGAATTCATACCTAAAAAATGAAAAAATTTAACAAAACTATCACACCAGAAGATATTGTAGCTGTTTGTGGTGGTGAATATCATGGTGAACAGAATATTACTCTACAAAGTGTAGCTGATCCTGAGGAAGCAGATTCCAGTAGTGTGATTTTCTGGGAGCAAGAAAAATATCTGGATGCCGTAAAAAAATCTCCTGCTGTTCTCATTTTTTGCCATCCTGACAAAGCTAATAATCTTCCCAATAGAAACTTAATTCTTCATCCTCATCCCTATTTTGCCTTTCTGCGTTTAGTAGATTGGTGGATAGAACAGGATGCTGAAAAACCTATTCCAGAAATTCATCCTACTGCTATCATTGATTCTTCTGCCACCATAGGAGATGGGGTCTATATTGGTCCTTATTGTATCATCGGCAAAAATTGTCAGATTGGTAATGATAGCATATTTGAAGCACACTGTTTTATTAGTAATGATGTCTCTATTGGTAAAAATACTCACCTTTATCCTAATGTTAATATCTATGCAGATACCAGGATTGGTAATGGAGTCATTATACATAGCGGAACCGTCATTGGTGCAGATGGTTTTGGCTTTATACTGATGGATGGGGTTCAAAATAAAATCCCCCAGGTTGGGAATGTGGTCATAGAGGATTTTGTAGAAATTCAGGCTAATTCTGCCGTAGATCGTGGAACTCTTAGCTCAACCTTTATTGGACAGGGCACTAAAATTGATAACTTTGTCCAGATAGGTCATAATTGTCGCATTGGTAAACACTGTATTCTTTGTGCCCAAGTAGGTTTAGCCGGAAGCACTATTTTAGGAGATTATGTATATCTGGCAGGGCAAGTTGGAGTGGCAGGACATCTCAAGATTGGAGATAGAGCAATGGTCGGTGCTCAATCAGGCATCACTAATGATATTCCAGCGGATGCTCGTTATTGGGGAAGTCCTGCTATGGAAGCAGATAGATTTAAGCGGATTCTGGTCAGTCAAAAACATCTACCAGAAATTTATCGCTTTTATTTGAAACAAAAGAAAAAAGAGGAAGAAGAAACTTGAATATGACAGAGTATAAGAATACGATTAGGACTCCAGTTTCCTACACCGGAATTGGGTTGCATACAGGAGAAATTTCCACTATTACTTTTAAACCAGCAAGAAAAGATGAAGGTATCGTCTTTATCCGGATAGATTTGCCCGATAAGCCTGAAATTCCTGCTGATATTGACCATGTGGTGGATATTTCAAGAGGCACTACTATCGGAGTTAAAGATGCCACTGTTGCTACTATTGAACATGTACTTGCTGCGATTAAGGGATTATCCATAGATAATATCAGGATTGAAATTGATGGACCAGAAGCCCCGGTTGCTGATGGTTCTGCTATTGTATTTTTAAATCTTTTGAAAAAGGCTGGTCTTGTGCAACAGGATGCAGAAAGAGTATACTTTGAATTTGATGAACCTATAAGCTATTCTGCTCCCGAAGAAAATGTGGATATTGTAATTGTTCCTTCAAATGAACTCAAGGTCACCTTTATGATTGATTATAAACATCCTTATCTGGGAACTCAATATACCTGGTTACCTGATATCAAACATTTTGAAAAAGATTTTGCCGCTGCCCGTACCTTTTGTTTCATAAATGAAGTTCTTGAGTTGAAGGAGAAGGGATTGATTAAGGGTGGTTCTCTGGACAATGCATTAGTAATAGCAGACCCGAATATGACTGAAGAAGAACTACAGCATATACAGGAAATCTTCGGTTATCATGAAAAAGTTACTATCTCTCCTGAAGGTATCCTGAACAATCATCCCTTACATTACTACAATGAATTTGTGCGTCATAAAGTAGTAGACCTTATTGGAGACATAGCTCTGCTGGGAGTGCCTATAAAAGGTCATATTTTAGCAGCACGAAGCGGTCATAAGACCAATGTTGAGCTGGTAAAAAAACTCCGCCAGATGCAACTTACTCAGGAACTTAAGAAGCAATATCAAAAGGATAACTCTAAAGATGTAATCTTTGATGCCAATGCTATTATGCGCATAATACCTCATCGTTATCCTTTCTTACTGGTAGATAAAATCATTGATTTCAAACCAAACGAATCCATTGTCGGAATTAAGAATGTAACTATAAACGAGCCCTTTTTCCAGGGACATTTTCCCGGTCATCCCATAATGCCTGGTGTGCTCATCATAGAAGGTATGGCACAAACTGGTGGAATAATGTTACTCAATCAGATGGATGACCCTTCCAAGTATGTTGCTTATTTTGCGTCCATTGATAATGTAAAATTTCGTAAACCAGTTATGCCAGGTGATACCCTCCGTTATGAAATGAGGGTTATTTCTTTAAAACCAAATCTTTCCAAAATGCGCGGCGAAGCCTTTGTAGGTCACGAAAAAGTGGCAGAAGGCGATTTTATGGCAATACTGCAAAAGAAGTAATTATGACCAGAATTCATCCTACCGCTATCATAGAAAAAGGTGCTACTATTGGCGAAGATTGTGAAATCGGACCCTATTGCCATATTGGACCAGAAGTCATCTTAGGAGATCGTAATGTCCTCATCTCCAGTGTGGTTATTATGGGCAAATCAGAAATCGGTAATGAGAATCGTATCTTTTCTTATGCTGTTATTGGTACAGATCCTCAGGACTTAAAATATCGTGGCGAGCCTACAGGACTGAAAATAGGAGACCGTAATATTATCCGCGAATTTGTCACTATAAATCGTTCCAATCAAGAAGGAGAATTTACTATAGTCGGAAATGACAACCTATTGATGGAGTATGTACATATTGCACATAATTGTCATATCGGTTCTCATTGTGTGGTGGCAAACACTGTTCAGATGGCAGGACATATAATTGTTCAGGATTATGCCACTATTGGAGGCTTAACCGCTATCCATCAATTCGTCCATATAGGAACTTATGCCTTCGTTGGTGGAGCTTCTGCAGTCAAAAAAGATATCGCACCTTACACCAGAGGACAAGGTAATCCTTACAAAACTGTTGGCTTAAACACCGTAGGTTTGACCCGGAGAGGCTTTTCTAACGAAGCCCAAAATGCCATAATGAAGGTATATAAACTCTTTTATTCTGAAGGTTTGAATACTTCTCAAGCTTTAGCAGAAGTAGAAACCTGGAGCGATTTAACTCCTGAACAAAAAGTTTTTGTTGAATTTATCAGAAAGTGCGAAAGAGGTCTTTCTCGATAAACTTTGCCTTCCTAAAATACATAAAACTCTCCTTTAAGTGGCGTCTATAACTGGACAAAACTTTAGCGTAGGACATTAAAATATTCTAGGTTAGCAGAGCCACCTTTTTTTGTTAGCAAAAAACTCTTTCATTTAATCCTTCATACATAGATTCCTGGTGAATATTTTTTCCCAGCTAAATCCTTTTTATTCCATTTAATTATAAAAGAGTAATCTATATATAACCACTCTATTTTTTTGAATCAATTATTTTTCTGCCATTCTCTGATAATTAAAGCTATCTTATTGATTAAGAACAAAATAAAATAAGTCCAAATAGACTTTATATCCTTTATTTTATCTGGTGAGAGGTGAAAACTTCTTTTCTCATTTTGTGAACTATCTCTATTCCTTAACTCTTGATATCTAATTTATGACCAGCTTATGTCCAGCTCATGTCCAGCTTATGTCCAACTCATGTCCGAAATCGGTCATAAGCTGGATATAACTAAAATATGAATGGGAGATATAAGTCTAAGGGCGAGTGAAGTTATTTATAGCTAAAAAGCAAGATATTAAGACTAAATTCTATAAAAGGCAAGCAGGATTAAAAATAATTTAGAAAAGGGAAAGTAGATTTAGTTGGATAAAAAATAACCTGCTGAGCTTATAAATTTAAAGGGGCTCAGCAGGTTTTATCTTACTATTATCTATAGTTTTAAGAACTATTCGTTAGTAGCTATAACTTTAAAGAATTGCATATTACCAGGGTTGGTTATGATATAATTTAAACTGGTAGTTGAGGTAATTAAAGTATAGTTTCCGTAAGGATCAGAAGCACCAAAAATTTTATAAGAGGTAGCTCCCTGCACTGCATCCCAGGAAAGTTTTATTTGATTATTCACTTTTTCAATTCTTAAAGAGGGAGGTTCTAAGGTTTCTTGTGCTTGGGTAGTAAAACGCCAAATCATAAAATTATCGGAATTGGGATCAGGAGTATCCATAATTTCATTAACAGGTAAAACTGCCCAATACCAGGTATTACCATAACCCAGGTTAACTCCAGGAGCTGCAGAAAGGTTAAAACTGGTTTCGGTAGTTTCAAAATAATAATAATCAAATAAAGTTTCAGGATCTGGAGCTATATACACTCCATAATAAGCAGCCACAGAACCATAAGGTGATGGAGCCCAAGTCAAGATTACATTATTGGGATCAAGTCCTACGCTATTATCCGGAGGAGAAATTAAAGTCACATGTTCGGGCACTTCTAATTGAGCCAGGATAACATTATTTTTACCTACTACGACAAGCTTCCCTCCACCAGTACTGATATTAGTTAGCTGAGTAGGATTAAAGGTTAAAGGAGGAAAACCCTCTTCTTGCCAGGTTGCTCCATTATCAAAAGATTTTAATAAAGCCCAACTATTGCCTTGTTGACTGGGATTTGAGCTATAACCTGCTGCCCAAAATACACCATTATGATCACAGGTTACACTCATCATATGCCCCACAGCTTGTTCCGTTGCCGCTAACCAGCTTGCAGCTGTATTTCCACCTGTTGTAGTATAATAAATTTCACCGCCATCTTTAACTAAAACGCCATTATTGGCATCACGAAAATAAATATCACGAATATTAGCATTTGCACCCACAGTAATGGAACTCCAAGTGACACCTCCATCATTTGTTATATAAAGTACACCACCGCCACTTCCAGCATAACCATTCAATTCATTTTTCCAGTAAGTGCAATAAAGATTAGCAGAAGTACTAATATTATCTCCTACAGTAAACCAGGTTTCACCACCATCAGTAGTCTTGGTCACCTTACCACCTAAGCCAACAATATATCCAACTTGGTCATTAACAAAGAAGATTTTGTAAAAAGCTTTAGCTGAAGAGACTCCCGGAATTGTAAAAACTGACCAGTTGTCACCACCGTTTACAGTGTGATAAATATTACCACTGGTCTTTCCAGTAACCCAACCCTCATTTACATTTTTAAAATAGCAGGTATAAAAGAGACTGGTACTACCTGAAATATTTTTCTTTATTAAGGTGTGACCACCATCCATTGTTCTTAAAATTGTTCCTTTATCTCCTACTATATACCAATTATTAGCGTCCAAAACATCTGCTTGCCAGAGGTCAATAGCATTAGGAACCAGATCTTCCCAGGTTATTCCTTCATCAGTAGATAACATCAAAGTTCCTTGCCAGCCACAGGCAAGTAAACTTCCATCATTACGGAATTTTATTCCTTCAATATAGACGGTGGCATTATGATTGAGAAGTTGCCAAGTAGCCCAACCATCTGTAGTCTTGATAATGGTGGCATTTCTTCCTACGGCATAACCCACATTCCCTTCCATTACTACATCACGCATTGATGTGCCGGTACCTCCGGCTCCATAATAGTGAGTCCAATTTACACCATTATCATTGCTGTAACTTATGCAACCCTTATCTCCACATAGCACCACTTTATTCCCAAATTGACGAACCTTATTAAAAGAAGGATTGTCGGTTACCGTAAGATTAATTAAATTCCAAGTTTGACCAAAATTAGTGGTCCTTAAAATCTTGGATTGACTAGGAGTCCCTTTATTCAGAGCAACAAAACCAACTCCTGATTCATTCATAGATATACCATAGCAAGCTACAGTGGTTACGCCTTGTGCTTGAAGGCTCCAAGTGACTCCAAAATCAGGTGAATAACCAATCTTCCCATCATAACCACAAATCCAAATTCTTCCATCGGGAAAATATACTGCTCCGTACATTCTGCTCGTGCCAATAATATTTTGCGCACTTTGAGGCCAAGTCCAGCTGGCACCTCCATCATTAGTGAGAGCAACTAAACCATCGTCTCCCACCAAAATACCTTGCATATCGTTAATGAAATCTATATCCCATACATCTTTATAATTATTAGCCGATGCATTATAAGCTGGGGTTTCCACAAATCGCCAGGTTAAACCATTATCAGTTGACTTTGCTACCGCACCTACATAACCTCCCGCCCAATAAGTATTACCAATTTTTTCCAGGCAATAAAAATTTGTCGGAAAAGCTGTCTGTCTGATTAAGTCCCAAGCAAAAGCCATTGAGCATAATAAGACAATAGTCATTACAAGTATTAACTTCTTCATTTTTTCTCCTATATTGAAATAATTAAATTTGCATATTTTGAAGTCATTTAATATTTTTCATATCTAATATCTTTATGAAAGCATTATTCGTGCCTAATGCTGAAATTTTTTCTTTCTTTTTCTTATCTTCCCTCCATTAATTTAAGCATCCTAAATCAGCATATAAGAGATACATAATTAATTAGAAAACTCTTATAAGAATTAATTAATTTTTCAAGAGCTTCATAAACTTCCTTTTGGATTGACAAAAAACAAGTGGCAAAGAAGTTTGATTAAATATAAAAGGGAGAATTAATATGGAAAATCGGACATGGGAATACTTGAGTGTATTCATTATGTCCTTCTTATTTGTTTATGGCTTAACGCCTTTTATAATTAAATTGGCACGAGCTTTAAACTTTGAAGATAAACCTGCAGCAAGAAAAATACACCAGCAGAAGACACCACTTTTGGGTGGATTAAGTGTGTTTATTGGTTTTTCTTTATTGTGTATATATGATGTGGCAATATCACCTAATCGTTATTTTGATCTCCCTATGATTGGCTATCTACTTGGAGGATTACTCATTACTGTTTTAGGATTAATTGATGATAAATTTGGAATGCATCCAGCGATTAAACTTCTGGGACAGATAACAGTCAGTCTAATTTTTATATTAAGTAGTTTCAGGATAGCTGAATTGAATCATATGTTCGGGTCCATCTATATTTCCTTGCCTTTAATGGTTCTCTGGATGGTAGGACTAATGAATGCAATGAATTTTTTAGATAATATGGATGGGATTTTAAGTGGAATGGCAGGAATATTAGGTTTGGGTTACTTTGCTTTTAGTTTAGCCAATATAACTGGTTCAAACAGTTCAGAAATGGCATTCATTGGATTGATATCCCTTAGTTTTGCTGGTGCGACCTTAGGTTTCTTACCTTATAATTTCAATCCTGCCAAGATTTTTTTAGGTGATGCTGGTTCTATGTTCATAGGATATTTTCTCTCTTCTATGGGAATTCTTATGGGCAGATTTGCCGTTTTAACTCGCCAAAATAATATCTTCTACCTTCTACCTGTATTACTTTTAAGCTATGCAATATTTGATATTTGTTTGGTCAGCTACACTCGCACTCGTGATGGAAGACATATAAGTCAAGGCGGTAGAGACCATTCCACACATCGTCTCCTCACAATGTTGGGCTCAGTTAAAATCACTGCTATAATTGTTTATGCTCTTAATCTAATGATTGTTCTGACTACGGTTATAATTTTTATTACAGGAAATGGAGTTCTACTTATTGCTACGGCTATTATGTTTACCTTGTTTTTCCTATTTTTAGGACACAAGCTTGATCAGATACCAATTGTCATACCTATCAATCAACAAAAAACAGGAAGGTCATTAAAATGAAATTTATTCTTTTAGGTACAGGGTCCGGAATGCCGGAATTGGGAAAAAATCAAAGCAGTTTATATGTTAATGTAAATGGGAAGCATCTTCTTTTTGATTGTGGTGAAGGAGTTTCCCAGCAATTACTAAAACATCATTTAGATAATAATGTTTTGGATGCAATCTTTATCAGTCACTATCATCCTGACCATATTTCAGGGTTATTTATGCTTTTACAGATGCTGAAGATACAAAAAAGAGAAAAACCACTACAACTTTTTCTACCTGAAAGACCTGCAGCTCTGGTAGAAACACTGCAATTCCTCTATACCTTTATCCAGAAATTTACCTTCCCCCTTCATATTCTGGATTGTGAAGAAAGTGAATTATATTATGAAGAAGTTAATGTGGCTCTGACTGACCATTTACTTGAATACGAAGATTTAGTGAATGAGAGTAAACTACCGAATCTTCTACATTCCTATGCTTTCCGCATTTCTGGTCCTGAAGGCTCTCTCGCTTATACCTCTGATATTAATAAAGTTGAAAGCGTTCAATTCCTCATACGTAATTGCCATACAGTTATTATTGATGCACAGCATCCGGAAGCTGACCAGATAATAAGACTGCAATATTCTGGTATTAAAAGAGTGTTATTAACGCACGGTATCTCTCCTACTTTACAGGCTTTCCTTTTTGAAAACCCAATAGATATGTTTGAATTTGCTCAAGAAGATATCACCTACATTATATGAAATATAAATACATTATCTTTATTCTTTTAAGCGTAGTTTTATTGATTATTTCTGCCTGCGAAATCAATCAATTGAACAGTGCAGAAGACCACTATAAAAATAAACGTTATGCTGCCGCTATTCAGGAGCTGGATAACTATATTCAGACAGGAAAAAATGGAGCTCTTATAACCCGTGGTGAAATTCTCAGAAGTCAATGCTATTACGAATTAGGTCTAAGAGCTATTGAACTGGAAAATTGGGATTTGAGTATAAAGTTTCTTAAACTTGCCAATTCAGAAGAAGCGGATAAGGTTTTAGCTGATGTCTATAAAAAACTTGCTGATAAAGCTTTGGAGGAAGGGGAACTGGAACTTTCATTCAATCTGGTAAACACTATTCTGCGAGAGATTCCTCATTCTGAACTCACTGCTGAGATGCTAAGTAGAAGAATTAGCTTCCTTCTGGATACCTTTATAGATTATGAGCAAGCCTGGCAAGATTATATGACTCTATACAATAATTACCCTAATAATGTATATGAGGTGGCTGCTCGTAAACAGATTGACAGAATTATCCCCTCCCGTATGAATTATGCCCGACGTCTTTACTCTTCCGGTTACTATAGTGATGCCTTAAATATTCTTTTTGAACTGCAAAAATATCCCGTTGGAGACCCGCAGGCTATTAATAAAATGATTTGTGAAGCCTATATGGGACAAGCGGAAAACTCGTTACAACAGCAAAACTATTTAGAGGCAGAACGACTCTTTCGTATTGCTATTCAGTATGACCCTTCCCGCAAAGTAGAGGCTGAAAAGCGCATAGAACAGATGGCTTCACTCTTTGTGCAAAAAGGTGATGAATTAGTTAGACAACGAGATTATGATAATGCTTTAATTCATTATCAAAAAGCGTTTGATATTATACCAGATTATCCTCCTGCCAAACAGGCTATTGCTCGGTTAAATACTATTAAAGAAAATGTGGCTCGGGCTAATGAACTTTATGCTCAAGCAGAAAAAGCAGAACTCGCTGGTAAGTATAGCGAAGCTCTAAAATTGTATAGGCAGGCAAATAGTCTGGATAGTCGTCCAGAATTGACTAATAAAATTTCTCAAATGCAAAACCTAATTGAGGCTCAAGCTGACCCTATTGCTTTTACTAAACGCATTATTAATCAGTATAAAGGCGGAATAATAAACACTCGTATACAAAAACAGAAACAGGAACTGCTAAAGATGTTTGATCCCTCAGAGGTACAAGACTCTGGCTGGAAAATTATGATTACCTCCAATCCTTTGAAATATGAAGCACGTTATGACTTAATAACTCCAACCGTGTCCTATTATTATGTGTGGTTAGTCAATCTTAGAGATGGTAGTCTGACACCTTTAAACAAACTTTCAGAAAAGACAATGGAGTAATGATGCGAAAGTTTATGCTAATATCTCTTTTACTATTTCTGACGGTTATGCTTACTGCTCAGACTCAATTTGATATTAATGTCTTTGCTGATACCACTAAATATGGATGGCAGGATTGGAGAGATCGTCTTCGCTATCGTGAAGATTTAATGCATCGTCAGCAATTACTCCAGATTTACGAAATGCAATCCAATCCTCTTCGCCCTACAGTCCTTAAATCAGTTGTAATTCCGGGTTGGGGACAATTAGCCTGTAAAGATAATCTCAAAGGTTCTGTTATTTTAGGCACGGAAGTTCTTTCTCTGGGTGTTTCACTTTACTTTTATGATAAGAGTAATTATTACTATAACAAATATATGCAAGCTAATCAGATTGAACAGATAGAGGATTATTTTGACAAGGCTCAGGACCAGCGTTTTTACTCATTGCTCTTCATGGGATTAGGAGGAGTCATCTGGGCTTATAATATCTTTGATGTTATTCAGACCACAGAGGATTACAATGCTCAGGTCTGGCAAGAGATTTTGGAAAAATATAGTCAAAAAACCGTTACCTTGACACCTGGTGGAATCCGATTACAATTTTAGGATATTATAATGAAATTTAAAATAATTTTATTGATAGTTATTACTCTTTTCATTGGGTCCTGTTTACAGAGAAATAATCCTCTGGACCCTGTGGGCAATCCTAATGTAATAGTTCCAGATGAAGTTCGTGATATTTCTTGCACTGCTTCTCCTCCTGGAGCAACTCATAAATATGTGATTATTCGATGGACTGCCAATAATCCAGAAAATACAGATGGATACAAAGTTTATCGGGGGTTAGCTTATTCAGCTAATTACACCTGTGTTGATACAGTTTATACCAATGAATGTAATCACGGTTCTAAAGCCTGGCATACTGTTTTACCAGGAGATTACTGGTACAGAGTTTCAGGCTATAAAGATATTTACGACATCAATACTCATCAATATATAGGAAGGTTAGAGGGCAGACTGAGTGAAGCACGTTTTGTGCGGGTTCCTCTTTAGATAACCATCTATGCATACAGACTTTAAACAGGAGCTGAATGAACAGCAGCTCCAGGTTGTTTTGGAAACAGAAAGACCTCTTCTGGTTTTGGCAGGAGCAGGTAGTGGAAAAACTCGTTCCTTAATTTATCGTTGTGCCTGGCTGATCAAAGAAAAAAAAGTGCCACCTAAGAATATTCTTATGGTCACTTTCACCAATAAAGCGGCAAAGGAATTGCAGGAAAGACTGCAAAATATTCTCGGTTATTCTGTACAAAACCTGTGGGTTGGAACTTTTCACCATATTTGCACTCGTATCTTGAGAAATGAAGCTTCCTTTCTTCCCTTTAGACAGAACTTTTCTATTTATGATGAAAATAACCAGTTATCCCTATTGAAAAAGATATATAAAGAACATAGTCTGGACAGAGAGCGTTTCCCTCTGCAACCTGTATTAAATCGCATCAGCAGTTATAAAAACAGGCTCCTTTTGCCAGAAGATTTAAATGAGTATAACCTTGAAATCTCAATGGAAAACTATAAACTTGACCGGACGGTCCCAAAAATATATGAACTTTACCAGCAGAATCTCTTGCTGAATAATGCCTTAGATTTTGATGACCTGCTACTCTATACGGCAAAACTTCTCCAAAACAATGAGTTAGTGCGGAAAAAATACCAGCAGCAATTTCAGTATGTAATGATTGATGAGTATCAGGATACCAATTATGCTCAATTTGAAATAGTGCATCAGATTGCTGCTGAACACCAGAGAATATGTGTGGTAGGTGATGATGACCAGGCTATCTATAGCTTCCGGGGTGCCACTATCCGTAATATCCTTGAATTTGAAAAAGACTATGCTGATGCTATCGCTATCAGATTGGAACAAAACTATAGAAGCACGAGCCATATTCTTGAACTGGCAAATGCTATAATCTTAAACAATCGTCATCGTCACAGTAAAACTCTCTGGTCTGAACTGGGAGAAGGCTACAAACCAGAACTCTTTGTATATGAAGATGATATGGAAGAAGCAAACAAGACTGCTGACCTGATTTTACAATTGCATGAAGAAGGTATTCCTTTTCGGGAAATAGCCGTTTTATATCGCACCAATGCACAATCCAGGGTGTTTGAATATGCCTGTTTGCAACGCAATATACCATACACCATTGTCGGAACCGTTCATTTCTATCAAAGGAAAGAGATAAGAGATTTACTGGCTTATCTCACTGTGATATTTAATCCTTCGGATAATAATAGCCTCTTAAGAATTATAAATGAACCTCCCAGAGGTATTGGTTCTGTTTCTATAAATAGATTGATGGAATTTGCTTCTCAAAATCATCTATCACTTTATCAAACAATACAAAATGTCCAAGCAATTCAATCCATTCAACCAGGAATCAAAAAGAAAATCGCTGAGTTTGCGGAAAAACTGGAAGATTGGCACAGAAAAGCAGAGAGCACACCTGTGCTGGATTTAGTTAAAGAAGTGATTGATTCGTTGGACCTTATTAATCACTATAAAAACAGTCAGGATCCAGCGGAAATCTCACGAGTGGAAAATCTGATTGAATTTGTAAGTTCAGTTAGTGAGTTCTCGGAAAGATGGATAGAAGAATATGATAAATCTCCGCTCCTGGAAGATTTTTTACCCTTTGTGGCTTTACAAACTGATATAGACAGGGTTAATGAAGCTGCAGATACAGTTTATCTGATGACCCTGCATAATGCTAAGGGTTTAGAATTTGAATGCGTGTTCATAACCGGTCTGGAACAGGAACTTCTGCCTCATTTAAGAAGTATGAACAGTAAATATAGCATAGAAGAAGAACGAAGACTGCTTTATGTTGGTGTAACCAGAGCAAAAAGTAGATTGTTTCTAAGTTATGCCAAATATCGCAGAAAATATGACAGCTTTTATTTTACTGAACCGAGTATCTTTCTTCAGGAACTTGACCCAAATCTTTTTGCTGGTTATAATGATGCAGTCACTTTTAAGCCTAAACCAGCTAACAAGGTTTATGCTAAGCCCAAAACTTTAAATAATAACCAATTTTATATAGGACAAAAAGTCTGGCATACAGAATATGGACCGGGGTTAGTATTAAATGTTGATGGAAATGGTCCTGAAGCAAGATTAACTATCTCTTTCTCATCTGGTAAACTTGCCAAGATAATTGCCAGCTATGTTAGTCCCGAACCAATTTAATGACTCCAATGCTTTATGAGGTAATTCTTCCTTATCTAAATGCTTCTCCTTTCTTCCAGAAACTTTCTAAATTAATCGGAACAAAGCAGCATTATCAGATTCATCATCTCAATCAGAGTGCCAGAGCTCTGGTAACAGCGCATTTATGGAAAGAAACAGGAAAGAATATCCTGATTGTTTCTCAGGATGATTTAATGGCTGAAGACCTCTGGGATGACCTTTGCACCCTTATTGGACAGGAAAATGCTCTCTATCTTCCAGAGTATGAAGTGCTGCCTTATGAGGAACGTTCACCTCACTATTCCATTCGTGCTACAAGAATGATGTGTATTCATCATATCCTTCAGGGTGCACCTTCGGTTTACAATATTTCTATTCGTTCTTTGCTGCGTATGTTGCCACCTCTGGAAAATATTGCTAAGCATATCAAGGAACTGCGTCCTCAAATGGAGTATTCTCCTGATAAACTGATGCAAGACCTGGTCTGGATGGGTTATGATGTTCAATATCAAGTAACTAAAGTTTTTCAAGTGGCTCGCAGAGGAGGAATCATTGATATTTTCAGTCCTCCTCAATTAAAACCAGTTAGGATTGAATTCTTTGGTGATGAAATTGTCTCTATGCGCTATTTTTCACCTAATACTCAACGTTCCATTCCTGGAGAAGTGGAATCCTACACTTTACTTCCATCTCGAGAATTTTCGCTGGATGATATTAGTCCTCATTCTATTCTTTTGCCACAAATAAAGAATACTGGCTTTTATGAAGGTATTGAAAATCAATATAGTCTTTTGCTGGATAAACTTAGCACTTTCGCTGACTACTTTGAAGCTCAAAACCGCTTGATTCTTTTTAGTAATTTCCCCTATATCCAAGAAGAGCTAACTCGCTTAACTGAACAGGTACAATTGGAATATCATCGCCAGTTAAAATATACTACCAAAGCAAAATTGAGTCCTCCTGAAGGAATTATCGCTGGTGAAGAAAAGTTAATGGAACTTTGTCAGCCAGAATCCAGTTTGTTTTTATCTCAAAGTGAATTTATCCTGCCCTTCCCTTCTGAAAACATTAAAGCTCCCATAGAGCCACAACCTTCTTTCAATGGTAATCTTACACTTCTTGCTTCTGCTCTCAATCAAATGGAAAAAGAACATTTTAATCCTATCCTTCTTTTTGATAATATCAGTCAGAGTAAAAGAATGCAGGAGCTTCTGGAAGATTATAATTGTAGCCCTCAAAGTTATATTGGCGTCTTGCATGAAGGTTTTACTATTACTGATGCAGGTTTAGCTCTTTGGACCGACCATGAGATTTTTAACCGTTATAAAAGGAAACGCTACACTCCAAGATTCCCTCCCGGAGAGGAGATTGTTGATTATCAAAGCTTAAAACCTGGAGATTATATTGTCCATATTGACCATGGAATAGGAGTTTTTGAAGGATTACAAATCATAAAATTGGATGGACAGGACACCGAATGTCTGGTGCTGCGTTATGCTGGCGATGATAGGGTTTATGTTCCCACTTATCAATTGGATTTAGTTACTAAATATATAGCGGAAGAAGGTGTAGCTCCAACTTTAAGTCGTTTAGGTTCAACTAAATGGCAACACACGAAAAGAAAAGCAGCTGAACAAATTGAACTTATCGCTGCAGATTTAGTAAAACTATACGCTGAACGAAGTTCACGCATTGGTATAGCTCATCAAACAGATACACCCTGGCAAAAAGAACTGGAAGAATCTTTTATTTATGAAGAGACAGAAGACCAGCTCAGGTCTATTGAAGAGATTAAAGCAGATATGGAAAGTCCTGTCCCTATGGAAAGATTATTATGTGGTGATGTTGGATTTGGAAAGACTGAAGTTGCTATCCGAGCAGCTTTTAAAGCGGTCACTTCTGGTTATCAGGTAGCTGTGCTTGTTCCAACCACCATTCTTGCAGACCAGCATTTCCGCGTTTTTAAAGAAAGACTGGCTCAATATCCTGTGCGGATAGCTATGTTTAGTCGTTTCAGTAGCAACAGTCAGATAGCAGAAGATTTAGCCGATCTGGCTCTGGGTAAGGTGGACATTGCTATTGGAACTCATCGTCTTCTTTCCCGAGATATACATTTCAAGAATCTTGGCCTACTTATAATTGATGAAGAACATCGCTTTGGGGTGCGCCATAAAGAAAGATTGCGGAAATTGCAATCCAATGTAGATACACTTTATATGAGTGCAACACCCATTCCAAGAACTATGAATATGGCTCTGGCAAAGTTGAAAGAAATATCCCTGATGCAAACTTCTCCTAAGGAAAGACTGCCCATTAGAACCATTATCACTTTAAGAGAAGATGAAGTTATCCGGGAAGCAATCCAAAGAGAAATTGACCGTGGTGGACAGGTATTTTTCATCCATAATCGGATTCAGACCATAGAGACAGTGGCTAAACAACTTAAAGAGCTTATGCCTGGAGTTAAATTTGCCGTCACTCATGCCCAAATGCCTGAAAAGCAGCTGGAAGATATTATGGGAGCTTTCATCAATCGGGAATATCAGGTCCTCATTTCTACCACTATTATAGAAAATGGTATTGATATACCCAATGCCAATACTATTATTATAGATAGAGCGGACACCTTTGGTTTAGCTCAACTTTATCAGATGAGAGGAAGAGTCGGGCGTTCCAATCGTCGTGCCTATGCTTATCTTTTAATTTCCAGAAAGACCACTCCAGAAGCTCGTAAACGTTTAGAGACTCTAACTCAATATGATTATTTAGGAGCAGGTTTCCAGGTGGCTTTGCGAGACCTGGAACTTAGAGGTGCGGGAACTATTTTAGGAACCAAACAGAGCGGTATTATTCAATCAATAGGATTCAACTTTTACAATAATATGCTGGAAAATGCTATTGCTGCCGTTCAGAAAGGAGAGAGTATAGCTGAGCAGATTGAGACTCCTAAGCCTCAGCGAAAACTCTTCACGGAAATAGATTTATATTTCCCTCCTGATTACATAAGTGATGACGAACAACGCTTAACTATCTATCGTAGATTAAGTGAATTAGATAGCTTACAGGATATAGAAGATCTGGAGCAGGAATTGAAAGACCGCTTTGGACCTCTTCCAGATAAGGCTTCCTGGTTGCTGATGTATTTTAAACTCAATATACTGGCAAAACAGGCAGATTTACAAAATTGCTATGTCCGGCACAATGTTCTCACTATGGAGTTCAAACTTGAAAATCTTCCTCCACGGGATAAAGTGCTCTCTTTTACTGCCAAAGCTCCGAGCGTTCTTAGAATTGATGCCTCTAAGGGTCTGAAAATAACTATCTCGCTGGATGAGAAAAAGAAATATCAAGACCAGTTTGCTGATGCTTTAGAACTACTCCAGTTGTATATTAACTCTTGATTTTATCTATTCTTATATAATCTTCTTTCAAAAGAAGTCGGCTCTTTCCTCTTTTCATAGAATATATTTATCTTCTGATTACCTATATCATTAGCTGAAACAACATAGTCTCGTAAATCTTTCTGCTCTATTTTCTCAGGTTGATATGAATACAGCTGATGATTAAAACCAGCTTTAAGGCTATCTTCAGCTAATTGATTCCAGTAGTTCATATCTCCACCAGCCGGAGGAATCCATCCCAGTTGCAAGAATAGATGGAGTATCTGATTAATCAGGTTGGACTTAGCTGGATTATAATAATGAGTGATATATCCTTGATTAGCCAAAGCAGTGCCATCTATCTCTAAATAAGTAGGTTGGGGTAAAATCAAATCCGCCTCTGAGGAAGAATCAATAAAAGGAAGGATTTCTACACTGAACTTCGTATTAGAGAATTTCTTACTCTTCGTTCCGTAACTAAGTATTAATTCAGCATCAACATTATCTTTCCATTCAGAATTTAAAAGCTGTAATCCATAATAATTGGGATAATCTGAACTTTCCAGTATATTTCCCAATCCTGAATCCAGAGACACTGCCAGATTCAATATCTCATAGATATCTTTCTCGCTTATCTGATTGATATTATAAATAAATAACTGATTTTTATTACCCTGCAAAGCAGAAAGGGAAGAATAGACTTTATCCGCAAAATGCAGAGCCGTGGAGTTTTGACATAGGACACTTACCAATCTCTTGCCTTTTTTCTGTTGCAACCGTAAGAGAGTGCGTAAGTTCTGGCTAATTTCTCCTATTACCACAAATTCGGAAAAGTCTTCAAATATCTGGTAAGGTTCAAGGTTTGGTTTAAGCGGGAGATATTGGCTGCTAAAGAAATGATAATCTTGAGAAGCATAAAGCACAGAGCCAGTATTTTTTGCTGCTTTTCCCAGTATAAGCATCTCTTCCAGAGTTATTAAAGGAGAGATGGCAAAAGCATAACTGGAAAGCTCTTTCACTTTTTCTTGCAGCAAGGAATAGGTTTCTTGCCAGTTTATCGGTTCCCATTTCCCTTTTCTTTTAACTACAGGCGATTTTAATCTTTCTTCAGTATAGAAAGCTTGCCAGCCAAATCTTCCTTTAAAACAGAGATTGCGTCCATTGAATCCAGGGGCTTTTTCATCAGTTCCTATTAAAACAGGCACTCCTGATTGACATTCGCACTGGATACAACAGCCTATACCGCAAATACCACAATTTTGTTTTGTTTTTTCTTTCTCTAAGGGATTCAATTTATAATTAATGTTTCTTTCTACCAAAGCTCCTACAGGACATACAGCAATACATTTACCACAGCTTTCACAAGAAGTCTTAGTTAGCGATTCTCCAAATTCAGGAGCTATAAGAGTAGAAAAACCACGATAAATATATCCAAGAACACCTGGACCCTGAATTTCGGAACAGATTCGCACACATCTGCCACAATCAATGCATTTATTAGGGTCGCGCAAGATATAAGGATGAGAATAATCTATGCAGTATTTATTAATAGTACCGGGATAAGACAGAGCTTCCACTTTTAAATCAGTGCAATATTCTCTCAATTTACAGGTTTCATTAACCTGACATCCACATTCCAGACAGCGTTCTGCCTCAAATTTTGCCGAGATTTCATTAAATCCCAGTTCAACTTCTTCAAAAGAGTTTTTTGCTTTATCTATCGGTATATTAGGCATTTTCTCCCGGGCAATTTTTTCATACTTCCTGTATTCTTTAGGAGAGATGTCCTGAATCTTATAACCCTTCTTGGAGTCAAAGCGGAAGGTATCTTTCTCTATTTTTTGACCTTTAAGGAAACGGTCTATAGCTTCAGCAGCAAAATAACCATCTGCAATAGCTTCTATGGCAGTTGCAGGACCTCTGCGAAAATCTCCTCCTGCAAAGACATTTGCCAGACCTGTATACATAGTTTTTTCATCTACTATAGCGGTTTGCCAGCGACTTATAGGCAAAATCTGTCCTTGGATAAAATTATCTTCTTGAGCAAAAATCTCTACCTCTGGAATTTGTGAGATAGCAGCAATGATAGAATCATAGGATTCCAGAAAGTATTCTCCCGTAGGAACAGGTCTTCTTCTTCCACTGGAATCGGGTTCTCCCAGTTGCATTTTCTCAATCTTAACTTGTTGCAATTTGCCATCACTGCCTATATATTCCACCGGATTGCTTAGATAATGAAAGATTACTCCTTCTTTTTCAGCAGCTTCTATTTCTTCTGGTTCAGCTGGCATTTCCTGACGAGTTCGTCTATAAATAACGGTTACCTCACAACCCAGACGAATAGCTGTCCTGGCACAATCAATAGCTGTGTTTCCACCTCCTACTACAGCAACCTTTTTACCTAAATATGGAGTTTGTCCCAAGCTGTGAGCTTTCAAGAAATCCACTCCTAAAAAACAACCTTGCAGGTCTGAACCCTTGACCGGAAAAGGAACCGCTTTTTGTGCACCAATAGCTAAGTAAACTGCATCATAAGCTTGAGAGAGCTCATTTAATTTTAGGTCTTGCCCAAGTTTGATATTATACTCTATCTCCATTCCATTGGAACACATCAATTCAATTTCTCTATCTAATATGTCTTTGGGCAATCTGTATTCTGGAATTCCATAACGAAGCCAGCCACCAGCTTCAGCAGCAGATTCAAAAACCTTAACCTCATATCCCTGATTAGAAAGATAGTATCCACAGGTGAGACCGGAAGGACCTGCACCTATGATAGCCACCTTTTTGCCAGTGGATTCCTTTTTCTCCGGAATATAACTCCACGCATCATTCAAATCTTCATCTGCTGCAAACCTTTTTAATTGACGAATGGCTATAGACTCATCCACAATCTGACGACGACATTCCTTTTCACAAAAAGCAGGGCAGATTCTTCCAATAGAAAGAGGCATAGGTAAGGTTTTTTTGATAACTTTTACCGCATCATGATACTGACCATTAACAATCAAGGAAACATAGCTTTGAACATCCACCAAAGCAGGACAGGCAAGTTTGCAGGGAGCTTCACAATCCGCATAGTGATTAGAGATGAGTAGCTCCAGCGCCATTTTGCGGGCATTGCTAATTTCTGCACTATCTGTTATTATCTCCATTCCAGGGGCGATAGTTGTACCACAGGAAGTTACAAAACCTTTTCTTCCTTTGACTTCAACTAAACAGACCCAGCAAGAACCATATGGATTTAACTCTTCATCATCACAAAGAGTTGGAATTTTAATGCCATTTCTTTTTGCCAGTTCCAGAATAGTAATTCCGGCTTCACTTTCTATTTTCTTTCCATTAAGTATCACTTCAATCATTTTTAACTCCTACTCTCTGGTTACAGCACCAAATTTACAGGCTTTATAACAATTCCCACAATGGGTACATCTACTTTGATCTATAATATGAACTTGTCTCAAACTTCCAGAGATACAGGAAACAGGACACATTCTGGCACAAAGAGTGCAACCAATACATTTTTCTGGAAGGATGTAATAATGCAGAAGAGAAGTACAAACTCCAGCGGGACATCTTTTATCTACAATATGTGCTAAATATTCATCCTTAAAGTATCGTAAAGTGGTGAGAACAGGATTAGGTGCTGTTTGTCCCAACCCACAAAGAGAACCCTTACTAATATTTAACGCCAATTCTTCCAGTCTATCCAGGTCTTCAAGTTCTCCTTTGCCCTCTGTTATTCTGTTTAATATTTCCAGCATTCTTCTTGTTCCAATCCGGCAGAAAGTGCATTTTCCACAGGATTCATTCTGAGTAAAATTGAGAAAATAGCGCGCTACATCCACCATACAGGTTCCAGAATCCATAACTACCATTCCACCAGAGCCCATAATAGCACCAGTCGCTGTGATACTATCATAATCTACAGGGATATCAAGCAAGTCAGCAGGAATACATCCTCCGGAAGGTCCACCCAATTGCACTGCTTTAAACGGTTTTTCCGTTTTCATACCACCACCGACTTTATAGATAATGTCTCGTAAGGTTATTCCCATGGGCACTTCTATTAATCCGCTACCAGCAATTTTCCCGGCTAAAGCAAAGACCTTTGTTCCAGAAGATTTTTCCATCCCAATTGCCTTAAAAGCTTCTCCACCATTTTTTATAATCCAGGGAATATTTGCCCAGGTCTCAACATTATTGATATTTGTAGGTTTACCCCAGAGACCTGATTCAGCTGGATAAGGTGGACGGATGGAAGGCATTCCGCGTTTACCTTCAATAGATTGCATAAGTGCAGTTTCTTCACCACAAACAAATGCTCCAGCACCTTCTTTGATAGAAAGTTCAAAACTGAAATCTGTCCCCAGTATATTATCCCCTAAATAATTCTTTTCCCGGGCAGAAACAATTGCCATCTTTAGATGTTCAATTGCCAGAGGATATTCTGCTCTACAATAGATGTATCCTTTATGTGCTCCAATAGCATAGGCACCAATAATCATACCTTCCAGAACTCTATGAGGATCCCCTTCCAAAACACTACGATCCATAAAAGCACCAGGATCACCTTCATCCGCATTACAGATAATATACTTTATATCACTCTTAGCAGAAGCAGCAAAGGACCATTTCAGACCAGTTGGAAATCCTGCGCCACCTCTTCCTCTTAAACCTGATATCTTGACTTCATTAATTATCTCTTGGGGACTTAAAGTAAGGGCTTTTCTCAAAGCTTGATAGCCTCCAGAAGCCTCATAATCTTCAATGGATAAGGGATCAATTCTTCCACAGTTTTGCAGAACAATCCTCTGTTGATAGGCAAATAAATCGTTACAAGAAGCTTCAACCTTATCGGATAATATGATATTAGAAGAAGGAATTATGTCCTTTCTATATTCTTCAATAAGATTTATTACATTCTCTGCATTGACTTTCCCAAGTGTGATTTCACCTATTTCTGAACCACTTAAGGATACAATCGGTTCTTCAAAACACATACCAATGCATCCGGTCCTTTTTAATATATAAGCCCCTTCATTTTGCTCTAAATACTCTTTTAGCTTATCATAAACTTCCATTGCACCAGCAGCTCTTCCACAACTTGCCAAACCAACTTTTACTATAATCTCACTCATATATTTTCACCTATTTCTTAAACCGACTCAAAATCCCCGGTATGGAATTGGGGGTGAGTTTCCCAAAAGTTTGCTGGTCTATCATTATCACTGGAGAAAGAGAGCAACAGCCCAGACATGCAACTTCCATAACGGTAAATTTACCATCTGCTGTAGTTTGTTCTCCTTCTTCCAATTTTAAATAATCCACTACAGCTTCTTTTATACTATCCGCATCTGCCACATGACAAGCAGTGCCTTTACAAATTTTTATTATATGTTCACCTTGGGGTTCCAGACGAAACATCGCATAGAAAGTTACCACTCCATAGATTTCAGCAATGGGAATATGCATCTTTTCTGAGATATAGCGTATATCCGATTTGGATAAATATCCTTTTTGACGCTGAACAGCCTGTAATATTGGAATTAAATTACCTTTTTTGCCCTCATATTCCTGCAATATTTCATCCACAGAAATGAAGTCTTGCTCCATTGCAACTCCTTTAACTATATTCCTGAGTCCTTTCAGATAACAATTCTGAACCCCATTTTTGAGACCAATCTCTGGATTTTAACTCTTTGTCAAATAAAAAGCATAGAACCAAGGTATAAAGCTATTCTCATCCTTTCAAGCTCTTCAAGCACTTTATAGGCAATTTAATATAATTTTTTCATCATAAGATTAGAATTAGATGATAAATAAGGAATTAAAAAATATATTTGTTGTATTCAATGATTTACAACTTTATAATAATTATATATAATTTTTATGGCGCTGGATAAATTTATAGTTTATGACAGCCACTTTGGAGCTGGATATTATAAGGTTATTTTTCATCCGTAGTACCGGAAGATATCTGCATCTTTTTGTCCAGCTTATGTCTAGCTTATGTCCAGCTCATGTCCAGCTCATGTCCGAAATTGGACATAAGCTCAAGAAAAGCAGGCAATCAAGTATTCATCAAAAGATAAAAAATATTCAGAAGGTAGATTTGACCTCATAAAGAACTTGCCAATATAGAGCTATGCTCTAAAAGGTAAAAAAAATAAGAATTATATATTAAGGAAATAGATTAAATGCCAGAGCTTCCAGAAGTGCAAACCATTTTAAATGAATTAGAAAATGAACTAAAGGATAAACAGATAGAGGGATTGGATTGTTATCATTCTCACACTTTATTGTGGGACAAAGAGTTAACCTCAACTCCCTTTCCTGCAAAGATTATAGGTCTTGAAAGACGCGGAAAATTTATCCTTATCCATCTAACAAATGAGAATACGATTATCATTCATCTCGGAATGACTGGAAAATTGGTGCGGGACAATACCATAGCTAATCATCCTGAACACGAACGAGCCTGTTTTCGCTTATCAGAAAAAGAAAAAATACACTTTATAGATATCCGCACCTTCGGAAAAATTGTCCTTTGTCCAACTAAAAATATCCCTGCCTACTTGCCTGAACTTGGTGTTGAACCACTATCTGAGGATTTTAATCTTTCTTATTTGCAAAAAGCTCTTAAGGGTCGGAAAGCACCTATAAAAAATATCTTAATGGACCAAAAAATCATTGCTGGACTGGGAAATATCTATGCTAATGAGATTCTTTATCGGGCTAAAATCAATCCTGAAACTCCTGCTTCTTCTCTTTCTTCCCAAAGGCTTTCCAAACTTATAAAAACAACTAAGACTGTCCTTAACGAAGCCATAGAGAAAAATGGAACCTCCATATCGGATTATCGGAGGATTGATGATAAAAAAGGTGAGTTCCAGAATTTTTTACAAATCTATCAAAAAACCTCTTGTCCCCAGGGACATCCTGTCCAGAAAATAAAACAAGGTGGACGAAGCACTTATTTTTGTCCTGTTTGCCAGAAATGAAGTTTATTTTTGCAAACCTGTGTTAAAAAGTATATACTATAATAGTAGGTATTTATATCGTATAAAAGATTCCAAAAAAGGAGATTCAAAATGAAAGCCTATAAATTGAAAGATAATATCTATTGGGTTGGAGCAATAGATTGGAATTTACGCAATTTTCACGGTTATATCACCCCCAGAGGTTCCACTTATAATGCTTATCTTTTAATAGATGAGAAGGTTACGCTGATAGATAATGTTAAGTACTACCTTTTTGATGAGATGCTCGCTCGGATAAGTGATATTATTGATCCGCATAAAATTGATATTATCGTCCAGAATCATATTGAAATGGACCATTCCAGTGGTCTTCCTCAACTTATGAAAATTATTCCTGAAGCAAAGATTTACACCAATGCCAGCGCTATCAAAGGTCTGAAATTGCATTATCATCAGGATTGGAATTTTCAGGAAATAAAAAGTGGTGATAGTATAAATATAGGGAAAAATGACCTTACTTTTCTAACTACACCTATGGTTCATTGGCCTGATAATCAGGTAACCTATTGTCCGCAAGAAAAACTACTTTTTTCTAATGATGCATTTGGACAGCATATAGCTTCTAATGAAAGAGTTGAAAGTGATTTTCCTCTGGATATAGTGCTGGAAGAAGCTAAAAAATATTATGCCAATATTGTCCTTCCTTATTCCAAACAAGTGCAAAAAGTGATGGAAGCTGTTTCCTCTCTTGAAATAAATATGATAGCTCCCAGTCACGGTTTAATCTGGACAGAACATCTTCCTGAAATATTAAATGCTTATAACCTCTGGTCAAATAACATCACAGATAACCAAAAAGCCCTGGTAATTTACGACACTATGTGGAAATCCACAGAAATCATTGCTTATGCTATAGCTCAAGCTTTTGAAAATAAAGGCATTAAAGCTAAGTTACAAAACCTACAATTAACTCATATCTCGGATATTATGACAGAGGTTATGGATGCCAAATATATCTGCGTCGGCTCTCCTACTATCAATAGCTCTATTCTTCCAACCGTCGCTGCTTTTATGAGCTATCTGCAATGTCTGGCTCCAAAAGATAGAATTGGTCTCGCTTTCGGTTCTTATGGTTGGAGTGGACAAAGCGTTCCTATGCTCCATAAAATGCTGGGAGATGATAGTGGATGTGGTTTTAAAATGTTAGAACCGGTAAAAGTTCAATTTATTCCAGATGAAGAAATTCTTAATCAAATCCGAGAGAATTTAGAGCGACAACTGGATAATATGTGAGGTAATCCACTATCTCTATATATATTATGAATACTTAAATCCAGGTTTATTATTAACTTGTACTGGGTGGTTAAAAAAATATTGACGCAAGGGCTAAGAATATTATTTTAGATTATAGGATAATTCAAGGGTAAGTGGATAATGAAGAAAGAAAGCAAGAAAAAAATAATCGGTCTTTTTGATGGGATTGATGACATTATTGTTAATGATATTAAACAGCAATTAAGGACCGTCAAATTTAAAAAAGGCGATAAGATACTGCGAGAAAAGGAAGAAGGCTCCTGTCTATATGTAATTCTCAAAGGTAAAATAGAAATTGAAAAGGAGGTTGAACATTCTGAACCTCCTATCGCTCCTTTAACCGTTATGGAAGAAGGAGAATTCTTTGGCGAAATGAGTCTTCTAAATGAAGAACCTCGCAGTGCAAATGCCATTGCTCTGGAAGACACTGAATTACTTGAAATTCCTGAAGAAGAATTCCAGAGGCTTTGCTTCTCCCATCCTAATATTATGTTAAATCTGGTACGAGCTCTTTCTGAAAGACTCAGATTAACGAATGAAAGATTTGCTGGTGCTCTTAGTGAAATGATACAGAAAAACCGTTTAACAGCTATAGGAAAAGCAACCAGCAAGATAATACACGATATCAAATCTCCTCTCACCATTATTAGTTTAAATGCTCAGTTAATAGAGACCCTTTTCCCTGAAGCAGAAGAATTGACTCAAGGCATAATTAAACAAGCTAAATTGATAGATGAGCTTTTACAGGAAACGCTGGATTATATTAAAGGCAATCCCAATCATCTTATAATTCAGAAAGTAGATATGGTTAAATTTTTAAAAGATATAGAAGATACCTATGGTCCTTCACTAAAAAGCAGAAATATTGAATTGGTCATAGAAAATAAGTGTAACGAGCCGGTTTATTTTGATGAGGAACGCATCCGACGCACTATTATCAACCTCATTCGTAATAGTTCAGAAGCCATCAGTACTAAGGGCACTATAAAAATAATGGCTAATTTATCCTCAAACTGGTTACAGATAAGTGTGATAGATGATGGACCGGGTGTCCCTCCTGCTATTGTAGATGACTTATTTAAACCCTTTATAAGCTATAATAAACCTACTGGCACAGGTCTGGGGCTTTCTATCTGTCAAAAACTTGTTCAAGAACATAAAGGTAGAATAGAATACACACCAGTGCAACCTCACGGTGCTCGTTTTGATATTCGCCTTCCACAACAACATAATTTATAGAGACAAAAACTTTTCGGAGAAACCTAATTTTTAACATACTATAAAGGTAATTCATAGAATTTAAATAAAATCTTGTCAAAAAAAGCATTAATAAAAAGATGGAAAAAAGAAATCAATTTGGATGGTGAAAGATGTCAAAAGTATGTGATATATGTGGAAAAAAGGCTCAGGTTGGTAATCTTCGCAGTCATGCCTTGAATGCAACTAAGCGCCGTTTTTATCCTAATTTACATCTTGTCCGGGCTGTCGTTGATGGCGAGGTCAAGAAAATAAGAGTTTGTTCTTCCTGTCTTAAGACAAATAAAGTCCATAAGGTTGTTTAATAAGATTAACCATACTGCACTACAGTTAAATAAACAATGCCAATTGTGCTACATCGGGAATAGGACTATCCTGTTCCCGATATTTATCTAAGAGAAAATCAGGAGAATAGATGGATATTCAAGAGTTAAACTTTAGAGTGGCAACGAGTTCAGCGCTACTTGATAATTTAAGAACTGAGATTGCCAAAGTAATCGTAGGACAGGATGCTATAATCAATCGTTTATTAATTGGACTTTTAGCTAATGGTCATATTCTATTAGAGGGAGTTCCCGGTCTGGCAAAGACACTAATAATAAGCACTTTAGCTCAGGCTTTTGATTGCGTTTTTAAACGAATTCAATTCACACCTGACCTGCTTCCTGCTGATATAACTGGCACTTTAATATACAATCAAAAAACGGGTGAATTCACTACTAAAAAAGGACCCATCTTTGCTAATTTCATTCTTGCAGATGAGATAAATCGTGCTCCTGCCAAAGTTCAATCTGCTTTACTGGAAGCTATGCAAGAACGACAGGTGACTATTGGAGATACCACCTACCCTCTACCTCGTCCTTTTTTCGTTATGGCAACACAAAATCCCATAGAACAGGAAGGGACTTATCCTTTGCCTGAAGCTCAGGTTGACCGCTTTTTAATGAAGCTCAAGATTAAATATCCCAATCTGGAAGAAGAAAAGGTAATCCTTGAAAGGATGGTAGTAGAACGAGAACTTAGAGTTCATCCGGTGCTTAAACCTTCAGATTTAGATTATATGCGAGAGATATTAGCTGATTTGTATATGGAAGAAAGGTTAAAGCATTATATCCTCAATCTGGTACAGGCAACACGTTATCCCCAACGCTATCCTCGTATATCATCATTAACTGGCTTGATACAATATGGAGCTTCCCCGAGAGCTACAATCTTTCTTGCTCGTGCTGCTAAAGCTAATGCTTATCTGGAACATCGAGCTTATGTTATCCCCGATGATATAAAAGCCATAGGCAAAGATGTCTTAAGACATCGTATTATCCTTTCCTATGAAGCTGAAGCAGAACAGGTTAGTACAGAAGATATAATCACCCGCATATTTGAAGAGATAGAGGTCCCTTAAAGGATTCAATCTATGTCTTCCCCCACACCTGCAGAGATTCTTGCTCGGATTGGGAAACTGGAAATCCGAACCAAGAATCTGGTTAATGAAATCTTTAGTGGAGAATATCGTTCCAGCTTTAAAGGGCAGGGTCTGGAATTTGCTGAAGTCCGTGAATATCAAGCTGGAGATAATTATCGGGATATTGATTGGAATGTTTCAGCTCGTTTAGGTGCACCCTATGTTAAAAAATATACCGAAACCAGGGAGCTAAATGTCTTCTTTATCGTTGATGTATCAGCTTCTATGCAATTTGGCACGGTGCAACCAAAAAAACAAGAACGGGTAGCAGAAATCATTGCTCTACTTTCCTTTTCCGCTCTTTCCAATAATGATAAAGTAGGGCTGATAATGTTTTCCGACCAGCTGGAAAAGTATCTGCCTGCTCGCAAAGGTAGCAATAAAGCCTTGGAGATTTTAAGAGATGTGCTCTATCTTGAACCAGAACATAAAAATACTTCCATACTGGAAGCCCTAACCTTTGCCAATCATATTCTCAAAAAACGGTCTGTGGTTTTTATCCTTTCAGATTTTATGGATAGTGGCTATAATAAACCTCTGGAAATCCTGGCACAAAAGCATGATGTAATCGCTATCCAGATTCTGGATGAGGCAGAATTAAAATTACCTGATGCGGGAGTCCTAAATCTTTACGACCCGGAAACAGGAGACACTCTTTATTGTAATACTTCTGTCACATCTATCCAAAAAGCATATGAGGCAAGAGTTTCTAAACAACAGGAAGACCTCACTAAAGACTTGGCTAAAATGAAGGTTGATTACATAATGCTAAGAAGTATGGATTCGCATATCAAGGCTCTTAGAACTTTCTTTGAACAAAGGAGAAGAAGATTAAGAGAAGGCAGATGAAAAAAATCCTACCTTTAGCTCTAATATTGCTTTTTATAAGCTATCTTTCTGCTGTTACTATCCAACAAAAATTGGTTAATGATGATAACCTGAATGTAGGAGACCGTTTTCAACTACAAATCTACGCTGATGTTCCTTTAAAAAGTGTAGTTGTTCCAGACACATTAACTTCCTTTAAAATCATTGAAGTAGAAAAAAAGAAGGAGCCTTCCGGAAAAACCTGGTTACAGCTCACTATTGTTCCTATACTAACTGGTTCACTGAGTTTCCCTAAATTGCAAGTAATCCCGGAAATTTCAGATGGGCAAACTTATTTCACAGATGCCTTCCGGGTTATAGTGATTCCCGTTAGAGCTGAAAATGATACCACCCTGGTTGATATCAAACCTTTAGCTAAATACCCACTGCAATTACCTATCTGGGTATACTATCTATTAATTGCATTCATCATTGTGGGAATTATCTACTTGATTCTAAATAGAAGAAACAGAGGCGGAAAAGATTCCACAGTAAAGGAAACCATTCCATCTTCTACTTCTCTGGACCCTCCCTGGAAAATAGCTTTAAAACAATTGGATGAACTTTTGTCCCAGAATTTAATCCAGAAAGGTGAATATATCCGTCATCATTATGAGCTTTCCTTAATTCTACGACAATTTTTAGAACGGAAATATCGTTTCCCAGCTGTGGAAATGACCACTTCAGAAATACAACAAGTTGCCGAACGCTTATATATTGCCAGCAGTCAGGAAGTCCTGAATTTCCTGAAATACTGTGATAAAGTTAAATTTGCCAAATATATTCCCTCCCAAGAAGAAATAGAGGAATATGAGAACTGGTTGAGGTCCTGGGTGCAATCTTTTGAATTAGTAGAAGCACAACAAAAGCTTGCTCATGGAGGAATTGAGCATGCTTAGTTTTGCTCGTCCCTGGTGGTTAATAGCTCTAATTATAGTACCTTTGTTCCTCTGGTATCAATTTAAAATCCAGAAACCACATAAACTGCGATTACCATTTACGCGTTTGCCTCTTCTTAAACAGATAAAAGGAGAAAACAAGTTCTGGAAATACCTTTTCCCCATTTTAAGAAGTTTAATCTTTGTATGTTTAATTCTGGCTATAGCTCAACCCCGCTGGGGTTATGGAACACGAGATATCAGTCAAAAAGGTGTAGATATTGTTCTTGCTATAGATATCAGTGGCTCTATGCTGGCTATGGATTTTGCTCCTCAAAATAGATTAGGTGCAGCAGTTAATGTAGCAAAAGACTTCATTAAAAAAAGACCTAATGACCGTTTTGGTTTAGTAGCATTTTCAGAATATGCTCTAACCCAGAGTCCTTTAACTTTTGACCATGAAGCTATTTTAGAACAACTTGACCGCCTTCAGGTCAATAAAGAAGCATCTTTTACCGCTATTGGAGTCGGTCTTGCCAAAGCAGTAGCCAGACTTAAAGACAGCACTGCAAAAAGTAAAGTTATCATTCTAATAACCGATGGCGTTAGTAACACAGGAGAAATAGACCCCCTAACGGCAGCTAAAATGGCAAAAGCTTATGGAATAAAGGTCTATCCTATAGGAGTAGGAACAAATGGCTTGGTAGATTACCCTATTGAAGACCCCTTACTTGGTACTTACTATAGAAAAATGCAAGTAGAACTGGATATGAATACTCTTAATGCAGTTGCTGAGATTACAGGAACGGGAAAAGCTGCCCAAGCAGGAAATAAAGCACAATTACAACAAATTATGGATAAGATAGATAAGCTGGAAAAGACCACTTACCAGATTCAAATTCATTATATATGGTCAGAAAAGTTTATGCCTCTACTTTGGATTGCCTTTATCTTGCTGACCATAGAACTACTTCTGCATTTGATAGTTATGCCTATTCTTCCGGAGTAAAAAATGAATCTATATTATCCTGGAAATATCTGGTTACTACTTATTATCATTCCTTTGATAGTATCTCTATTTTTCTGGAATAGGCGTGAAAAAAAGCGCTTCTCTCGCTTTGCTAATCCTTCTTTCTATCCTGAATATCTTTCTAGTCGCTCCCAGTTTTTGCACTTTTTCAAATATATATTAATTATCTTGGCTTTAGCCTTTATTATTTTTGCTTTGCTTCGTCCCCAATGGGATTATGAAGAGCGAGAATACAGTTTCAATGGACTTGATATTATGGTCTGTCTGGATGTTTCCAAAAGTATGGATGCACAGGATATTACTCCCAGTAGACTGCTTAGAGCCAAGATGCAAATAGATTCTTTGATAGATAAGCTTAAAGGAGATCGTATTGGCATTATTGCCTTTGCGGGAGTGCCTACTCTGGAATGTCCACTTACTGATGATTATTCGTGTGTTCGCCTGGTGCTAAATAGTATTAATACTGACAATGTAGTTTCCTATGGGACGGATATTGGTGCAGCATTAGCGCTGGCAAGCAGGTCCTTTCAATCAGCTGGTGGAAGTAATATTCTTCTTTTAATAACCGATGGAGAAGACCTCGCAGGAAGCGCTATTCTTCAAGCTAAAAGATTAAGCTCACAAGGAGTTAAAATCTATGTTTTGGGTGTGGGAAGCGAAGAAGGCACTTTTGTTAGAGATGAAAAGACTGGTCAGCAAGCATTTACCAAGCTTGATACTAAGACATTACAGGCAATTGCATCCATAGGTAAGGGGAAATATTTTTCCGTTAGACCGGGGCAAGGAGAATTAGACCCCATCCTTCAGAACATTTATGCCAGCGAATCTGGTAGGGAAAGAAGTAGAAACTTCTCCATTTTAAAAGACCAGTATGCCATACCTGCCATTATTGCTATAATTATTTTATTGGTGGAAAGTCTTCTTCTACCTCTTTCTCGTAAAAGGGAAAATGTATGAAAGATAAAAAACTGCTCTTCTACAAGCTTATCCTTATTCTGGTTATACTTATTCTGTTATTCTTAATATATACTTTATTATTTAATCAGAAATCACTTAAACACAGTAGAGCAAGTGAATTATATAAAAAAGGACAGTTTGAAAAGGCAGCTAAAATCTGGGAAAAGGAATTGGATAGCAAAGATAAGGATTACCTTCCGGAAAGCAGTTTGGGTAAAGCTTTATACCAGCAAGGTAAATATGAAGAAAGCATAAAAAAACTACAGGATGCTTTGAAAGAGAATGATAAAGTCCCTGGTTTACATTATGATTTGGGTAATGCTTATTTACGGAATAACCAAATTGATAATGCACTACAAGCTTATCTAAATGCTATGCTTCTTGACCCAGATGATGAAAATGCTAAAGCAAATTATGAACTGGCACTTAAAAAGAAAAATGCTATTACCCTACAAGCTGGTATAGGAGAAAACAATAAAGACCAAAATCAGCAAAATCCTCCTGACCAATCTCTGCGTGAAGAAATGGAAAATAGATTAAATGCACTTGACCAAAAAGAAGCCAGAGATAGAATGGCAAAGAATCCTCCACCTTATAAGGGGAAAGGAGAAAAGTGGTGGTAAAAAAGTTTGCCTGTGCTCTATTGATAGTGCTCTCTCTAATGGGCATACTAAAAGCTGAATCAGTAACGGTAAATGCTTATTTAAAAGAAGATGTTATTACCTTATCTGATCAGCTACAACTGATACTGGAAATAACCTGTGATAAACAAGTAAAAGTTATTGCTCCACCAGCTCCCCAAATACCAGGATTCTCTTTTCGTAATGTAGTAGGTTCAACTTACATTGATTACTCCCTCGTTAATAAAAATTTATTCACTAAATACATACAAACTTTTACCTATATTTATATCCCTCAAAAAACTGGTACCTTCACTATTCCTTCCTTTAAAGTTAAAGTTGAGAAGAAGGAATATTATACACCCTCTTTAACTGTTCAGGTTAAAGAATCTTCACCTCCACCTCAGAAACAGTATAATCTTTCACCTTTCTTAAATCCTTTTGGAGATGAACTATTCAATCCCAATCTCATAGAAGGTGAAGTATTTTTACTCTGTATCCCAGAAACTGATCTTGCTTATGTTGGCGAACCCGTGATAATTTCCTATTATCTTTACACGGAACAAGCGGTTGAAGCTTTCTATGCTGAATCCGAAAAAGATTTTGAGGGTTACGGTAAAGCAGTCTTCCTTCAGCCTTCCTCACTTCAATATGAATCTTCTGTCTATAATAGCAAATCCTATAAACGTGCTCTTATAAAGCAGGATGTTATTTTCCCTCATAAAGCTGGAAGACTACAGATGCCAATTCTCACAGGACAGGCACAATTTCTGGGATTTTTAAATAAAACTATCAGTTCCAAACCTTGCTGGATAAATGTAAAACCTTTACCCTCTGGAGCTCCTGCTGGTTTTACAGGCGCAGTAGGAAATTTCACCGTTTCCCAGAGTGTCTCTTCTACTAAATTAAACCTTGGCGATGCTTTAACCTTCACTATTAATATCTCAGGAAGAGGAAATTTTAGCCAGTTTACCGCAGCTCCTTTCCCTAATGTAGATAAATTTCAGGTTTCTGCACCCTATATTCAGGACAAGCTGGCTAATGTGATTGAAGGAACACGTTTTATCCATTATACTTTGCTTCCACGAGAAACAGGGGAATTGACTATACCTGGATACACCTTTAGTTGGTTTGATACAACTTCTGGAGTTTATAAAACTTTCCAAGGTGCACCCCAGGAAATAAAAGTTCATCAAGCTAATGTCCTATCATATTTCTCCGGACTATTGGAAAAAGATAAACCACAGGCACTCTATCCATTGCTCAATCTTGAGTATTATCCAGATTTTAAAAATTATAGCACAGAACCCTGGTTCTGGCTTATATTGGCACTCTGTGCAATATCTCTAATCATTTCAAGTCTTGTAGCAAGAGAAAATAGATTGAAAGAATTGGAACCTGTTGCTTATGCTCAAAAAACCGCTCATCGCATCCTGAATAAGTATTTAAAAAAGGCAACAGAAGCAGCGGAAAAACTTTCCCCTGATTTCTATCCCTTGGCAGAAATTGGATTGATGGATTATCTGGCAAGAAAATATGGTGTTTCTAAAAGTCTGCCCACACCAGAACTAATTGATGCTTTAAGAACAAAAGGTATGCCTCTTGAATTACTTGAACAGTTAGAGCAATTTTTGTTGCTATGCCAGAAAGCTCGTTTTATGCCCGGAGGAGCAGAAGCTGAAAAATTGGATGAGGCTCTGCACCAATTGCGTTCCCTGGTTCAAGCCTTAAGCCGTTTTAAACCTGAAAAAGAATCCTCTAAAAAGAACAGAGTTACACTGCCTCAAAAGGATATCAACTCTAAAAATGAGGAACAATAATGAAGCACTGGATATTTATCTTCGGCTTACTCATCTTAACTTTTTCCTTATCTGCTCAAGTCTTGAATCCTGATTCTTTAAATGCAGAACAAGCATTCTATCAACAAACTCTGCAAAAATTGGAAGCTAAAGCTGCACACGGAGTTAAAAATGCAGATTTATTCTATGATATGGGGGTTTGCCATTATCAATTGGGAAACACTGGTAAAGCTGTGCTATACTTCCTTCGGGCTCTGAATCTGAATTCTGCACATAAGCAAGCTAAACAAAATCTCTTGTATATTCATAATCTGCATCCAGAGCTTTCTCCTGAGCCTAACAGACCGTTTCTCGTGCAGTTATTTTTAAATATTTATGATTTCTTTTCTTTAAACCGATTGGCTATAACTCTCTTAATATTAGCTATACTTTTAACCTTGAGTTTACATTGGCTAATGCACACTCCTTCAGAAAAGGAACGCGGTTTACCTATTCTGGCTGTAGTAATAACAGCTATTCTCTTTATCGCTTTCGGTAGTATGCTGCTGGTCAAAAATCACCGCTATCGTAATGATTCTCGTGCAGTCGTAATCGCTAATGTAGCACCCATTTATCATACTCCAGAAAGCAACAATGTTCTCCAGACTATACCTGAAGGAAGTGTAGTTGTGGTTATCAAAACCCAGGGCAAGAAAGCTCAAATTATCCTACCTGATGGAACTCAAGGTTGGGTTGATAGTAATTCTATAGAAAGAGTTGTGCCAGTAAGTAACACTAAGGAATAAACTATGCAGAAACCAAAACTATTTATCACTCGCTATATCCCCGAACCAGCTATTAAAAGATTGGAAGAAGTATTTGAAGTGGAAATTTTCCCGGAAAACCGAGCTATCACTCACGAAGAACTGAAAGAAAAAGTGAGAGATATTGATGCTTTAATCTGTCTTTTAACTGATAATATAGACCACGAAATTATAGAAGCTGCTCCTAACCTTAAGTGTATATCCGTCTATGCAGTAGGTTATAACAATATAGATGTGGAAACCGCTACTAAACATAGCATTGTTATATGTAATACCCCTGGAGTGCTAACTGAAACTACTGCCGACTTAGCCTGGGCTTTGATTATGAGTTGCGCCAGAAGAATTGTGGAAGCAGATCGTTTCGTACGGGAAGGAAAATTTCAAGGTTGGGAACCTATGCTGATGATGGGTAATGATATCTTCGGCAAAACCTTAGGTATTATTGGTATGGGCAGAATCGGAAGAGCAGTAGCTCACCGTGCACTCGGTTTTGATATGAAAGTTATATATTATGACCCTCAGGTTAATCCTGAGTCTCTTTCTTCAGATTATGTTTCTGTGGATTTGACTACTCTCTGTCAAAATTCTGATTTTATCAGTATTCACACTCCTTTAACTCCCGAAACCAGACATCTAATTGGAGAAAAGGAGTTTAATTTAATGAAATCCACTGCTATTCTGATTAATACCGCAAGAGGACCTATAATTGATGAACAGGCTTTAATATCAGCGTTAAAGGAAAATAAAATCGCTGGTGCAGGATTGGATGTGTATGAAAATGAACCCGTTATCCCTGAAGAATTAATAAAGCTTTCTAATGTTATATTATTGCCCCATATTGGTTCTGCTAGTTATGAAACCAGGACAAAAATGGCATTGCTTGCTGCAGAAAATGCCATTGCCGTAATTGAAGGGAAGAATCCACCTGCTCGTGTTAATTGAACTCTGGACAAGATAGCTTTCAAATGCGCCTAAGGTTTCATTTACCGGCTTGTTAATGAGCTTTATATTGCCTATTTTTCTGCTCTATTAACCAGAATAAAGAACCAGTAGTGAGTGATTATAAATAATCCCTGAATGAAAGAAATTAACTGCTATATTTAATAACTTGTGGATAGACTAATTCTTTTGTTCCGTTTTTAATTATGGCTCTGCAAAACAATGCGAGAGTTCATCTATCTTATTATAACAAAAAGTTATTGACGGATATAATGATTTTAAAGAAAAAGATAAAACTATTAAAATATAAAGGTATGTCAAGATGCTCGTGGCAAAGATATTTGTCTGTCTAAAACCTAATGTGCTTGACCCTCAGGGAAAAGCAGTTTGTAATTCTCTTCAGCAATTGGGCTATACCAATGTGATAGAAGCGCGAGTTAGTAAATATATAGAATTGACCTTTGATTCTGATAATGAGGAATCTACCTGGAAAGAAACGGATAAAATCTGCCAGGAGCTACTGGCAAATCCCAATACAGAACATTATTGGTTTACTTTGGAAAATAAAGAGGAAAGTCAAAGTTGAGAGTAAGTGTTATTACCTTTCCTGGTTCTAATTGCGACCATGATGCTCAAGAAGCTTTTGCCTATTATGGACATAAGAGTCGTTTAATCTGGCATAAAGATAGAGACCTGCAAAATCCAGATTTAGTAGTTTTACCAGGTGGTTTTTCCTATGGAGATTACCTTCGCTGTGGTGCTTTAGCTCGTTTTTCACCTATAGTGGAAGAGGTTATGGCTTTTGCTAAAAAGGGAGGGTTAATCCTTGGTATCTGTAATGGCTTTCAAATCCTGACTGAGTGTGGACTTCTTCCTGGCACTCTTTTACGTAATATAGGACTTGATTTCATCTGTCAGCACCAATATATTCGGGTGGAAGATAATAACACTGCCTTCACTCATCAGATTCCAGAAGGAACAGTTATGGACATTCCCATTGCCCATAAAGAAGGCAATTACTTCTGTTCTGACGAAATTTTAAAAGAACTACAAGATAACCATCAAATTGTCTTTCGCTATTGCGATAAACAGGGCAATATAAATGCCGAATATAATCCGAATGGATCGCGGGAAAATATTGCAGGCATATGTAATAGAACTCGTAATATTCTTGGGATGATGCCTCATCCAGAAAGAGCTGCAACTCCTTATGTAACCAGTAATGATGGAGGAAAAATCTTTGCTGCATTGGAAGAATACTTTAATCTCAATTGATAAACTTTTCTTTCCACCTGTCTGTCTTGCTTGTAATCAGAGGATAGAAAGTGTTAAAGAGGTTTTATGCTCCGAATGCAAAGAATTACTTTCTCCTATTACGATTAATTACTGTGATAAATGTGGTGCGCCTATGATTGATTATAGCTGTGCTTATTGTTCAGAAAATGATTTTGTCTTTGATATTGCTCGTGCTGCTTTTATTTATCAGTCGCCTGTTCGGGAGTTAATTCATAATTTTAAATACAATGCTTTTCTTGCTCCTGCCAGTTTCTTCAGTCAAGCAATAATGGAACTTCCTGAGGCTGATAAATTTGCTAATAATTTTGATTTGATTACGGCAGTTCCTTTGCATAGAGTTCGCAAAAGAGAAAGAGGATATAATCAATCCGAACTTATTGCCAAAAAGTTAGCTATTAAATGGAATATACCCTATGCTGAACCTGTTAAAAGATATCTTCCTACTCCCTCTCAGACAACTTTAAATGCAGAAGAAAGAGTCAATAATTTAAAAAATGCCTTTCGCTTAAAGAAAAATGCTGATGTAAAAGGAAAGAAAATCATTCTGGTAGATGATGTTTTTACTACTGGAACCACAGTTAATGAAGTATCCCGAGTTTTAAAAGAAGCTGGAGCAAGCAAAGTTGCCGTCTTAACTGCTGCTCGTGCGATTTGATTATGAATAAAGAATATAAAGAAATTAAAACTACTATCACTGAAGAAGAAGCCAATGAAATGATTGAAAAAGTTGCTCACTTCTTCGTTGACAGAAGTTTAGGCTCTGCTGGTATTATGCTTTTTGAATCCCTTCATCCTTTGCATGGAATTGCAAGTCAGGCTCTCTATTTTATTCTTCCTTTTGCAGAAATGATTTTTGACTCTAATCAATATCAGCGTTTTGCTCTTATGATACAAAGTGATGATTACTTTAAACGCTTGATTAAAAGGATAGATGAACTGGACGAAGAAACCAATGAAGAAAGAAGAAATAAAGCAAGACTTAAAAGACAGCGTAGAAAGAATCAACGAAAAGCCTTTTTTAAAAAAATCTTTAATAAAACAAATAAGTCAACTGAATCAACGGAGGTATAATGCAATACGATGAGAAACGCCTTACCCGAATTGTTGCCACTGATTGTGGCAGCACCACTACTAAGGCAATTTTAATTGAATGGATTGATGGAGAATACCGCCAGACCGTTCGGGGAGAAGCACCCACAACTGTGGAAGCTCCTTTGAATGATGTTACCAAAGGTGTGATTAATGCTACCCAGGAACTGGAAGAACTTGCTCGCCTTAAATACCATAATCCTAATATCAAGTTTATGGAAAATGGGGAATTTGTCATCCCCAGGCGTGGTGATGTTGGAGTAGATGCTTATGTTTCTACTTCTTCTGCTGGTGGCGGTTTGCAAATGATGGTTACAGGTGTGGTCGCTTCAATGACAGGAGAAAGTGCAGAGCGAGCTGCTTTGGGTGCTGGTGCTATAGTTATGGACCTCATAGCCAGTAATGATAAGAGAATGAATCACGAAAAGATAGAAAGAATTAGAGAATTGAGACCAGATATGATATTGATGGCTGGAGGTGAAGATGGGGGCACAATTAAGCATGTAGTAGAAATGGCTGAATTAGTTAGTGCTGCTGACCCTAAACCTCGTCTGGGATCAGGATTTAAACTCCCTGTGATTTATGCTGGAAATAAAGATGCTCGTGATTATGTGCGGGAATGTTTACAAGATAAAGTGGATTTGATTATCACGGATAATATTCGTCCCAAACTGGAAATAGAAAACCTCAAACCCGCAAGAGATAAAATCCATGAACTGTTTTTAGACCATGTGATGAAACAAGCTCCAGGCTATGATAAATTGATGAAATGGTGTCAGGGACCAGACCATGAACCTGTTCCTATTATGCCTACCCCTGCAGCTGTGGGAAATATTATGCAAGCTATTGCCCGTGAAGAAAATATTGAAGTTGTAGGAGTAGATATTGGTGGAGCAACTACAGATATCTTTTCCGTTTTTACCGAAGAATTCATTTTCAATCGTACCGTTAGTGCCAATCTGGGAATGAGCTATAGCATCTCCAATGTTCTGGCTTCCAGTGGCTTAGAGAATATTATGCGCTGGGTACCCTTAGATATTGATGAAGGGTATCTACGTAATATGATTAAAAACAAAATGATTCGACCTACTACTATCCCTTATCTTTTAGAGGAACTGGTTTTGGAACAAGCTATAGCTATTGAAGCTTTACGTCTTGCTTTTGAACAACATAAAGAGTTTGCCAGCACTTTAAAAGGAACTCAACGGCAGCGCGATATATCTGAAGCCTTCAGTCAATCCACTTCTGGTGAGACGCTGGTCAATTTGATGACCTTAGATTTGTTAGTAGGAAGTGGTGGAGTACTTTCTCATGCACCTCGTCGTAGTCAGACTATGATGTTATTAATTAATGCTTTTCTTCCTGAAGGTATCACTCGTTTGGCTGTGGATAGTATATTTATGATGCCTCATCTGGGAGTGCTTTCTGAAATAAGCACTAAAGCAGCAACTGAAGTCTTCCATAAGGATTGTATGATTTATTTAGGAACTTGCGTAGCACCGGTAGGTAAAGGGAAAGTAGGGAAACCTGCTCTTACCGCAAAATTGGAATTGCCTGATGGAAGCACTTGGGAAGAACAGATTCCTTTTGGAGAAGTTCGCTTAATTCCTTGTGGTGTGGGAGAAGTAGCAAAAGCAAACTTGAAAACCCATGGTGGTCTAATTCTGGATGAAAATAAAAATAAAGAATTAGAAGTGGAACTGAAAGGTGGAGTGGTAGGTATTGTCCTTGATACCAGAGGTAGACAACCTTTTGTGCTTCCCACAGAAAAAGCTGAACGCATTGCCACTTTAAAAAAATGGATACAGGCATTTAATGCTTATCCCGAACAGATATTAAAATAGGAGGAAGAAAATGGCACAAGCATATTCTGCTGGTTTAATGGTAACTGAAAATATAGTCCTGAAAAAAGAAAGAGTTCTACCACTTAAAGGTCAGGTCCTGGTTAAAAAAGGTGACTTCGTCCAAGCTGAAACTGTTGTCGCTGAAACCCTCTTACCTGGTAAAGTGGTTCCTTTTAATTTAGCTAATAAACTTGGTGTAGCTCCAGCACAGCTTCCCAATTTTATAAAAGTAAAACCAGGTGATAAAATCACTACTAATACAGTTTTAGCGGAAACAAAAGGCTTATTTGGTCTGGGTATAATGAAAAATGAAGTGCGTTCTCCTATTAATGGTGAAGTGGAAAGTATCTCTACCATTACAGGTCAAATCCTATTACGTGAACCCAAGATACCCGTTCAAGTGAAAGCTTTTATTGATGGAATGGTTACAGAAATCATACCTGAAGAAGGTGTGATAATTCAAAATAAAAGTGCCTATGCACAGGGAATTTTTGGCGTAGGAGGCGAAACCGTAGGTGAACTTATGGTCATTGCAGAAAGTCCTGAATCTGAAATAACTCCAGCGCAAATTACTGATGCCTGCAAAGATAAAATAATCGTGACAGGACAATTCGTTTCTTATGATGTTATTGATGCTGCCAAAAAACATGGCGTTAAAGCTATTATAACTGGTGGCATTGATGACCAAGACCTAAAAAAACTTCTCGGATACGATCTGGGAGTGGCTATTACAGGACACGAAAACATTGGCATCACTATCGTATGCACTGAAGGTTTTGGTAAGATTGCAATGGCAAAAAAGACCTTTGGTTTATTGAAGAAATTTAATGGACATAAAACTTCTATTCATGGCAGAACTCAAATCAGAGCTGGAGTTATTCGTCCCGAAATAATCATTCCTCTTCAATTTTCTGAAGAAGAATTAGTTCCTCAAGAACCAAAACCTCCTGTGCTGGAAATTGGGACTATTATAAGAATCATTCGTCAACCTAATTTTGGCAAAATTGCTAAAGTGGTGGCATTACCTGAAGAACTTACTAAAGTAGAATCAGAAACTCTGGTCAGAGTCTTGGAAGCTGAGTTTGAAGATGGCACAAGAATGATTATCCCTCGTGCTAATGTTGAAGTCATAGAAGCATAATATTGACCCTCCTCTATCAAAGGAAAGTTTATTAGATTAGCCTAATAAAAAATTGGGTTCAAGATGTCTTCATAGCGCAAAGCGGATAGCCTTGTTTACTTTTTTCTATAAGAGTTAAAAGTAATAAGAAGCATCATAAACGAGTTCTTTCAATGCTTAAAATTAGCCAAAATAAGAAAGCTTCGTTGGAGCTTCATAGACGAGGACGGATAAAATTCACCTTTTAAAAAAACTCTATGAGAGATTGTAACAAGGAGGATCTTGTTCCACCCATAAAGAAACGATACTTTTATTTAAGAAATGTTTAAGAGCTTTTTTAAGTCTATATGTGTGACTAATATTTTATAGATAAAACAGTAAACAAATCACTTTATAATTTTAGCGATAAGAATTTATATTGTTATATGACTTTCTTATTGTTACTCAATCGGTTACAAATTATTTAGGACAATTTATATTCTCTCACTTTTTATGTCTGATTTTCTCTTTCTTCTATCCTACCTCTCCCTTAGCTCTTGAGCTTATAAAGTGTTAAGAGAGAGGCAATTAGGAGTTTAGGGACAGCTAATAGAGGTAAATCGCTATAAATAAAGAGAATACAGGGTTTATGCTACAAATTTATCGTTCAAAAAATAGTTATAAATAAATATAAATAATGATAAGGATTATGCTGAAATAGGAAATGAAACTGAGAGATTAATTAGATTTAATAATACGAGCATAGAGTTCTCCGCCGCTGGCAGAACCAAAATAACCCAGGGCATTATGAACACCACCATGTAGATAACCATCCATCATATAATGAAATCTATAGTAATTATCATCAATTACCCACACTCTTACGCGATACTTTCCATAGAAGATAAAAGCAGTAGAGTAATTTTTTAAAACCACATAATAACCTGGAAGACCTTCCAACGGAGCAGATTGGAAACGATTAGCCAGTTCTAAGCGCCTGATACCCAAACTTCCTTGATTATAAAGCTCTTCAATATTGGCGGAGGGATGCATTTCTTGTAAAAGCTGATTAGTATATTCCAGATTAGTACTAAATTCCTCCATACAATAGGTTTCAATCCATAGATTAAATATTCCCAGTGTATTTCCGGTGCTTATTACCAGAGGATAGTTGGTATCAATTTGATTAAAGGGAATGAAATTGGTGGTTTCAGGATCAAATGAATAACCTGTACCGGGAGGATTTGTTCCATAAGGATCAGGTTTTAATTCTACTCTTTGAGGGACAGTGGTTTCAGCCCAGATTAAAGAATCCATTCCCGGAATTTGCACTTCCAACCGATAATGATGTTCAGGTTGAATAATATGTTCTGCCAAATCTATATATTTTATCTTAAATTCGTGCAAAGAAGGGGTTAAAGAAAAAGTTTCTCCCGTATCCAAATCTTTTATAAGAACTTCTGCATCCCAGACAAAAAGTTCCAGTGGGTCAAATTCTTCAATGGAGCTACTTCTGGTTATATAGATAGGATAGGAAAGAGAGATTGGTTTATCTGCCATTAATACTCCTGCTACAGTGAAGACTTCCCCCTTAAATCTTGGTCCAGATGTATTATCACAGGAAACAATAAAAAGGCAACTCAGTAGTATAACTGAGAGCATCACTATCTTTATCACTTGTTTTACCATCTTACATTAACTCCAATAAAGGGCAAAAAGGGAAATTGGGTTCCATCTCTTGTGACCAACTTCAAAGTGCCATCTTCATTCATCTGTACATCATAGAAACGAAAACTTACATTTTTATGGTTGAATACATTGATGATTTCCAGATAAGGTTCAATAGAACCCCAGAAAGTGTTCCATTGTAAATGCACACTCAAATCTAACCTTAAATACTCGGGAAGCCGAACTCTATCCTGATAACTGTATATAAGCTGGAAATTTTCACCATCAAAAAAGATGCGTTCTGGAATTTCAGAAGGCTGTCCTGAATTGTAGGAAAAATTCATACCTACTATCATATCAGCGTTACCTATTTGCCAACCTGTGTTTTGACTGATATTATAGTTTTCTACTAAAGAAACGGTGTGAGTTCTATCATATCGAGGATAAAAATATTGTGGTTCACCTGTATAAGGGTCTATATTAACATTATCAATCTTACGTTTAGTCTCACTATAAGAATAACCTAAATAACCTTTTAAGCCTTTCCAGTCATTTCGCAGCATCAATTCTGCACCGTAAGAATAGCCCTTACCTGTATTAACCGCATCTGAAAGGGTGCCTGTTTCACTATTCCAATTGAAAAATGTATTGGTATTAAACTCCTTGAGATGATTATAGGTCTTATAATAGAGTTCCACATCCCACTGGAAATGTCTGCTTAACGCTCTATTATACCCTAAAATATAATGATGAGAAACTCCGGGTTTAACACTTCCATCTATCGGTAACCAAACATCATAAGGAGAATTGATATACAAACCGAGAAGCGATAAATATTGATGATACACGCCAAAATTAAGATATATACTTTCACCTACATCCAGATTGCGCTTAAGAGAAATTCTTGGTTCAAGATTAAAATAGGAAGCAGCAGGAACAGGAGCTGGTTCTTCTTTCAAGGTTTTATACCAGTTTACTCTCAAACCTGGCTGCAAGGTCCACAATTCATTTATTACCCAAGTATCTTGAGTAAAAGCAGAACTGGTTAATGAAGTTATAGCTGCTTGCGGTAATGCATTTTGGGCAATTTGATAAGTAGTCCCCATCTTTAAATCGGTATCATTAAATTTTAGCTCTATGCCGGTCTCAATATCGTGATGATTACTGGGTTTCCAGTTCAGAGTTCCTTTTGCCGTTAAATCACGAATATAATTTTTACTCTGGAAGATGTTCATTCCTTCCGCTGAGACTTCATCAATAGAATTATTATACTGACTTCCCGAAATGATAAATTGGGAGAAAAGCTGTGGTGAAAATAGATGCATCCATTGAGCTGATAAAATGCTATTCCCCCAGTCTAAGTCCATAATAGGAGTAATATCATAGGATAACATATCTTTGCCGTAGTAGCCACTAACACTTAGTTTATTGTTAGTATCAATATCCCAGTTAATTTTAATATGACCATCGTAAAAATAGTAATCAGGTAAGTCAGAGATAATCATTTTTAACATTTCCAGATAGGTACGACGAAATGATGCCATAAAAGAAACACTTTGCGAATCTATTATCCAGGGTCCTTCAGCGGTAGCTGAAGCAGAAATGAGACTAAGTCTCCCCACTCCTTCATAAAATTTTCTATTACCATCTCTTTCAGTCACATCCAGGACTGAGGACATCCTTCCCCCATACTTTGCTGGATAACCTCCTTTAATCAATTCAATGCTTTCAACTGCATCGGTGTTGAAAGTGCTAAATATTCCTCCAAAATGATTAGGATTATATACTTCAGTATTATCTAAAAGAATAAGATTCTGATCTGGAGAACCGCCACGAACATAAAGTCCAGCAAAAAAATCTGAGATAGGGACCACTCCAGGAACAGCCAGAACTGCTCTAAAGACATCTGCTTCCATAGGAGCTACAACCATCTGGATATCCTGTCGCGTTTGATGAAGAGTGCTGGGTTGAATAATGGGTCCATCACTTTCATCCTTTGTTCCCTTTACTATTACTGGACTCAATTCCACCGAACTCTTAACTAACTGCATATTTATTATGAGGTGATCATTTAGATTTTTTATAGTGATGGGCACAGTTTCTTTTTTATATGAAACTAAAGAGAAAGTAAGGATAAAATCTCCGGTCTGCTGTAAATTTAAGACATAATATCCTTTTTTATTGGTCTGACATCCTATCTTCGTATCGGCAATATACACATTAACATATTGAATGGGTTCACCACTATCGGCTCTGCTCACAAATCCACTAATTGTGGCACAATACAATATACCACAAAGAAAAATAATTAGCACCATTAAGAGGATTTTTTTCTGCATTTCTTCCCATTTATTCATTCATTAAATTTACTTATTTCTGGCTTGATAAAGATGTCAATAATCTTATTATGAAATGGGCAGTCTATAAAACAGAAAAGGAGTGACACACAAGTCACTCCTTTTCTTTCAGAGGTTAGATAATCTTAAGAGTATTATTTGGCAAGTAACATCTTACCAGTAAGTTTTTTACCATTATTTTCTAAACGATAGAGATAGATACCACTGGAAACAGTTCTACCTCCGTCATCAGTTCCATTCCAGACAACATTGTATTTACCAGCTTCACGAACATCGTTAACCAGGGTGCGCACTACTTCACCTTTCAGGTTATAGATTTTAAGAGTGGTATAACCTGAGGTTGGCACACTAAAACTGATAGTAGTTTCCGGATTGAAGGGGTTCGGATAATTGGTTGCAGACAGTGTGTATACAGGAATCACATTGTCATCATTAGGTGTATCATACCACACGATAGCTCTAATCATTAGTTCCCCTTCTGTGATTGGTTCCCAATTTGTAGTTGTCCCCATTTTCTTAAAACTATTACCAGAAGTGGATGTATCCAGTCCTATAGCTGAACCATTAGCAACATCCAGGATACCAATGTAGAATTGACCATCTGTTATCTCTATATTGGGCGGTAACTCAATATAATTCCAACCTTGGACTAATGAAGCTACAGGATATTGATATTGAGCAAGCTGTGATCCGGGCATACCATCAGGTCCGTCATTATCAAAAACACGGACAATTAGACCAGCATTGCCGACATTCTGGATATAAATCTTAGCATATTTGACCGTCAGGCTACGATTAAAGCTAAATTTTACTGCCATTTGTTTATTAGCACCAACATTGAAGCCCTGCTCTGCTGTGCCATCATCATGGGATAATTCTACCATAGATTCAGGCATAACAAACACGGTAACTACATTTGATGCTCCGGATTCGTAGGTGCCATACATAGAAGTTACATAATAGCTATGAATTCCGCCAGGAACATTGCTATCAGTGTAGGTAAGAACATCAGCACCTACCTGATCAATTTGGACATTATCACGATAAATTCTGTAGCCATCTACATTACGTTTTGCCTTAATACCTTTGGCTTTAAATTGAGCATTAGATACAGGTTGAACTTCCTGTTTAAGGGGGGCATAAGAAAGCTCATATTCCTCGCCTTTGGCATTGGCAACATAAATCCTAATGTTCCAGTTATAAGTAAGGCTGGAATTTACATTGGTTAAGGTAGTCCAGCTATTTTGCCAGTACATCATATTACCATATCCCTCCACTTGAGGACCTGCATCACAACCCGCAGGATATCCCGCTTGAGTATTGCAGCGGTATCCTACCATAATCACAGTTTGAGCAGGAATAGTGAAAGGAGTGGTCAATAAAACTTCATTCCAAGCATTAATAGTGGGTGTAGGAACAGCTTGTTCATAAACAAGAGTTCCCGTAGCACCAGTCCAAATTCTAATGGTATAGGTGCAGTTAGCTTCATATGGGAAGAAACGTACTTTAGTGATATTCATTCCCACATAGTCATAGATACTATGCTCACCAATGGGATCCCATTTTGCTGCTACGGCGAAATCTGCTGCGGAACCTGTTCCAATAGCATCAGCATTCTCTCCGTCATAATGTAGCCAGCCTTCTTGTCCTCCACCACCACCAGTGCCAGGAGCTGCCCAGCTAAGCATCACATCGCGACCGCTCACTACAGCTTCCAGGTTTTCCGGAGGAGCAATAAACACATCGTTATAAATGGTTACATCATCAATCATAATACCTGTTCCAATAGGTGTATCAGCATCAGATTTAAAATACCATCTTAATCTGATGGTATGACCCGCATAGTCACTAATATAACCATCAACACCAGCATAGGATGCAACCATTGATGCCCAAGTAGGTGGAGCATCAGAATAAACATAATTGCTTAAATTAGGATCTCCATAAGGGTTACTCATATAATACCAAGTTAAACCGTTATTAGGAGAGATTTCCCAGCCCCAATAGTCACAGTTAGGAAATGCATCAGGATCACTAAAGTTACCTTGAATCATAAAATCTACTCTAATATCACCTTCATTAGGTAGCTGGATTGGAGGGCTCACTAAATAATTCATCATATTAGGGTTATAAGTTCCATTCTCATTCTGACATCTCATTACATTAGGTGGAGATGGTGCAGTAGGATCGGTTGCTAAAGACCAGAGGTCTCCGGCAACAGGAACTAAACTTGCCCAGGTCATCTGACCATCATCAACACCATTATTGGTATATCCGCCAAAGGAAATATCATCTACCATAACCCCAAATAAAGTGGGATCATCAGAAGTGCAATAAGCAGGATCAGAAGCAAAGGCAAAACGAATCTTTACACTCTGTCCCACATAGCTGGAAAGGTTAAAAGTTGCATTAGTCCACGCAGGATGAATTCCACCCCAACCAGGAATGTTTGGACCTTCACCATGCTCAAAACCGAAAGCATAAGATGAAGTGAAATCATAAGGTGGACTAGTAGGAGTAAGAACTGTCCAGGTTGCTCCATTATCCGTGGATATACGAACATTGAAGGAATCCCATCCATTGTATTCTCCTGTACCACCTACTTCTTCAAGAGCAACTGCCATTTTGAATGTAAGCACTGAATTAGCTGCTGTTATAGTACGAGCAGGTGTATCCAGAACCAGATACTGATGGTTATAATATCCACCAATATTTGTTCCCTGTGCAAGAGCGGGATCTCCCATCCACCATACGGTTCCCTGGGTTCCACCATAATTATAAATGTGCCAGTTATTAGGGGGAAGATTCCCATCATAATGGGTCCACCCTTCGGCACCGTTCTCAAATGTTTCTTGCCAGGCAATTATCTCATAACGATTTGAACCGTTTGCGAACATTGCCGTGACAAGCATCAAGGCTAAGATAATCAGCCATCCTTTTTTCATTGATCCTCCTCTTTTTTTGAAGAATATTAGTATAATCTCTTAATTAGGCTCTTTTAGGTTTTTGTCAATGATTATTTTTCTTTATTATTGCTTATTATAGGTATATCTTTCTTTTTCAAGCCTTTTCTATCTTACATCTCTTTATCACCTTCGGGTATTTTACACACTATGAACAATATAACTGGAACACAATTTTCAAAAAACAGCTTTATTTTCTCACTCTTTATTCCTGTCTTTATCAATAACATAATTGATAGACCTTACTTGTCAAATCCCTTTTTTATTATTTTTATTGACGGGTAGGAAAACTTAAAAGAAAAGAAATATTATTAAATTATATAATAAATAAGGAGATAGAGATGTTTCTAACTGATCACCAATTGAAAAGTGAAATCCTGCGTTGCGAATACTGTGCTGAAAAACCCTGTAAAACAGCCTGTCCTTGTGATTGTTCTCCAGCTGATTTTATGATGGCAGCTGCTGAAGGTAAACCTTCGGATTATAAAAGAGCAGCTGGAATTATTTTATCCAGCAATCCCTTAGGTGGAATCTGCGGAAAAGTATGTCCTGATGATTTCTGTGTGCAAGCTTGTTCTCACTATAAATTTGATTTCCCCATAAGAATTCAGGAGGTTCAAACTACTATTATAAATAAAGCTCATCTGTTAGGTCAATTACCAGAATTTCAGCAAGTCCCTAAAAATGGGAAAAAGATTGCCATAGTAGGAGGAGGTCCTTCTGGACTTGGTGCTGCAGTGACCTTAACTCAATTAGGTTATGAAGTTGATATATTTGACGCTGAACCCTTAGGAGGTCAAATTAGACTCATCCCTCCAGAAAGACTTGATACTGAAGTTATAAATAATGATTTAAACTATCTTAATCGCGCATTCAATTTCACTCATATCCAGGAAAAAGTAGATAATGTTCAGGAGCTTTTCTCAAAAGGATATAATGCGGTTCTGCTTGCTTGCGGTTTGAATGAACCTATAAAACTCAATATTCCTGGTTCTGAAACTGAAGTTTTGGGTCTGGAACTTTTGCGTAATCCAGAAGCTTACGAACTTAAAGGTAAAAGGATTGCTCTGGTTGGAGGTGCTATTGCTGCTGATGCGGCACTAATATCATTAAGAAAAGGTGCTAACTATGCGGAAATGATAACTTTAGAAGCCTATAATGAGATGCCTATAACTGAAGATGAAAAGCAAAAACTGATTGAAGCTGGAGTTGCTTTTAGTCCGAGAACTCGTATCACTGCTATAATAAATGAAAATGGGAAAACTGTGGGAATCAAGACCAAAAGAGTGACACTTCCTTCTGGGCTTACCTTTCATCCTTCCAACATCGTAGATGAAGAGGGCTCCACCGAAATGTATAGACCTTTTGATATGGTCGTAATAGCTATCGGTAATCGTTGTTCTTTAAATGAACAAGGTCCTCATATTTATCAATGTGGAGATATGGTCAATGGTCCTTCCACTGTTGTAGAAGCGGTCGCCTCAGGAAAGAATATTGCCGTAAAAATTGATGCTGACTTAAGAAATCAAGATTATACCGAGCCAGAAAAGCGGACTAAAAGTATTATTTCTATTCCTCACTGGAAGCAATCTCCTGTTTCTCTGGAGACAGATTTCTTTGGTAGAAGGATAAAATCTCCTTTTCTACTTTCTGCTGCTCCACCTACAGATGGTTATGACCAAATGAAAGCAGCCTATCTTGCAGGCTGGCAAGGTGGTGTGATGAAAACTGCTTTTGAGAAACAATATATCCATATTCCTGGTGAATATATGTGGGTATTTAATGGAAAGACTTTCGGTAATTGTGATAATGTTTCAGAGCATCCTTTAGACCGTGTGTGTGAAGAAATTCAGCGCTTGATTAAAGAATTTCCTGATCGTTTAACTATGGCTTCAACAGGAGGTCCAGTAACCGGAAATGATGAATCCGATAAAGCTGGCTGGCAATCCAATACCCTTAAATTAGAAAATGCAGGTGCCATGGGCATAGAATATAGTCTCTCCTGTCCTCAAGGTGGAGATGGAACTCACGGTGATATTGTGGCTCAAAATGCTGAATTGACTGCCAAGATTATAGATTGGGTAATGGAAATAAGCAATCCAGAGATTCCTAAACTTTTTAAATTAACCAGTGCTGTAACAGCTATCGTTCCCATCATTAAAGCGGTTAAATCTGTTTTTAATAAATATCCCGAGAAAAAAGCAGGGATAACTCTGGCAAATACCTTCCCTGCTATGGGTTTTAGAGAAAAAGAAGATGCACTCTGGGATGAAGGAGTGATAATAGGACTAAGTGGAAAAGGTATCCTTCCTATAACCTTCTTAAGTTTAGCAAGAGCTTGCAATCTTGGTGTGATAGTTTCCGGTAACGGTGGAGCTATGAGTTATCTGGATGCTGCTAATTTTCTTGCTTTAGGCACTTCAACCGTTCAATTCTGCAGTATAGTGGAAAAATATGGCTATGGAATTATAGATGAGCTTCATTCTGGCTTAAGTTATCTTTTGGAAGCAAAGAAACTTAAGTCTGTTCAAGAACTCATAGGTATTGCTCAACCTAATCCTATCACCGATTTTCTACAATTGCCTCCAAAATCTAAGAGTAGCACTTTAAATCAAAATCTATGCCTTCAATGTGGAAATTGCACTCGTTGTCCCTATCAAGCTATAACTTTAAATGAAGATAAATATCCGGAGATTGATAAAGATAAATGCATTGGATGTTCACTTTGCACTAAGTTGTGTTTTACTGGTGCATTATATATGAGTAAGGATAGCTAAGCTAAAGCTCAGCTATCCTTAGCTTTCTAAAAAAGTTTCTAATAAATACTTCAAGTTGCCTGAGAATCAGGGAAGTTTATTTGGATATTTTTTATTTCAGCATATTTCTTTAAATGCTCTCTAATCTCTTCAGCAATATTGTCTCTCCATTGGTCAAAATTCATTAAATTAAGGTCAATTATCACTTCCCCATCATTAAATCCAACATACTTAACCATCTTCAAGGTTACAATATCTTCTCCCACTTTAGGATAGATAATCTTTCTTAACTCTTCAATTATCGTATCTTTGCCAAAATTAGGAACTTCTTTAAGTCCATGAGCAATTTCATAATTGGAAATAGCGCTTTGTAGAGTATCTACTGCCAGGACAGCACAATGAACTTTGACAGGAGGTAAGCCTCCGAGTTCTTCCATAGCTTGTTGCCAGGTGATTTTTTTTGCCTCATCCAGTGTTTTCCCTTTTGCCAGATCTGTTATAATTGAAGCTGTAGCGATATTAGAAGCACAGCCATAGGAAAGGAACTTTATATCTTCTATAACCTTAGTTTCTGGATTGACTTTAAGAAACATCGTTACCTGATCACCACATGCTGGACTTCCTTCAGTTGCTTCAGCATCAGGATTTTCCAGCTTACCTACATTATGAGGATGCATAAAATGGTCTAAGACTATCTGTGAATACTGCATTTATCTCTCCTTGTTATGTATTGCTTGATAAAGAGGACTGCGTTCTCTGAGTGTTGCTGTAATTTCCGCTAACTTTTCAACGGTATAATCTATCTCCTCTTTAGTATTGTATCTGGATAAGGTAAATTTCATAGAACCATGAGATTGAACATGATTTTTACCCATAGCCATCAGCACATAGTTTGGCTTCAATCCTTGCGAAGCACATGCTGAACCAGTTGCAACGGTTATACCATTTAAATCAAGCATCATAGTTATTGATTCACCTTCAATATAGGAAATAGAGACATTGATGTTATGACACACTCTTTTGTCTCCTCTTGGTCCATTCAATTCTATATCTGGAATGGTTGATTCCAATTTCCCCAACAAATAATCAGACAGCTCTCTAAGATAGGAAATATTAGCATCCAGGTCATTGAAAGTCATTTCCACCGCTTTAGCAAAACCGGCAATTAGAGCAATACTTAAGCCACCAGTCTGTAACTGGTCAACTCTGGTGACACCATGTATTAATTGACTTAGCTTAGTTCCTTTTTTTACAAAGAGAGCTCCAATTCCTTGAGGACCATGAATCTTATGAGCAGAAACACTTAATGTGTCAACCCCTAAATCTTGCACATCCAGATGCATTTTCCCAAAAGCTTGTCCAGCATCAGCATGCCAGAAGATTTTATGGTCTGCTGCCTCTATTACCTTTTTATAATCTTCCATAGGTTGAATTGTACCCACCACATGATTTACTATGGTGCTCATAAATAGTATGGTATCCGGTCTGATTGCTTCTTTTAACTTATCTGCACTAACCCAACCTTCAGAATCAGGTTCCAGATAGCTAACTTCAAAACCCTGTTTTTCAAAATAAGCTGCATTGGTGAGTAAATCAGGGTAATCCACCAGAGAGACAATAATATGTCTTCCTTTATTTGCATTTGCTCCCATTAACCCTTTTAGAGCAATGTTATTGGCTAAAGTACCACCTGAAGTGAAGTGAATCTCTTCTGGTAAAGAATGCAAAGCCTTTGCAATGATTTCTTTGAATTCTGCCAGAGCTGCATTAGTTTCTTCTCCTGTACTGATAAAAGTTCCAGGAAACCAGAACTTTTCCAGAAAATAGGGCTTCATCGCTTCCAGAACTTCTGGAGCTAATGGAGTGGTGACACAATTATCCATATATATTCTATGATTATTCATTAATCTTCCTCCCGCATCTTTTCTGCTATCAAAGCAAGTGAATAGCTTTTAAAAAGTTCCCGCTGTTTTTCTCCTATTTCAATAAAAATGGGTCTGAGCGGACAATCTTCTCCCTGACAAAATTTCCGTCCCATATTACAATCCAATTCTAATCTATGGTCATCCACTGCTTTCATTACATCATAAAGTGTTATTGCATCTGGAGATTGTGCCAGAACATAACCACCTTTCAAACCAGCACTGCTGATAATCAATCCAGCATTCTTCAATGAGCTGAGCAAGTGCTCAATATATTTTTTAGGCAATTGCTGCTGATTACAGATAGTTTGAGCTGATATGGTGCCTTCCGGATGTTCTGCAATCTCCACTAATGCTCTTAGAGCATATTCTGTTTTAGTACTAACTGGCATTTTTTCTCTCTTTTTTCTCTTTTTAAATATATAGTAATATACTATGAGATTAAAACAAGAAAAATCTATTGCTTTTTTATTAAGCTCCAGTTGACAGAAATCGCTCCTTTTCAAAACTTTGATTGAGATAAACAGATGATTGAGATAGAAAAACTTTGTTGTGCTTATGAAGATGAGCTGGTGCTCAAAGATGTGGATTTAATCCTTCCAGAAAATGAATTTACTGTTCTGGCTGGACCTAATGGAGCAGGAAAATCCACCCTAATTTATGCTCTACTTGGTTTCTTAAAACCAAGAAAAGGTAAGGTGCGCATATTTGGAAGACCCCTTTATTCCTATAAAAGAATAGAACTTGCTCGTCTGATAGCTTTTGTTCCTCAAGAAAGTATATTTCAATTTGATTATCCGGTGCGGGACATAGTTTTGATGGGAAGGTACCCTTATTTAGGTTTAACGCAAAACTGGATGGCAGAAGATTATGAAGCAGTAGATAAGGTCTTACAACAGCTTTCCTTACAGGATTTAGCTCATCGTTTTTATTCTCAACTGAGTGGAGGCGAAAAACAAAGAGTTCTCATCGCTCGTGCTTTAGCACAGGACACACATTATATTTTTCTGGACGAGACTCTTTCTCAACTGGATATCAATCATCAAATTGATATAATGATTCTTCTCAGGAAGATTCTGGCTGAAAATAAAAAAGGAATCCTGCTCATTTCTCATAATCTCAATTTGAGCGCTAATTTCGCAGATAGAATGGTATTCCTTTCCAGGGGAAGGATTCTGGGCTCTGGTACTCCTGAAGATATGATGAAACCTGAACTTTTAAAAGAACTTTTTGGTATTGAACTTCTCACTATGCTAAATCCTTTAAGCGGAAAACCTAATATCCTTTATCCAGGAATGAAATGAAATCCTGGGTAGTTACTCTTTGTTTAGCTATAATTACAGTTGCCTTGACTGCCGAATCTTATCTTATTCAAGCAGTTATAGTAGATCCCAAAGAGCACCCTGTTTCGGAAGTAGTAATTTCTGATGGAAGTAAAACTGTTTTCAGTAATGAAAAAGGTTATTTCTTGATTAATACCTCTGCGGACACATTAACCTTCCATAGATTGGGGTTTCAAGAGAAAAAGCTTTCAGTAAAGAATATAGGCAAAAAAGTAATACTAACCCCTGAACCAGTTGTTCTTCCTCGTATAACTGTTTCTGATGTAGCCTGGAACATTGTTTCACCTCCACCAGATAGAATTTCATTACCTATAGACCCAGACCGACATTATTATTCAGCAGGTGAAGTGCTGACCACTAATCCTGCTATTCATAGTAATGATGTGCCACTTCCTGGGGAATCACAAAATATTTCTATCCTGGGAAATCTTTCCCGTCATAGTCTTATTATTTTAGATGGGGTACCCTTAAATCCAGATGGAAGCAGTTTTGACCTTTCTTTACTTGACCCTAATAATATTGAATCAGTAGATATTATAAAAAATAATGTCTCGGTTTATGGGGGAAGCTCTGCTATTGGTGGCATTGTTATGATAAGCACGAAAAAAGGATTGCAGCAAACAGGGAAACAATTTTCCATTAGCACTGAACTGGGTTCTTTTGGCTATGCTCAAAATTCTTTGAGTTTTACTTTTAATCAACCTTCTACCATATTCCGAATTAATCTTAGCAATTTAAGCACTGATAATGATTTTCGCTACAAAGTTCCTGAATGGTGGTCTCCCGATAGTACTGCCATTCGTTCTAATAATGCTAAACATCAAAATTCCCTTGCCGCATCTTATACTCATTTAAATAAAAAGTCCCATTTCAGCTTTCAAACAGAATATCTTTCTTTTATGCGTCAACTACCGGGAACGGTTAATTTCACTGAGATATATAAAAATGCTTCTTTATCCGGTTGGGCAAACCGTAATAGATTCAATCTGAACGCTCCACTTTTTAGTGGAGAATTGGGAACTTTAATCTGGTTGAATTTAGACCAGACCACTTATGACAACACTAAGGCACCTTTACCGGTATATCTTTCGCACTATAAACAAAGTTTACTCAATGCTGGAATTCACGGAAGTTATGGACAAAATTCTTCTCTTACTCCGGAATTATCTTTAAATACAAGTCTTTCTGCTGAAGCTGGATACAACAGCTATCAAAATAATAATCTCCTGAATAGTGCAAATAATATTGATTTTTCTTCCAGATTTGCCAATTCTATCCTAAAAACGGAACTCAAAATGGATAAAGGTGAGTTCATCTGGTCTAATTCTGGAGCTATTAGATATGATTTAACTGAGCAAGAAAATGAATTTACCTGGCGTCTGGAAAGTAGTTTGCAAAGTTTGGGTTATATAGAAACAACTATTGGTGGAACTTTGGGAACTTCTTTTGCACTTCCTTCACCTTATGATTTATATTGGAAAGGTGATTCGCAAGCTCTGGGTAATCCAGATTTAAAAAGTGAACATTCGCAGGGCTGGCAGCTTTGGATGTCCAATCAATGGAATAAATTATATCTGAAAAGTGCCTTCCATAAAAATGACATTGAAAATCTCATTCAATGGCGTCAAATTCAAATGTGGGGCAATGTGTGGAAGCCTTTGAATATAGGTAAAGCACGGATAAAAAATGTAGAAATTGAAGCAGGATGGCAACCCTGGGAATGGTTAAATCTTTCTACCAGCGCACTTTTTACCAATGCTAAAGATATTAGCGAACATAATGAAGAAGCTGCTCCCTATTTAGTGTATATTCCAGGCAGAAATTATTCTTTAAAAATGGAACTTAACTGGAAAAAGTTGAAACTCTGGAGTGATTATCATTACTCTGGAAAACAATATACCACCCCCGATAATCTCACTGAACCTTTTCCTGGTTATTCATTACTTGATTTAGGGTTGAATTATAGTATGTTCATTCAGGGATGGAATGTCTCACCTTTCTTTACCATTAGGAATGCCCTTAATAAACAGTATGAAATTTATGCTTATGTTCCTCAACCAGGAATAGCTTTTTATGGAGGAGTTAGCTTGCAGGTATCCAATCCCTGATAAGTTCCTCAATCAACTGATAATTACAGCTTTTATTCAAGGCTTTCATAAAAAACTTTTTCCAGTGCCGCAATATGTTTTTTTACTATCTTATCTTTCATTCTGGCAGAAGGATAGATAATGCTTTTACTTTTTTTATCTATCCCTCCGACTTCAATGAGAATAGCTCTGGTATTATGAATGTGGAAGAAATAGTTTCTTGCATTTCCCACGCGAGAAGAAGTTGCCATACTAACTTCATATTTTCCAGGAAGATAATCCTTTTTTAAATTCTCTGCAAACTTTTGTGCAAACTCTAAGGTCTCTTCATAAATTCTTTTCTGATTCTCGTTTTCTTCATCTAAATAAGGTAAAAATATCTTTTCACTGTAGGCTCCAGTAGATGAACTATGATAAAAGATTGCAAAGTCAAAGTGATGCTTCTGAGCCAGAGAAATTATTGCTTGAACTTCAGGTTCTGAAGCAGGTGTGTCACCTTTATAATATCTATGCGTTGGTGGTAGAGTTGAATCTTCATCCCAAAAAACTGGATAATTACGATTCAAGTCCACTCCATCCCATTGTAATTCCAGTTTATTATTCTGATTAGTATCACGATTATTTTTACGTTTATATCTATATAAACCCTCAGTAAAAACTCTATAACCTTCAGGATTAATAGTAGGAACTATCCAGAATTTATATTGGTGTAAAAGAGCCTTAATTTTTTTATCAGACTCTGCTTCTTTAACCAATTTTTCTGCCCAAGAAACTACAATTTCAACTCCCAGAACCTCGTCACTATGATGCTGTCCTATCATTAAAACTTTTTTTCCCGCAGAAGAATATCCTATTTCCAAGCCATAAATGGGAAGTTCTTCAGTACCACTAAAACCGAGAATATGCAACTTGACTATCTCAGGATTTATCTCCTGTATCTTCAGCATCTTAGAATATAAGTCTCTCTCCAATATGTATCCTTTATCTAAGGGATAGATATTTTTCTGGGCTCCTGCCACAGAAATAAATAGTATCCCTATAACTATTAAACAAAAGCATTTGGTGAAATTTAATGACATAAAACCATCTTAGATTTTTCCTTTCTTTCGTCAATCCAATAACTTATCACTTAATTTAAATTTCCAATATACTGCCCTATCTAATTATATAGCAGACAGTTAGCCTTGATTCTCTTAAACTCATTTTCAATCTTATCTTTTATAAATTATTTATTTCCCCCTACCTGCATCCCTCCAGCTTATGTCCAGCTCATGTCCAGCTTATGTCCAGCTCATGTCCCAAATCGGACATAAGTTAGCTATGAATCCAGCATAACTTTCTCATATAAAGGATAGTAAGATGGATAATTTAACTAAATATTCTGGCTGCAGAATATTCTAATTGATTATATTTTATCAATGTATCTGGAGATTCTTTACTGTTCTGCTTTTGTCTAATAGCTTAGACTCTTATCTCAGAAAAAAATCTTTACATTGTGTTTGCACATAGCTAAAATTAGACTAAACTATATTGTAAAGAACAATATAAGTTGACTGTAAGTTAGAAAAATTGATAGTGTCATTAGAGAATAATTTGAAGTGAAGAAGAAATAAAAAATTAAATATTTCAGACTTTAAATTAATAAAGAGAATTCAAAAATAATTAATAATATAGATATATAAGGAGTAACAGAAATGAAGGGTGTAAGACAAATAGCAGTTGACCAGTTGGTCAATTATTTGGCAACCGACCCTATACAGAAAATGCCTAAAATTATGTCTTTAGCCAAGAAGCTGGATAGTAAGCATCAGTATGAATATTATATAGATGGAATTTATAACGCACTGATGGATGAGAATAGCAATTGGCACAAATTTACAGAAAATTTATTTAAAGAGGTAAACACAAAATCTATCCGTAAACTGGCTGAATGTTTTATGGTCAATTCCACATTGGTAGGAGGACCTCGTCGGGATAAAATTAAAGCCAAATATAATTGCAATGTTCCCTGGGCTTTATTAATAGATCCTACCAGTGCTTGCAACCTATCCTGTACAGGTTGTTGGGCTGCAGAATATGGAAAGAAATATAACTTATCCTATGATATCTTAGATTCCGTGGTAAAGCAAGGTAAGAAACTTGGAATCTTTTGGTATTTATTTTCTGGAGGCGAACCCCTTATTCGCAAAGATGATATAATCAAGCTATGTGCAAAGCATCAGGATTGCTTCTTTTTTGCTTTCACCAATGGCACTCTGGTTGATGAGAAACTTTGTGAAGATATGAGAAAAGTGGGTAATTTTGTTTTAGCTTTCTCTATTGAAGGTGATGAAGAAGCTACTGATATGAGAAGGGGTAAAGGTTGTTATCAAAAAGTAATATCAGCTATGGAACTTATGAAGAAACATCATTTGTTATTTGGTTATTCTACTTGTTATCACCATTATAATACAGAAAGTGTTGCTTCTGATGAATTCATAGATGATATGATTGCTCGCGGATGTCGTTTTGCTTGGAACTTTACTTATATCCCCATTGGAAAAGATGCAAAATTAGATTTTATTGCCACTCCAGAACAGCGTGCTTATATGTATAAAAGAATACAGGAAATTAGAGCCACCAAACCTATTTTTGCACTTGATTTCTGGAATGATGGTGAAGCCGCTCATGGTTGCATTGCAGGAGGTAGAAGTTATCTTCATATTAATGCTAATGGAGATGTTGAACCTTGTGCATTCATTCATTATGCTAATGTGAATATTAAGAATGCAACCTTACTGGAAGCGCTTCAATCGCCTCTCTTTATGGAATACAAAAAACATCAACCGTTTAGCGAAAATATGCTTAGACCCTGTCCGCTTCTGGATAACCCTGAAATCCTGATGGAAATGGTTCATAATTCCAATGCCTATTCCACTCAGTTGGAAGGACCAGAAACGGTGGATGAACTTTGTGCCAAAACTATTGCTGCTGCTGAAAAATGGGCACCAGTTGCTGATAAACTGTGGGAAGAACGACAAAAAGAGTTGGCTTCAAGAAATCCTTCTCCTTAAAACAATAAATTGACAATCCCTAAAAAAGGGGATGAACCTTGTTCATCCCCTTTATTTTTGCCTATAATAATCAAGTGTATTGTAGTCGATAGAGGTCATAATATAAACCTTTTTTCTCCAGCAATTCAAAATGGCTTCCCTCTTCAACAATCACTCCTTTGTGCAACACTATAATGCGGTCTGAATTTTGAATAGTTGAAAGCCTGTGTGCAATTACGATAGAGGTGCGATTGTGCATAATCTTTTGCAAAGCATCCTGAATTAACAATTCTGTCTCTGTATCAATATTGGAAGTGGCTTCATCCAGGATAAAGATAGCAGGATCATAAGCCAACACCCGTGCAAAAGCGATAAGCTGTCTTTGACCGGTAGAAAGTGTTGCTCCTCGTTCCATTACTGGCTCATCATAACCCAAAGGAAGCTTACTGATAAACTTATCGGCATTCACATATTTTGCCACTTGAATAATCTGTTCCTTACTCAATTGCTTATTGTTCAGGGCAATGTTATCCCTGATATTACCACTAAAGATGAATACATCCTGCTGCACAATACCTACATTTTTTCTGATATCTTCCACAGCATAACTTTCCAGCGGTTTCCCATCCAGTAAAATATTTCCTTTCTGATAAGGATACATTCCCAGAATCAAATTTACTATGGATGTTTTCCCACTTCCGGTATGTCCTACCAGAGCAATTTTTTCTCCAGGCTCAATCTTGAAGCTAACATCTTTCAAAACCCATTCATCAGGATTATACGCCAGCCACACATTCTTAAATTCAATTGCTCCTTGCAGTCTAATTCCCGTCTTTAGATGTTCACGATAGTCCTCTGGGTCTAATTCCATCAAGTCAAATATTCTTTCTGCTCCTGCCAGAGCTCCCTGCAATACATTAAACTTTTCGGAAAAGTCATCTATAGGCTGGAAAAGTTTGGAAATATATTGAGTAAACGCCATCAATAATCCGATAGTAATAGCATTACGAAGGATTTGACCTCCACCATACCAAATGAGAAGTGCCACTGCAATTTGAGAACTGACATGGATAATAGGTCGGAAAAATGCAAATAGCTTCATCTGCTTCATAGAAGCATTGTAGTATTCTTGATTTATCCGGGCAAATTCTTCTCTTTTTCTTTTGTACTGATTAAACAATTTGATTATCTTTTGACCACTGATATGCTCGTTCAGGGTGGCATTTACTGCGGCAAGATGTTTTCGGACTTCTCTATATACTGGACGGGTCCTTTTCCGAAAAATTACAATGACCCACACTACACCAGGTAAGATAGCAAAACTAACCAGAGCTAATTTCCAGTTCAAGAGCAGCATCAAGACTACTATGGCAATAATCATTATTATATCTTGGATAATAGTGATAACACCTGATGATAGCATTTCATCAATAGCCCGGATATCGTTCGTAACCCGGGTGACCAATCTTCCTACTGGATTTACATCAAAGAACTTAACCGGCATTTTTTGTAGGTGTGCAAAGGCATCATGACGGAGGTCATTCATAGCTTTTTGAGAAAAAATAGTGGTAATAATCACTTGAAAATATCCTGCGATAAACCTTATGATGCTGATAATCAAAAAAGCTAATGCCAGCCAGATAAGTTTGTTAGCAGCCTCATTTCTAAGCTGAAAACGCTCGCTTTTAGGAACTTTATTTAATTGTTCGCGGGAGATAGCAATTTGTCCATCTCCAACCCTAAACCATCCTTTAAAACCTTCTTTACCTCCCTTTGGATGCTGATCTTCTGGAAGATATTTATTTAGAATCTGAATATTCTCTGGTTTGTCTACGATAAGAAATACTTTTTCCTCACCTATGATTCCTTTATTTTTAAATTCCAGTATATCTTGCTGATTAATTTTATTCAAATCGGCAGAATTCAATATTACAAAGTATCTACCCTCATAGGTTAATCTTTTAAGGTTCAGATAGGAATACTTATTTAGAAAAGAATTAGCTGTGGTTTCATCTTGGAATACAGCAATATTTTTATCGGATACTATATAATCATCTATAGCTCTTCGTTGAATTAAGGGTTGCACCAATTCTGCCAAGGAAACAACCATAACTATGAGAAAAGAACCGATTACCCCCGCTATATAAGGCTTTAAATAATGCAATAAACGACCATATAAACGCCTATCAAAGATTCTGTTTTTTATTTCATCTTGTTCAATTACAGGTCTTACAATGCCATTATCGCCACCACCCTTCATAGCTCTTCACCTTCCAGTCTGGCTCTAATGCGTTGCTTCTCATAAAGGTCGCTATATAGACCACTTTTGGCAATCAGTTCTTGATGAGTTCCATGCTCTATAATTTGAGCATCACTTAACACAATTATATTGTCTGCATGCTGAATAGAGGAAATACGGTGTGCTATTATAATATTTGTTTTCCCCTTCCTATCTTCAACCAGATTTTCCAGGATATAGCGTTCGGTCTTGGTATCCACAGCAGAAAGTGCGTCATCCAGAATCAATACTTCCGGATTGGTTAATAGAGCTCTGGCAATAGCCACTCTTTGTTTTTGTCCTCCTGAAAGGGTTACACCTCTTTCCCCTATGACAGTTTCAAATTTATCCTCAAATTCCATAATTTCATCATAAATTTCAGCTTTCTTTGCTGCCTCATATACTGCTTCAATTGGTGCATCTGGATTACCCAAACGAATGTTATTGGCTATAGTATCTGAAAAAAGAAAGATATCCTGAGGAACTAATACGATATCCCTTCTCAAGACTTGTAGTGGTATTCTGTGAACCAAATGACCATCAATTAAAATGCTCCCTCTGGGAGGTTCATAAATTCTCACTATAAGTTCAATGAGAGTAGTTTTACCACAACCCGTAGGTCCTACAACAGCTAAGGTTTTCCCTTGTTCTACTGAAGTGCTAATATGGTCAAAAATTAAAGGAAGGTTTTTAGCATAACGAAAAGTGAGATCCCTTATTTCAATATTACCCTGTAAAGCTTTAATGGAAAAATCCGCTTCTTTATCATCAATCTCGGATTCCGTTTCAAATATTTCATTTAGTCTTTTAAGAGAAGCAGTTCCTCTTTGATACATATCTACTATCCAGCCAATAGCTACCATAGGCCAAACGAGCATTCCTAAATACTGGAAGAAAGCTATGAATTGGCCAATAGTTATGTCTCCTCGGATAGTGGCTCTGCCTCCAAAATAAAGAGTTATAATCATAGAAAGACTGATAATAAAACCCTGAAAAGGGTGGAAAAAACCAACTATTTTTGCCATATTGATGTTTTCTTTAACAAAATCCCAGGATACCTTATCCACTTTTTCCAGTTCTGATTTTTCTTGTACAAATGCTTTTACAATGCGAATTCCAGATATACTTTCCTGTATTGTTCCAGTCAATGTGGCAAAACTGGTTTGAACCCGATAGAAACTCTTGTGCATTTTTTTGCCAAAGATACTAATGGTTATAGTTAAGATAGGCATAGGAATAACAGCCAGAGCGGTTAAACGGAGGTCTATGGAACCCATAAAACTGAAAGAAGCAATAGTCATCAAAACTATGTCCATAGCAGCTATCAGACCCATACCAAACATCATTCTCACAGAATTGAGGTCGTTGGTGGCATATGCCATAAGGTCTCCAACTTTCCGTTTATTAAAGAAGTTTTGAGACAGTTGCATTAGATGGTCATAAAAATCCTGCCGAAGATTCTTTTCTATCATAAAAGAATTGCCAATAATTAGCACTCTCCAGAAATATCGTAAAACCATTACTGCTATGGCTAAGCCAATAATGACAAATGCCAGTAATAATAGTCCTCTGGAATCTATGGTCCGCTCCTGAATCCTGTCTATAGCTTGCTGCATAACCCATGGTGTTATCAGCTGCACTATATCCACCAAGATCAGCATCACTAAACCGCCAGCAATTCTTCCATAACTCTTCTTCAAGTATGGAATAACGGCATCAAAAGTCCGCATTCATTCTCCATTTTTTATGTTCTATCCGAAGAAATAACATATATATTAAAGGGAAAATAATATTTTATAGTTTTGTAAACTATGCAGGGAAGATTGATAATACCTTTATCATTTGTGATTATACAACCTTCAATATAGTTCAATTTAATGGTATTAAGAAATTTGTCAAATTAAATATGGAACTCCATATCACAACAATGAGTTATAAGATTCAACTCTTATCCAACTCTAAAAGCTCTCTACTTATTCCAGTCTATAACTTTTAGTCTATCTATAATCCTTCCGAACAATCAAGATTTATCTATTTTAATAGCATCATCCGCTGAGTGAATACCTTGTTTTTTGTCTCCAGACGATAAAAATAGACTCCAGACGAAACATTCTGATTCCTGCTATCCTTACCATTCCACACTATACTGTAATTTCCTGGTGAAAAATTATCCTCAACCAGAACTTTGACTAATTGACCTTTTATATTATAAATAGACAACTTAACCTTACCTGCTTCTGCCAGATCAAAAGATATAGTGGTAGTTGGATTAAATGGATTGGGATAATTTGTTTTTAGTTTAGTGATTAAACCAGGTGTGGAGGGTTCGTTTACATTTTGATAAGGAAATATAAACTCAATAGTATCAGAAGGACATCCTTCCATATTGTAATATAAAGCTCGGATATAATATTTATATAATCCATTAAGCGAAAGATAATCCGTATATGAAGTGATATTAGTGGTTTGGACTAATTCAAAAGGACCTGTGTTAAATCTCTTATATACTTTATATCCACCAATAGGCAAGACGGGATCATAAGGAGGTTCCCAACTGATTAATAATTCACCGGTCTCATTATTAACCACAAAATCTGAATTTACAGGCTTAGGCAAATCTATGAGAGTGAAATCAGTTTGCCTGAGAGGAGATTCAGGTGTTATTTGAATATTAAATGCGCTGGAAGATTGATGGTAAAGTAAGGTGGCAGTTACATTATAAGTTCCGAAAGGTAAATATAATCTATAAGAATAATTATCATCTGGATGGGTGGCAAAATGATTATTAGCCATAACCAATGCTTTACTTGCAGGAGTGGTGGAAGTAGGTGTTACCAGACCATAGATATATCCAGTCTTTTGATTAACCCCACTAAGCTCAAAATTATCTATAAACCATCCTATTCCTGTGGTTGCACTATCAGATGTCATACGAAAGCGAAAACGCACAGTTTGACCCGCATACTGACTCAAATTGAACTGCACCGTTTGCCAGGAGTTTATAGAACCTGTAAAGCCTGGCTGACTATTTAAACTGACAATACTATTATGAGGATAGCCACCAAGAGGTGTAATAACTGTCCAATTATTTCCATTATCAACAGAAATACATACATTCCCACCATCATAATAGTTTTCCATCCCGTAGATATGATGAAAAGTTAGTATACAGCTACTTTCCAAAGTATATTCAGGAGTGATCAAAACATAATCAATGAGATTAGGATAGTTACCACTCAAATTAGTTGCCCAGACTTTTACTCCAGAATAGGGTCCAACTTGAGCTGGAATTCCCCATTCCCATCCTGTTTCAGAGATAAAATTACCATCATTAGATTCAAAATCATTGAATACATTAGCAATATTGTAAGGTATTAGAAGATTGTTAGATATGGGCAATCCATTAGATATAGATAGATTAAACTGCATAGAAATATATTGGGAGAGTGAACTTACACCCGTAAATTGAACCTCAAATACAAATTGCATTATGGTATTTGGTTCTATCATTGGTAAACTAATTATGGGATTGACAATCATCACATCTGAACTGGAGGTTGATAGAGTTGCCATAACCTCACGAGCTTGCACATCTGAATTATTGTGGACATTTACAATCACTTTAACCGTTTCCAGTGGATCAATAATCCCATTGAAATTGGCATCTGCATCGTTAATCAGATAAGATACGAACATCATCACAGAGGCTTCTACTCTAATGCTGAAATTGCGTTGCCAGCTAAAGTCACCAGAATTAATCTGGAGTCGGAAGTTAATCACCGTGCCATTAGGACATTCTGGTGCGATGGTAAACACAAAAGGCTGTTGATTCACTCCATAGCTATCTGTGGTTAGGGGATAATAAGTTCCTGTGGCAGTGATTATGTTGATATAGGGATTGTTGGTAATTAGAGTAGCAGTCACATCCTCTGCTGTTTGATTTCCTATATTCTGAAGTTTAATACCTAAATTTATGGTTTCTCCTGGTTCACAGACACCATTGCCATTGCTATCATCTATATAAGTCTCACAGAGTATAATATGCGGGTCATAATAATAAAGAGGAACATTCGTTATATAAAGTGCCCTTTGATTTCCCAGAGGTGAAGCAGCTGTGGGATAAACATTATTGAAAGTATATTCTAAACCCACTGTTCCTGAATGGTCTTCAATACCAATAGTAGCATAGCAACCATGACGATTACCAGTACTCATATCCACATTATTGAAGGTTTGATATTGAAACTTAATAGGACCATCTCCCAGGGAAGTAGGATACATACTCTGGTCATAAAGTATAACTTGGAAGGTTTCCATTGAAGAACCGTTAGATCCATTTTTAAGATTATACCATTCTATCACAAAGCAATGATTATTACGGTCATACCAGGTGTAGATTCCACCACCTGAATGGGTGGCTAAATCATCCCAGAAAGGTGCAATCATCGGACTTGGTCCCATAGGTCCAGGGAGACGATAATTGCGAAACTCAGCATTTTCGGTCACTCCCATAGCAATAAAACCGTTTGAACAAACTGTTATCTGAGTATAGATACGACCATAAAACTGGAAGGGAAAAGGTAAATCTACCACTTCCAGAGCATCAGAACCCACCTGATCTCCTTCATTGCTACTTGTATAGGAATCACTAATAGCCAGAGCTGTCCCCAATCCACCTTCAGCTGGAGCAATACCTATCCAGTTAAACACAGGACATTCTTCATAGCCTGTATCCTGATCATCATAAATAACATATCCATAACCATCAGGTCCGAGAGGATTGTTTACTGTTATCTCACCTATAGTAAGAGAAAAATCCAACCATTGTTCAAAACCGAGGCTATTATAAAGCTTTAATCGCATTGGAATAATCATTCCTGGAAGCAACAACGGTCTACCATAGAGCTGAAAGATATCGGTGGTTGGAGTTACTTCAATATTTGGAAATAGGTCACCATAAAAGGCTGTATGGTCTGTGATACTTATCAGGTCATTTAAAGTATATAGACGTCCATAGATATCAGTTACAGGAATAGTAGTTTGGTTAGTCACGGTAACAGTAAATCCAGCATTTTCACTTGGGTCAAGGACTCCATTTCCACCATCTATCACCTGATAACTATTAAAAATCATTTCCGCATTATTCACTTTAACAAATTCTGAAACATTATAGCTAACATTATTACTATCAGTAAGTATAAGATGAAAGCGCAGCATCATATCATTGGGTGTATTATAAGCAATATGGATTACCACAGGATTATTATTAAAACCAAGAGAAGAAGGAGTAATTTCCCCAAAAGTAAGCAAAGAATCAGTTATTGTGACATAAGGACTGTTGCAAGTTAAGTATCCAGATATACCAGAGATGGAGCTGGCAGAAGTATTCCTGAGTCCAAAGAGAAATTCAATTGTTTCTCCCCCATCAACTAATCCATCTCCATTACCTTGAGAGAAGTCTGTATTATCATCATCTACTATGATAGCTCCAGGAACAAGAGTGCCAGAATTGTCTACAGCTATAGATTGCTGTAATGGCTTGAAGTTATGTTTAGACACAGTCAGAGTGCAAGGATTAACCGTCATATTTGAGGGCAAAATAAGGATAATATTACCATCCTCATCAGTATAGCCACGACTGATAATAACATTGTTCTGCGTTAAAGTTACACAAGCATCTTTAACTGGCTCACCAGTCCCATCTGTAACAAATACATCCATTAAACTCAGACCGAGAGGAATAGTGGTTATACTATTGATATTAAAATGATTAGGGATACCACAAAATATTTCCATAGTGGGATCACCCATCAGATTTAACCAATGTGCAAAATTACTGGCATTAGTAGGAGAAGAAACTCCAAATATCTCATTGATAAACAACTTACCATTTAGCATAGCTTCACCAGGTGTTCGCATATTATATTGTAAGATCCCACCCCAGACTCCACCATGAAGAGCATTATTGAATGTGGTATGGGTACTGGAAGTAGCCATACCCATAGCGGTAACAGCACCCTTAGGTTGTGCAGAAGTCCCTAAACGTATATAAGATTCAGTGGTAGCGGTAGAGTTAAAGTTTCCGGTACTGCAGGTAATTATTATCGCATGAGGAAGTTTATAGCCATTGTTTAAAGATTCAGAAGGAGACCATCCACTCATATTTATATATCCACGATAACTGTGGAATCCTATTCCTGTATTAATAGCACCGTTGGCTAAACTTGGAGAAGGGTCGTCACCATATAATTCCGTAAAAGTATAATCAGGATTAATATTTAGGGCACATTCTTTAATATATTTACTGGTATAAACAACACTAACTCCGGAAGGTGAATAATCACCTACTAAAAGCATTCTATTTAGCCATTGAGCATTATTAAGATTAATATCTCTTTCGTAGAGATAGATTTTAGCAAAGATGGTCTGAAGTTGAGAAAGATTTTCTGCACTGATTCTACCAATGTATACATCACCCAATAAATCATTACCCGCTAAATGAGTATAAGGATAATCTGTCGCCCCACTGGAATAGGTAAAACAAGGAATGGTATAGGAGCCTCCGGTATCACCTATAAGAATCACATAATCTGGTCTGGTAGCAGGATTATTATAGGCATTTTGTATATAGGACTTTATAGAAGTAGTACTACTTCCTGCTTCAGTACTGGCTGTACTTGCAAGTGAAACATCTGCTCCCTTCTGTCTTTTCCAGAGGGCAAAGGAATTTATAGAAGAAATATAATTGGTATCAGAGTTATAACCATAAATAATTAAATAACGAGGGGGAATATGAGTATCTATCAGGTCCCGATAATCATCAAAATTGAATATAATGGACTCATAGATATTAGCAAAAGCAGGAGATAAGGATTGTAATTCTCCTTCCAGTTCATTGATTCCTGGCTCATTTAAATAATTAACCCGAAAAGATATAGATTGATTTATGGTAAGAGTATGACTCTGTGGATTATAACTAAAAGGATTGACCTGAATTCCGATAATACGGAAATCCCTCAATATCATTGGATCACTTACTTGAATAAGATTAGCAGGATAGGAAGCACCATTTTCATAATAAGCACTATCAATAACAAAAGACTTGGGAGATTCAAGTTCCTGTCCTTGCTGTACTGGATAAGGTAGAAATTGAGGTAGCACCTGAGTTTGAGTGTTCAAAGTTTCAATCTGAACCTTGCCTTGACGAGGAATAGCCAGCATTATGTTTATAGTTGGAAGCTCAGGTAATCCACTATCCATGGTTACCCCTGCTTCTGGTATCATTATTCTCTGGTAGATATTGCCCCCAGCTTCTTCTTCTATGATTTCATAGGAAGGAAGGTTGAATTGAATATCCATATGGTCTATAGCTTTCGTGGTAATCTGGAAAGCTTTATTAGTTTGAGAAATAACATTATCGTTTAAAGCTAAGATAGCACTGAGACTTAATCCCAGCATAATAATAAGGAATACTTTTTTAATCATTAAGTCACCTTTAATTGTGGGAATGTTTATACTTGAAAGAAGCAATAATTATTCCGCTTTTTATAAATTATAATAAAGGATATATTCATAGGGATGGATACGATTATTAACTTCGTCATTTTCTTTTAGTTTAAGTTTAATATAGGATTCAATCAATTCCTCGTTAAATACATCACCCTCAAGTAGATAGTGATAGTCTTCTTTCAGACTTTGCATAGCTTCTTTCAGATTAGCTGGAATAGAGAGAAGTTTTGATTTTTTCTCTTCACTCCATTCAAAAACATTGTCGTCATAAGGACCTAAGTTATATTTTGCGGGGTCAATTTGATTTTTAATTCCATCCAGTCCAGCCATTAACATAGCACTCATAGCAAGATAAGGATTGCAAGTGGCATCACCAGTACGGAATTCAAAGCGTTTTGTTTCAGGTGAATTAGCATATCTGGGAATACGGATAGCAGCACTGCGATTGGCAAGTCCATAAAATAGTTTTACTGGTGCTTCAAAACCTGGCAGTAAACGCTTAAAACTATTAGTGCTTGGATTGGTAAAAGCTACAAGAGATCTTCCATGGTATAAAATTCCACCAATAAACCAGATAGCGAGGTCGGAAAGGTCAGCATAACCACCTTTTTGATAAAATATATTTGTGCCATCTTTATGCAGCATTATATGAAAATGCATTCCACTTCCTGCTTGATTATAAATGGGTTTAGGCATAAAAGTTGCGGTTAATCCATAGCTCAGGGCAGTGCGACGAATGATATCTTTCATCACCATCACATCATCACAAATCTTGGGAAATTCCAGAAGTTCTGTTTCAATTTCTTGTTGAGAAGCTAAACCTACTTCATGGTGATGATATCGGACTTTGATACCATAATCTTCCATACGGTCTACCATTTCCTGACGGATTTCATAGAACTGATCAAAGGGTGTGTCCATATGATAACCTTTATGGTCCTGTTGTGACAATCCATCATTATCTTCATTATCTTCTGGTAAGGCTTCTTTGTGTTCAGAAGATTCTACCAAAAAACCACAATTATATTCACTGCTCTGATATTTCACTGAATCAAAAAGATAGAATTCCAGTTCAGGAATCCAGGTGCTTTTATCTGCAATACCTGTAGAAAGAAGATATTCTTGTGCTCTTAAAGCTACACTGCGAGAATCTTTTTTAACGCCCTGACGGGTTTCTGCATCACAAATAGAGCAAATCAGACGCATTGTGTAATTATCATAGAATGGGTCTATTTGAGCTGTTTCCAGGTCGGGCATCAAAATCATATCGCCAGATTCCACTCCTTTCATTCCTGGAATAGAAGAGCCATCAAAAGGTACACCAGAGTCCAGAACTTCTTTTAAACCACGAGCAGGAATGGTGATATGATACCATTTTCCATCCATACCGCAGTATTTTAAGTCTACTGCTTGAATTTCTTTTTCTCTTATAAAATCTTTAATTTTTTCTTTCGTCATTTTATCCTCTCCTTTTAAAAAATACCGCCAACACCTAATAATTGCATAGTGAAATTGATAGGAGGTATAATCAGTCTACCAATAATATTAAAACCTAAAAGTCCAGAAACAAGAAGTATGAAAATTATGGTTATCATACCAATATGTTCTTGTGCCATAAACTTATAAAATGCAGCATCAGGAAGTAGCATACCAAGAACCTTAGAACCATCAAGAGGCGGAATCGGAATAAGATTGAAAAAAGCAAGTAATAAATTGAAAAAAACCACCATTTGACAGATATAAGGTATAATCTGTTGCCCTTGAGTCAAATGAAAGATTAAAGCAAATACTATGGCTATCAAGATATTAGTTACAGGACCAGCTAAGGCAGATAGACCTGTTCCCACTTTTATATTTTTATAATTATAAGGATTTAAGGGAACTGGCTTGGCATAACCAAGGATAATTCCCATAGTAAAGTAAGTCAAAAGCGGAAGAATAATAGTGCCAAAAATATCTATATGTTTGAAAGGGTTAAGACTTAATCTTCCCATCATTTTAGCTGTGTCATCACCTTGCCAGTAAGAAACCAGAGCATGGCTAATTTCATGCAAGATAATGGAATAGAATATAATGAGAATAATTATAAGGGTTAGAGTATTCTTAATAAAACTCATTGATATAGCAGCATAATTCATTGTTTCCTCAATCTTAAAAACTTTCTTTTCCCTACACGTAAAACCATTCCCTCTTTAATTTCAATTTCTGCATCAGTGGAAGTTATTTTTTCACCATCAATGCTAACACCACCAGCTTGAATCAATCTTTTAGCTTCACTTCCTGATTCACACAATCCACTTTCAGTTAATAGTTTAGTAATACGCATAACGGAATTATTAACTTTGTATTCAGGCATTTCATCAGGTAATTCCCTTTGTGAAAAGACCTTTTCAAAAGCTCTTTGAGCTTCATCGGCTGCTTTATTACCATGATAAAATGCCACTATTCTGTGTGCCAGCTGTTTCTTAAGTATCATTGGATTAGTGCCACTTTCCAATTCTTTTTGCACCTTTTCCAATTCTTCTTCATCAGCCCAAGCAGCATATTTATAATAATTTAATATTAAGTCATCAGGTATGGACATAATCTTTCCAAATTTTTCCTCTGGTGGGTCAAAAACAGCAATATAATTATTCAAGGATTTACCCATTTTATTAACACCATCCAGACCTATCAAAAGAGGAGTCAGAATTGCAACTTGTTCTTCTTGTCCAAAAAAGCGTTGCATATCTCTTCCACAAAGGATATTAAATTTCTGTTCAGTTGCACCGAGTTCAACATCACTTTGCACTGCAACCGAATCGTAAGCTTGCAAGAGAGGATACATTAATTCATGAAGACCAAGCGGAAGTCCCTGTTCATAACGGGTTCGGAAGGTATCATGTGCCATAAATTGAGCCAGAGTAAAATTTCCCATCAACTTAATTACCTCCTCAACGGTCATTTTACCGAACCATTCGCTTTGCCATCTAACTTCTGTTTGTTCCTGTTTTAAAACCGTATAGAGCTGTTCCATAAACCTTTCTGCATTGGAAAGAACTTGCTGATGAGAGAGTGGAGGACGGGTTTCATCACGACCTGTGGGGTCACCAATTTGGGCAGTAAAATCGCCGATAATAATTACCCCAATATGACCTAAGTCCTGAAAATCCCGCATTTTGCGAATAGGCACTAAATGACCTAAATGAACATCGGTGCCAGTTGGGTCTATACCAAATTTTATTCTTAAGGGTTTACCGGTCTCTTTGCTGCGGATAAGTTTCCTTACTAAATCTTCTTCTGGAATGATTTCATCCACTGCTTTTCTTATAATTTTCAATTCTTTTTCTAAGTTCATATTGTCCTTAAAACTATGTGCTTTATCTATTTTATTTCACAAAATCGGACACTGCTTATTTGTCAAGCCCTACTGGTCTAAATTAGATTAATACTTTATATAGTATGGTCTAAGAATTCCCAGCCCTCTATAGGGGTTAATAAACCATCCTCAATCGCTGCTTTAACCGACCTACAGGGAAGATTCTTACTGATTATTTCCTCTTTAGTAATAGTTTTCAAATCTACCTGTTCTGGATATTTCGCTTGCATATTCCACATAAGCTTTACAAATAGAGGATACCAGGAAGGAATCCTTAGGTTTTCATCTTTCTGTCTCAACAAAGTTGTGTAAATTTGAAAATCACTTTTATACGCAGGTGAAGGATTTAGAGCCTTTAAATTGAGACTAATCTGTTTGTATAAATCATTCTGTGGTTGATGTGGCATTTGGGGTTTACGACGAATAATCGTGCAATGCAGATTCGGATGATAGTATTGTATATACTTTTCTGAATCTATAACTGGCGGTGTTTTACCTCTTTTAATATTAGCTTTCATAGTTTATATCTCCTTACCTGAAACCTCATCTTCAATTACTCAGTTTCTGTCAATCAGTTCTTAATCAAGCGTTAATCAAGTCTTTATACATTAACGCTTGATTAACACTTGATAAACACCTGATAGAAGGAAGTAGATAAGAAGAAGATTATGGTTTTGAGGTGGATAGATTGGTTCATATTATGGGATAAATTTGTTTTTTTGGAGCAAATGGATAGGGGGTTTAGTTAATAACATCATTTTAAAGCTTATCCATCAGATTTATTAATGTATTAGAGGATAGAATGTTCAGGATAAGTTATAAGCCAATATTTTGCCAGAGCAAAAGGATAAGAAGAAAGAAATGAAAGAGATATTATAGAAAGAACTATCTCTATTTAATTAATTGGAAATATGGTAGATATTAGTATCACTTTCCTATTATCTAATCTCTTTTTAATCATACTTAACCATTTATTTTCTGTAAAACAGGATAATTTTTTTAAAATTTATTTTAAAAGATTGGTAATAGAGAAGATAGATAGATTAATAGTTTTGAAAATATAGTTATTTATACAAGCGAGCTGCAATCTCTGATAGACAATGATGTCTGCCACCTTATTATTATATGGAAAGATGAGGATATTTTTCCTCCTCTGGTAGGTCAATATCCTCATTGACCCCAAGCAACTAAAGCTACAAGCTTATCTCATAGCAAGTGAAAGCTTAATAAGCTGAAAACTCATTTTTAATATGAAAGCCCTAACGGGCTTGGAAGGATGAGGACATCCTTCCACCTATAAAAATAGCCGGTTATAGAAAAACCGGCTATATATTATATGTTTTAAGGTTAAATACTTTAGTTTAATCTTCTTTTTCCTGACACAATTCTATGAGGACACCGAGAGTTGATTTAGGATGCAGAAAAGCAATTTCAGAATTATGAGCACCGGGTCTTGGTTGAGTATCTATGAGTCGGAACCCATTTTCATGTGCTTTGTTCAGTTCTTCCGTTACATTATCTACTGCCAGAGCAATATGTTGTATTCCTTCCCCTCTATTTTCAATAAATTTAGCGATAGGACTTTCAGGAGAAGTTGGCATTAATAATTCCAGTCGGGTTTCTCCACAAGGGAAGAAGGCTACTTTAACCATTTGAGAAGGGACTTCTTCAATACCTTCCAGCTGGAGTCCGAGTTTTTCATAGATGGCAATAGCTTCATCCAGATTTTTCACTGCAATACCGATATGGGAGATATGTTTAATCATAAAATCCTCTATTTCTCATAATTTTTGGCTAAGTCAATTCCCAATTTCATAGCTCGCAGATTGAGGTCTATAAAGGCAGGTTTTACACTTTCTTCAATTGCCTGTTGCAAGGAAGCAAGTTTCACGATACCAGTAACTTGCACAAGAAAAGCCAGAGCCATAATATTTGTTGGAATAGGGCTACCAAGTTTTTCAATAGCAATCTCAGTGAAGGGTACCTCATAAGTATTTTCAACTACTAGAGCGATATTTTTCACAAAGGTAGTATCTACAATAAGAATTCCATTTTCTCGTAAGTCAAAGAGGTATTTATCGCAAGATTCCTGATTGAGAGCAAGGAGGCAATCAAAGGACACTGCTTCGGGAAAATATATATCTTCATTGCTGATAATGACATCGGCGTAAGAATAGCCTCCACGAGATTCAGGTCCATAGCTCTGAGTTTGCGTAACATGATGGTTTTCCAGAACTGCGGCTCGGGCGAGAATTATCCCTGCCAGAATCAATCCCTGACCACCACTTCCAGAAAGACGTATTTCATAGGGATATTTCATTTTGAACCTCCCTGTGCTTGAGCCTTTTTCATCAATTCAGCATATTGAGCACAGTATTCAGGTCTAATATCTTTATGCAAGACGCCTCGTATAATCTTTCCCTGCACTTTTTCAGGAGGAAGTTTATCCACTGCAGCAAGCGGTATAGAGTTATCTCTCATTTCCTTCATCATTTCTGGAGCCCCACCTTTTTTATTCAATCTACCATAAATCACAGGACAAGCGCAGATAACTTCAATTAGCGCAAAGCCCGGATGTTCTATCGCTTCTTTGACCATATTTTGAGTTTCCTGCGTATGAAAAGCCGTGGTTCTCGCCACATATGTAGCTCCTGCACCCATTGCTAGTTTGCAAACATCAAAATCAGGTTCTATATTACCATAAGGAGCGGTGGTAGCATAAGCCTCATGAGGAGTAGTTGGTGAAACCTGACCTCCGGTCATTCCATAGATATTATTATTGAGCATAATCACTGTCAGGTCTATATTTCTTCTCGCAGCATGGATGAGATGATTTCCACCAATGGCAGCACAATCTCCATCCCCAGTAACCACGATGACTTTAAGATGCGGTTTATGGAGTTTAACCCCGGTAGCAAAAGCAATAGCTCTTCCATGCAAAGTATGAAGAGTGTTGAAATCCACATAAACTGGCATTCTGGAAGAACAACCAATTCCAGAGACCATAACGATATCATTCCGGTCCAGATTCATTCCTGCAATGGCACGAATAATAGAACCAAGCACTATCCCATTGGAACAACCAGCACACCACACATGAGGGAATTTCTTATCGTGTCTCAGATATTCATGAATAATTTTTTGAGGTATAGCAGGCATATTATATTACCTCCTTAATTTTTTGCAGGATATCCTGGGGCGGAATAAGTTTGCTATCCACTCGTTGAATCTTTATCAGTTTGCTATCACTACGGTCTTTAACTAAGCGCTCAATTTCCCGAATTAACTGTCCCTGATTCAATTCAGGCACGATAACAATATCCACATCCCTTAACATTTTACGCACTGCATCATCCGGGAAGGGCCAGATTGTTAAAGGACGAAGCAAACCTGCGGGAATACCTTCCTTTCTTGCCATAACTACTGCTGCTTTAGCAGAACGAGCAGTAATACCAGCAGCAAAAACAGCAATTTTTGCATCATCCATTTGAAAACTTTCAATCTGGACGAGGTCACGGATATTATAAGTTATCTTTTTCTTAAGTCTTGCCATCATTTCTGCAGCTTCATTGGGCTTATTAGTAGGGAACCCGAGAGAATCATGAGTGAGCCCAGTTACATGAAAGCGATATCCTTCTCCGAAACTGGCTAAGGGGATGGGATATTTTTCATTATTCTCATAGTGCTTATACCAGTGAGGTGGTACAGTAGGTTTTACTCTTGAGATAACGCGCACATTTGACAAATCAGGAAGTCTGACTGCTTCCCTCATATGACCGAGCACCTCATCCAGTAAGAGTATTACGCAAGTGCGGTATTTTTCGGAAAGATTAATAGCACGAATGGTGAGTTCATAGCTTTCTTTAACGCTATCAGGATAAAGCACAATGGCTGGACTATCACCATGAGTACCCCAGCGTGATTGTTGAATGTCACCTTGAGCACAGCTGGTTGGCATTCCAGTGGAAGGACCAACGCGTTGAACATCTACTACCACGCAAGGAGTTTCCGCGCTTCTGGCAAAGCCTATACCTTCCTGCATCAAGGAAAAACCAGGACCAGAGGTAGCAGTTAAAGCTTTCGCTCCTGCCAGTGATGCTCCAATCACAGCACAGATACTTCCCAATTCATCTTCCATCTGGATGAAGACTCCGCCTCGTTTGGGAAGCTCTGCTGCCAGGATTTCTGCTATTTCTGTGGAAGGGGTTATTGGATAACCGGCAAAGAAATTGCAACCTGCATCCAGAGCACCATAGGCAACAGCTTCATTACCCTGCATTAGTACAGTCTTTCTTCCCTTGAGGTTCTGCAATTCTTCCACTTTAGTGGTAGAACTAGTTTTACTCTCATTATTCATAGTTGTATTTGGATTTATTGTTTCAGAATTAGACATTTGGACTCCTTAATGTTCTTTAGCACCAGTGATAGCAAAATCAGGGCAAAGAAGGTCACATGTCTCACAATGAGTGCATTTTTCTGGTGCTAAAACATAGGGTGAACCATCGGCTTTTCTTCCTAAACAGCCTGTAGGACAAAAAGCAACACAGATTCCACACTTCTTACACCAGTTGTAATAAATAATTACAGGGGAGGATTTATCACCAGATTCTTTAATTTCTGGGAGTTCAACTTCCATCTTTTCTGGAGCATCTTCCTCTCGGATAATCATGCCTATACGGTCTTTTTCGACTTTTTTAGGCATTATACCTCCCAATTTGTGATTTAGCTTGTTTATTTTGCATTTTCAAGATTTTTCCGCAATAACCTTTTTGAAGAAGGTGCCTAAACGACGACAACCTTCACGGTTATTCTCTTCCGATTCATAGGAGAAGTTCAGACGCATTGTATTCTGTCCCTTACCGTTACAGAAGAAAGATGTCCCTGCCACATAAGCTACATTTTGTTCTTTGATACAATCAAGAAGCAGAGCATCAGTATCAATCCATTCAGGACCAGTAGCCATTAAGAAAAGTCCACCCTGAGGTTTTGTCCAAGTAAATTCTTCCGGCATAAACTCTTCTAATGATTCCAGCATAACCTTCTGTTTGGATTTGTACATATTGCAGATTTCAGCAATCTTAGGATCTAAATAACCTCTTTCCATATAACGAGCTGCAATGCGCTGAGTGAAAGGAGGAGTGCAAAGGTCAGTAGCTTGTTTACCAATCACCACTTTATCCAGGACCTCAGGATGTCCCATAACCCATCCGATACGGAAGCCAGGACAGAAAATTTTGGAGAAAGTGCCTAAAAGGACTACCTGTTGAGTTCCATCCAGCTCATAAAGAGTGCGTTGATTTTCACCTTCGTATCGTAATTCACGATAAGGGCTATCCTCAACGATAAGAATATCGTAGCGATGAGCAATATCAATGATTTCTTTACGACGCTTTTCACTCATAGTCATCCCGGCAGGATTCTGGAAATCAGGAATGACATAGATGAATTTAGGTTTTTTGCCTCGAGCTATGGCTTTTTTAATTTCATCTTCCATAACTTCTGGAATTTCACCTTCATCATCCATAGGAATTCCAATCATATCGGCACCGTAGGAATTAAAAGCACTAAGAGCACCCAGATAGGAAGGTAGACCCACTATAACAGTATCTCCGCGGTCAATAAAGCTTTTGGCTATCAGGTCTAAAGCTTGTTGAGAAGCAGTGGTAATAATGATATTATCCATATTCACATCAATGCCAAATTTCTTATAGCGATCAGCTAACTGTTTCCGTAAAAGATTATCTCCTTCGGTAGTGCCATACTGAAGAGCGTAATAAGGTTCATTTTCCATCACTTCAGCAATAATACCCTTCAGCTCTTCCACAGGAAAAGATTGAGGGGCAGGAAAGCCTCCAGAAAAGGAGATCAAGCCAGGCTGATTTAGATACTTTAATAATTCGCGGATGGCGGAACGCTTCATTCCGCGAATATTTACTGACAGGATGTCTTGCAGATCGTTAATCATTTCGATCCTCCATCTATTTTATTTTGTTTATAAACTAAAACTTTTTTATTTTTTTTCCGCCATTCTTTATAAGCATTTTTGATTTCCAGCTCCCAGACCAGACGTTTATCGTTATCTTCAAAAGTGATAATATCTATATAATACATACGATGATTCTTGCCTACAAAGCTCTTTTTGGGAAATTCTACTACTATTTCACCTTCAATATTGAGTATGGTAATTTCATTTAGGAAAACACCATCCGCAATTTCCAGAACAGCACGAGCTTCCACACTGCCAGTCTGAACATCACGAAAATGTATATTCATTCCTGCTCCTTAATTTGATAAATAAACTATTAAAAAAAGATAGATTTATGGTCAAGGACTTTTTTAAACCCTTTTTCAAAGTGCATTCAGATTAGACCCGCAAGAATGTCTTCTACTGTTATCTCACCAAAAAATTCATTCAAGGGAAGCGATTCCAGAGCCTTGCGAAGCTCTTCGGTGCGATGCGGAAGTCCTATCAAAGCTGATTCCAATTCAGAAGGATCCCGTTCTCCAAAGAAATCTCCATAAATCCGTAAACCTGTAATTTTACCTTTATGCACATCAATATGAAATTCTATTGTCCCTGCAGAACATCTAATACTCTGTTTATGATTATAAGCTGGAGAATGTCCAAAATTCCATTCCCAGGTCTCATATTTACTCTTCATTAAAGTGTTAATCCCTTTTTTATCATCCTCAGTTAAGTGATATTCTCGTGCATCTGGATAGAATTTAAGCACTTCTTTCTGAATAAGCTGGATAAATTCCTCCAGGCTTATGGGTTTTGTTAGATGTTCTGAAATATTAGTAACCCTTGCTGCCACAGAATGTACGGCTTTATCTTTGAACTTTAAAGGATTGGCTTTTAAGGCAGCACTGAGATCTGTAATCTTTGAAAAAAAGAGGATAGTGCCATGCTGATGAATCTTATTTGGATATACCGCTCTGGCATTGCCGGAAAATTTCATACCTTTAATAGTCAGGTCATTTCTTCCTTCCAACTTTGCTTCAATTCCCAAATCTTTCAAGGCTGCAAGAATAGGTTCAGTATATTTAGTAAAACCACGATCTTCATCTCCGGTGCGATTCATCAAAAAACAATAATTTAGATTTCCGAGATCATGAAAAACCGTTCCTCCTCCAGTTAAACGTCGTACAACTGGAATATTATGTTCCTTCACATAATCCAGATTTATTTCTGCTAAAGTATTTTGATGTCTACCTACAATGATTGAGGCATCATTACGATAAAGAAGAAATACATCCTCAGGAAAATTATTCAAGATATACTCTTCACAGGCAATATTGAAAGGAGCATAATGACTTGGGCTATTAATAAATAACATAAGATA
>NZ_SMOG01000039.1 GCF_004353895.1 Candidatus Syntrophosphaera thermopropionivorans | reverse complement strand
GCTATCATAATCACGGTTCTATTCTGCGTTGCATCATCAATAGCTTCTTGCACCAGCTTCTCACTTTCAGTATCCAAAGCACTGGTTGCTTCGTCAAAAATTAAAATAGGTGGGTCTCCCACAATAGCTCTGGCAATACATAAACGCTGTTTTTGTCCCCCGGAAAGATTTGCCCCCTTAGTCTGTAAAATCTCATCATACTGATTAGGAAAATTCAGGATAAACTCTTCCGCATGAGCTACTTGAGCTGCCTTCCTGATTTGTTCATCACTCACCTCATCCAGCGAACCATAAGCAATATTTTCTCTCACTGACCTTGTAAAGAGCACACTTTCTTGAGTTACTACTCCAAAAAGCCTTCGCAAATCAGATATCTTTATCTTTCTTATATCTATGCCATCAATAAGAATAGCACCTTCATTGACATCATACATCCGGTTAAAAAGATTTGCTAGAGTGGTTTTCCCTCCGCCACTTGCACCTACAAAAGCTATTTTTTCTCCCTTATGAATGGTTAAAGAAACATTATGTAGGACAGGTTTGGAGCCCTTATAGCTAAAGCTTACATTATCAAAAACAATCTCTGAATTGAAATCCTTTTTCTCAACTGCATCTTCAGCTTCTTGCACAGATGATTCTGTATTCAGCACGGTAGAAATTCTACCCAGCGAAACTAATGCCTTTTTAACATCGGTATATATTTGAGTGAGAGAATTAAGCGGATGCAACATAGAAAACATAGCAAAAAGAAAAGCAGTGAAATCTCCTAAAGAGAAAGTTGAGCCAGGAGCAAGAATCATCCTGCCACCTATCACAATTACAATCACACCAGTAAATAAAGTAGTCATCTCAGAGAGAGGAACATTTAAAGCACTATATCGCTGTGCTTTCTTCCAGAGTTTTAGATGTCGTTTATTTATTTGACTAAAGATTTTGTATTCACTTTCCTCCCTACGAAATGCTTTCACTATCTTCATACTGTTCAGCGCTTCTTCCACTGTGGAAAACATTGAAGAGAGTTGCGCCTGAATTCTTCTGGAATATTTCTTTATCTTCTTACCTAAAAACCCTATGGATAATGAGAAAGCTGGTAAAACAATGATACTATAAAGAAATAGCTGGGAATTCATTAATAATGCTATCCGCATATAAACCAGGATAGTAACAACATCTCTAATCCCTTCCAGCAAGGAACGGATAAATTGCTCGCTTACTATTTCTACATCATTCACCATCCGAACTAATGCATCACCCACTCTATTCTGATTAAAAAACTCAAGTGATTGCCTCATATATCGTGAAAACATAAGGTTCCGCACATCCCGAATAGTGTTTCCTCTTAAATCTACAAAGAGTACCCGCTGAATGTAATAAAAGACATTCTTCAGCACCATCGTTATCACAACGAACAGACAAATCGCATAGAGTAAACTTAGTGAACTAGTCTGGAGCATAATCTGTTTTAAGCTTTCCCAGAAAGGTGCTAAATCACTCAAACCTTTTATGGCAAATATCCCTCCTATTTCACTCATAAAACTGCTCCAGGCAGATCCTATAGCCTCAAAGAACTGCCCCATAGTAGTATATAGAGCAGCAGGTTTATTGGGATTGAACACATAATCAAAGAGAGGAATTACAAAAGTGATACTGATACCTGAAAAGAGAGCATACAAAAGCATCGCTATCAGACCTGTAACCAGGACAGGCCAATAACGAAACATTATGCCATAAATTTTTTTCAGGTCTTTCCAGTTGCCTTTTGTATTTGTTGATTTATCCATAAGTTATACTATAAAAAAAGCCAGCTTCCGCCGGCAAGTAAAATCTTGGCACGCCCAGAGGGATTCGAACCCCCAACCCTCTGATCCGTAGTCAGATGCTCTATCCAATTGAGCCATGGGCGCACCCATTTTTTTCTATACTTGAAATCACTATTATTCTGTCAAGCACAAATTACTGTTTCAATCTTATTTTTCTTTTCTTTGTTTATTTACACTTCAAAACCTATTTACCTTCTTATTAAATGATTATTATCCCCTGGTAAAAGAACATTTTTGAGGACAAAATCCTTTTTCCTCCTTTCTTGCCTCATTAGGTCATTAAAGTTACAAGGGAATTAACCTTTATAAAAAACCCCGGTATTGCTACCGGGGTTATTCTTTTAGTTAACTTAATATTTACTCTATTTCATCAGAACCGCTTTGCGCTGGAAGCTTTCTTTCCCTGCTTTCATAACGATATAATATATTCCATTACCACTGAGATTGCCATCATTATCTCGTCCATCCCAGGTTATTCTATGATGTCCCTTCTCTTGAGTGCCTAAATCAAAAGTTTTGACTATTTGACCACGAGTGTTATAGATTATAAACTTTACCTCTGATTTTGTTTCAAGAGTGAAAGGAATATAAGCTATGGGATTAAAAGGATTGGGATAGACATTATCTAAACTGGTCACTAAGGGAATATCACCACTGGAACCTGAGTTTACTTCATATTTTACTTCTATAGGTCCATTAAATCCTATTGTACCATCCATATTATTATATTGTAACCAGTAATAATAGATTCCACTCATATTCAATTCATTATCTGTATACATATAGGCTTTAGGCTGAGAAGTATTAGTAGCATTTATCAAAGGACTAATTACACGAGCATTACTCAATTCCTTATCCGATCCACGCAGCACATAATAGCCTATCAAATCTGTTTCCGTCTGACTAACCCAGTTCAAAATGACCTTGTTTTGATTAGAAATGGTAGCAAAAAATGAGGTTAGTTCTATGGGTAATGGGCTTTCCTGTTTAAAACCAGTCAAAATATATTCACCTTTAATATTATTTGGATCTGTTATAGATACAGTTATCAAACCATTAGCAGCATCATAAGTACCTGGGACTAAAGTATAAGGACCAGCACCATGAATCTTCCGATAATAGATGCCCAAAGTGCTTTCATTAAGGGTATAACCAGTAGGAAGAGTAGGAATTTGAAAAGATATATACATAGGAAATTCAGTGTCTGGAGAAAAGCGTATATTACCAGGATCAATAAACCATCCATATGGACTTATATCTGGATTGGGGACAGTACCTCCTGGAGAGCCAGGTGCATAGTATTCATCAGTAGATAATTCATCAAATGCATAAACTTTCATATCTCCTCCACCGTTTCTAGGTATATATGCTTCCTCTAAAATTACTCCGGTATAATCAAATGTTATATCAAAAACGCTTCCCCCATATTGCCCTGGAGGTGGAGTCAAGGTTTTAGTACTAACTGCTAAAGGTGTATCATATTTTATCATTAATATATGAGTGGTACCTTGAGGATAAAAGGTTGTGGGCCAATTATCTGGCCAAGTTGGTCGTAGAGCAAATTCAACAGACAATTCTGGATAGGAATATTCATTTTGTCCATCCCAAACTTTAATTAAAATAAAATGTCCAGTTTGAGCACCATAATCCGGAAAATCACCATAATTACCACCTGCACTACAAGTATTAATTGAAATGCTGTTTTGATTAGCTAATGGTTCACTAAGTGCAACAGATCCTACGCATATATCTCCATCAAAAGCAGCTAATTCTCCTCCAGCACCCAGCGGAATTCCATTAATTTCCACTCCATAAACTAATATATTCATTGGCAGATATGGATTGAAAGTATAAATTTTATAAGGGGTAGGAAAATGTTCAGTTTGGGCATTTAATGTGAGAAGAGATAATAATAAGCATAGGGTAATCCAAAAATATTTTTTCATTTTATGTATTTCTCCTTATAATTATTTTATATTTGTATTTAAATTTTCAGCAGGATAGTTAAATTGGCAAGGCTCAGAAATGAGGATATAATAAGCTTCACCTTCTTCAAATAAGCTTATCTCATTAATCCAGTTTCCATAAATGTCTTTAACAATTTTTTTTCCTGTTTCATCCTGTACTTTGACTAAAACCCCACTATTTACTAATGGAGAAATGAATGACCAGGCATCTTGCGAATTATGGTATAAATAGGGAATAATATTCCATCCTGTATTTAAATTTATAGTCACCGGTAATTCTAAGTGGTTCCCCGTTATATCTAATTCACAATCATTATTGACTAAGACATAATAACCTTTTCCCATTTGATAGTTTCCAATTGTATTTTGCCATTGTCCATAAATATTCATAGCATAATAATTTCCTAAATCGTCCTGTATTTTCACTAAATAACCTTCATTTATAAGTTCTGCAAATATATCATCAAAAGACATACTTTTAGGAACTACCCAGGATGAAATTAGGTTCCATCCTGTTTTTAGAGGAATAATTAAAGTAGGTTGAATATATATTTCAGCACCAGAAACTGAATCAAATTCAATAGGATGATTTAACTCATCTCGGAGAACGATTTTGGATAAAGTGACTGGTATTGGAGTGTAACAGCTGGGATTAGAAAGAGCCGTTAATTTTATAGAAAATAATGTTCCAGAAGTAGGT
>NZ_SMOG01000038.1 GCF_004353895.1 Candidatus Syntrophosphaera thermopropionivorans | reverse complement strand
ATGGTTGAAAATCTTGACAATATAATTAATAATAATAAGCATGAAAATTATAAAAACCATATACGGTCATAGTCTGCTATAGTTTGAATAGAAGCTAATCAAAAGTTATCTTATAGAATCTTAATAAGTTCAATAAAAGGTGAAAAATGAAAGAAACTATTCTATTTCTTATAATTGCTTTTTCACTTACTATTATAATGGCTGAAACTATAACTCTGGGAAATGGGAAAAATGGCATTTCGGTTTTAAGCTCTACCGAAAATGAAACTATTTTAGAATATACGATAGGCAAATTTGAAACATTAGCCGTTCAGATTGATAATATGACCTGGCACAATGTTTATTTACCAGGAGAAGGGATATTAGAGAATAAAGGGTACCCTCAATTACCAGTTTTTAATAGAAGCATTATCGTTAATGACAGGTCATTGATGAAGATAGAAATTCTGGATGTTGAATACCAAGATTTTGAATTAGCAGTAGCCCCTTCAAAAGGTATTATATATAGAAATGTCAATCCGAATACAGTTCCTTATGTATTTGATTCTATTTATCAGAAAGATAAATTTTATCCAGCAAATTTGGGAGAGCTTTCCGACCCCTATATCCTGAGAGATTACCGGGGAATAACTATCAAAACTTACCCTTTTGCTTATAATGCTTTTACTAAAACATTAAGAGTTTACACACATTATAAGATTAGAATTTACGCTGAAGGAGAGGACAATCGTAATACTATTTCTGTTCCTCGGAACTCAATAACTGTTGATTTTATTCCTATCTATGCAAATCATTTTCTCAATTGGGAACAACATCGCTATACTCCAGTGAACGATACTTTTGGTAAGATGCTGGTTATCTGTCACGGGAATTTTTTAAGTGAGATGACTAATTTTGTAAACTGGAAAAATCAAAAAGGCATACCCACAGAATTAATTGAATTTTCTACTATTGGGACTACTGCCACCCAACTTCAGACCTATATTCAGAATAGATATCTTGCTAACAGAGAAATCTCTTATATATTACTGGTAGGTGATTTAGCTTATATCCCCTCACCTACCTATGGTGCTGGTGAAAGTGATCCCTCTTACTCATTAGTAGCGGGAAATGATGCATATCCTGATATTTTTGTAGGACGTTTTTCGGCTGAATCAACTACTGATGTTATTACTCAGGTAAATAAAGTAATACATTACGAAAGAGACTTAAATAGCATGGACTCCTGGGTCCAAAATGCCTTTGGCATCGGCTCCTCCAGTGGAATTGGTGATGACGGTGAATATGATTATCAGCATATTGATAATATTAAGCAACTTCTGATTGCATATGGTTATAATACAGTAGATGAAATATATTACGATAGTGCAACTGCTTCACAAGTAACTAATGCCATCAATGCTGGTCGTGGATTTGGAAATTACTGCGGACATGGTTCTACTATAAACTGGGATACGACAGGATTTAATATCAATAATGTTAATGCTCTAAGCAATGGGTATATGACCCCTTTTATAATGAGTGTTGCTTGTTTAAATGGACATTTTGGCTCTAATTGCTTTGCTGAAGCCTGGCTTAGAAAATCAGGTGGAGGTGCTATTGCTTTTTATGGTAGCTCTATAAATCAAAGCTGGAATCCTCCGATGGAAGCGCAGGATGAAGTAACAAATTTACTCGTGGCTGAAGCTAAAACAACTATTGGCGGACTTTTCTTTAATGGCTGCTGTAGTATGATAGATGTTTATGGAACAGAAGGTGTAAATATTTTTAGAACCTGGAATATCTTTGGTGACCCTTCCCTTTTAGTAAGGACAAAAACACCTACACCTATGACCGTTACTCACCCTGCCACAATCTATTCTAGTTCCACTTCAATTATTGTTTCCACCGGCATTTCAAAGGCTCTGGTTTCTATGACTTATAATAATTGCATATATGGTAGAGGTTATACCAATGCTGCTGGAACTGTTTCTATTAATTTAATTAATGCACCATTAGGAAATTTGTCATATACAATTACAGTAACAGCTTTTAATTGCATTACTTATATCGGAGTTATTAACCAGATTATCCCTAATATTCCCTGGATGACTGTTTCTTCTGTAGTTTATGATGATGACAATAATGATATCCCAGAATACAATGAATCAGGATTCTTTGATGTAACTTTTTCCAATGTTGGCTCATCTTCCGCCAGCAATGTGAGCTGTGTCTTGTCTTGCTCCACTGCTGGTATAACAATCACTAATAATACCATAACTATTCCATTTTTAGCTGACAATGCTTCTACTATCATAGATAATGCTTTTGCTTTAAGTATTGCCGATAACATTGCTAATGGCACTGAAGCTAATTTCACCATTACTATGACTATAGGTGGTTACCCTCCCTGGACCTATGAATTTTTCCGAATCATTTCTGCTCCTGCACTGCAGTTTGGAGATATCACTATCTATGATCCCACAGGAAATAATAACTGAAGATTAGACCCAGGAGAAACGGTTACTATTTCTTTGCTTTTGAATAATATTGGTGGTTCTGTATCTCCTTCAGGAACAGCAACTATGTCCTGTTCTGATTCTGGCATAACTATAAATAACGGTTATGCAGTTTTTTCATCTATACCAGCTTCAAGTAATACCACTCTTTCTTTCAATCTAACTGCCAGTGCCAGTCTGACAATAGGAACCTTAATCACGCTGAACTTTAATGCTACCGCTGGAGCTTATACGGTTAATAAACTTGAACCTATAACCTTAGGACTTATATTAGAAGACTTTGAGACTGGAAACTTTAATGCTTTTGGCTGGACAATGGGAACCTATCCCTGGACTATAGATTCCAGCACTTATCATAGTGGTAACTATTCAGCTCGGAGTGGAAGTATAACCCATAGTCAATCCAGTACAATGGAAATAATAAGAATCTTGAGTTCGGTAGGGACGCTTTCTTTCTGGTATAAAGTTTCCTCAGAAGCCAATTATGATTTTCTTAAATTTTCAGTTGATGGAATAGTTCAGGGTAGTTGGTCAGGAACGGTAGATTGGACTCAAGTCAGTTTTCCTATTCCGGCAGGTCAGCATACTTTTAAATGGTCATATACTAAAGATGCATCTGAAAGTAGTGGTTCTGATTGTGCGTGGATAGATGATATTATCTTCCCTACATCTATAACATATACACCTCCAACCATAACCTATTCTCCCTCTTTTTTTATACAGAGGTTAAATCTTGATCAAACAGCCATACAAAACCTGACTATAGGAAAGACAGGAACTGGAACCTTAAACTTTACCGTTTCCCGACCTTCAGGTTCCACTACTATTCTGGATGAAAGTTTTGAAAATGGAGGCTCTATCCCTTCTGGCTGGACTCAGACCATTATTAATGGTTATGTTACCTGGACTTTTACTACAGGTGGATACAATGGACACCCTGCCTCAGCCTATGAGGGCACTTATAATGCCAGATTCTATTATAACAGTACTACCTCTCATACTACAAAATTAATTACACCATCTCTTAATCTTAGTGGAGCAGATAGTGCCACTTTAACCTTCTGGCATACACAAGAAGCGCGAAACGGCAATCAAGACCAGCTTAAAGTTTACTATAGGACCTCTTCTACTGCTCCCTGGAATCTTATTGCCAGTTATACCAATAGTATTGCCAATTGGACCCAGGAAACAATTAATCTTCCCAATCTTTCTTCCACTTATTATATTGCTTTTGAGGGTATCTCCCACTACGGTTATGGAGTCTGTGTGGATAAAGTAGTAGTGACTAAAACTTTAACTACGATGATTCCGACCTGGATCACGGTTTCAGGTGGAGGTTCTTATTCTGGAAGTATAGCCTATAATGAACCAGCTCAAGATATTCCTATAGGATTCAATTCTGTAGGTCTCAGTCCCAGTACTTATACTACAAACCTTACTATCTATAGTAACGATGCACTCCATCCCTCTATCACTATTCCTATTAACCTTATAGTTTCTCAAACCTCCCTCCCCATAATAGTGATTAATCCCTTAGCTATTAATTTTGGGACTGTGGCAATTAATAGTAATGTTCAGGAACAGTTCTCAATACAGAATACTGGAACAGCTATCCTTTCAGGAAATATCAGCACCCCTGAAGGCTACACAGTTTCTGATGCAACCTTAAAAGATAGTAAGGGAACCTTATTGTCCGGATATAATGATTATCCACGCAATACCTTGAGCTATTCAATCAATCCAGGTTCCAGCAAAATCTATAATCTCATTTTTTCTCCTGTATCGGCAACTACTTATTCAGGCAATGTAGTTATCACCAGTAACGATCCTAATAATCCTACTTTAAATATTGCGGTTACTGGTTCAGGTTATATCCCCAATATTCCTCCAATAGTAACTATATCTAATTCTGCTGCCGGTTTAGTTCTTAGCTGGAATGAGATTCCACACGCAACTCAATACCAGATATATCGCTCTACTTTAAGTCCTTATGAAGGTTTTGAATTAATTGCTTCCATCACTGAATTACAATATGTAGATTCAGAGATTCATAATCAAGCTTTCTACTATGTAATTGCAATCAGCACCCAAATTATTAACCAATGACAGGTCTTCAAAGAGTTAAATAAAATTAAGGCACAGTTTAATCCAATAAAATGTGAACGAAGTTATAAGTAAAATTATTCATAATTTACTGAAAAAAGATAGAGTTTTTTAAATGCATTATAGCCTTCAGATAGGAGAGAGATTTTTGCTTGACAGAACTGATAAATTAAGAATATATATTTTGTATAACGATTAAATTAAAG
>NZ_SMOG01000037.1 GCF_004353895.1 Candidatus Syntrophosphaera thermopropionivorans | reverse complement strand
TAGTGCAAAACTCTTATCTTTGTTATTTGTGGGAGGTTTTTTAATTCTTATTTGAATGAAAGTTAAAAAAATACATATCTGAGTAATCAGCATGCTTTTTATTCTTATACAGAACCTCTTATCTGTGTAATCTGTGTAATCTGTGAGAGATTTTTTACTTCTTATCTGTATAAAAACCAAATCTGCGTAATCTGCGTGCTTTCATTCTTATACCAAACCTCTTATCTGTGCTATCTGTGTTATCTGTGGGAGCTTTTTTTAATTTTTATCTGAATAAAAACCAAATCTGCGTAATCTGCGTGCTTTAATCCTAATACAAAACCTCTTATCTGTGCTATCTGTGAGAGCTTTTTTTAATTCTTTTCTTGGAGCTTATGTCCAGCTTATGTCCAACTCATGTCCAGCTTATGTCCGAAATCGGACATAAGCTCACCATAATCTCCTTATAAGGACGAGATAAACGCTAAAGAAGGGCGGAACATAGTTTATTTGCTTGACATAGGGCGGATTTATCAATTTTCGGTTATAAAATAAAAAGGATTTGTTAAATAATAGAGGATATGAATGGAAATCAGCAAGACTTATGAACCCCAACAAATAGAAAAGAAATGGTATGAATTCTGGGAAAAAAATGAGTATTTTAAACCCGCAGGAGACCCATCAAAACCTCCTTTCACCGTTCTAATACCACCCCCAAATGTTACTGGCATCCTCCATATGGGTCATGTTCTGAATAATACATTGCAAGATATTGTTGTGCGTTTTCATAGGATGCTGGGAGAACCTACTCTCTGGTTACCTGGAGTTGACCACGCTGGTATAGCTACTCAAAATATGGTAGAAAAAGAACTTGCCAAAGAAGGAAAAACAAGACAGGAAATTGGAAGAGAAAAGATGCTGGAACTCATCTGGAAATGGAAGGAAGAAAAAGGGAGTCATATCATAGACCAACTCAAAATGTTGGGTGCTTCTTGTGATTGGTCTCGTCTTCGTTTTACTATGGATGAGATGCTTTCCAGAGCAGTAAAAGAGGTTTTTGTCCGCCTTTATGAGGAAGGTTTAATCTATAAAGGAAAATATATTATCAATTGGTGCCCGCGTTGCGTAACTGCTCTGGCTAATGATGAGGTTGAATACAGTGAAGAAGATGGCAATCTATGGTATATTCGTTATCCTTTAACAGATGGTAGTGGCTATCTTGTTGTTGCCACCACTCGTCCTGAAACTATGTTAGGAGACACTGCAGTAGCCATTAATCCTCGTGATGAACGCTATAAACACTTGGTTGGTAAAGAGGTTGAACTTCCTCTAACTGGCAGACTAATTCCCATAATTGAAGACGATTATGTGGATATGGAATTTGGAACTGGCTGTGTGAAAGTTACTCCTGCTCATGACCCTAACGATTTTGAAATAGGTCAACGCCACAGTTTGCCTCAAATCCTGATAATGGATGAACAAGCAATTATGAATTCTGCTGCAGGAAAAGAATTTGTTGGTTTAGACCGTTTTGCCTGTCGCAAAAAAGTAGTTGAATTATTAACTCAACAGGGTTTACTGGAAAAAATAGAATCCTACACACATTCTGTAGGACATTGCTATCGTTGCGATACCGTAGTTGAACCCTATCTTTCTGACCAATGGTTTGTTAAAATGAAGCCACTTGCTGGACCTGCTATTGAGGTAGTAGAGAAAGAAGAAATCCGTTTTCAACCCGAACGCTGGACTAAAGTCTATATGCACTGGATGAATAATATTCGCGATTGGTGTATCTCCAGGCAAATCTGGTGGGGACACAGAATTCCTGTCTACTATTGCAATTCCTGTGGTAAGATGATAGTAGCCAAAGAAATGCCCTCTATCTGTCCTGACTGCAAAAATAATTCTTTTCATCAAGATGAAGATGTTCTGGATACCTGGTTTTCCAGTTGGCTATGGCCCTTTTCCACTTTTGGCTGGCCCGAAGAAACAAAAGACCTGAAGCGCTATCTTCCTACCCAGGTGCTCATTACTGCTCCTGAAATTATTTATCTTTGGGTTGCCAGAATGATTATGAGCACTCTGCATTTTGTCCATATCATCCCATTTCAAACAGTTCTTCTTCACGGCACGGTTAGAGATGAATATGGCAGAAAGATGAGTAAATCTCTGGGAAATTCTCCCGATCCCATTGATATAATTGATAGAGTTGGAGCAGATGCTCTACGTTTTTCTATGGTTTTTGGCACTCCTAAAGGTGCTGATGTAATTTTCAGTGAGTCCATTCTGGAAACTGGACGCAATTTTGCCAATAAAATCTGGAACGCCTATCGCTTTATAATGATGAATGTATCAGAAGGAGAACAATTACCCCCAAAAGAGGAACTCCAGATGGAACTTGCTGACCGCTGGATTTATTCTCGCTTAAATGAAACGGTAAGAAATACAGCTGAACATTATCAAAATCTGAGATTTAATGATGCAGCACAATCAATTTTCCAATTCCTCTGGGATGAATTCTGCTCCTGGTATATAGAACTTTCAAAGGACCGACTGAACTCCAATGATGCCCTTTCTCGCAGCACCACTTTATATATTCTGCTTGATGTAATGCAAACTTCAATGCGTCTACTCCATCCTATTATGCCTTTTATCACTGAGGAAATCTGGCAAAACATTAAAAAAGTGTTTAATCAACCCGAAGAATCCCTCATTATAGCAGCTTTCCCTTCCTGTGAAGAAAAGATGATTGACCCAGAGATTGCTGATGATATGTCCTTTATGCAAGAAGCTATCACCGCTGTTCGTAATCTCCGAAAAGAACTCAATCTCAATCCTGGAACCACTATTTCTCTGGTAATTAGAGTGGCAGAAGAAAGACAAAAAGACCTGATTGAACGCTATGCCACCTATTTCAGAAGGTTAGCAAAAGTAGAAAATATAGAAGTTGGATTGCAATTACCCAAGCCCAAACCCTCTATTGCTGCCGTAGTTCGTAATCTGGAAATCTTTCTTCCTTTAAAGGGAATAATTGACTTGGAGGCAGAAAAAGCCCGCTTGAGTAAACAAGTAGAAAAGCTGGAAAAAGAACTTCAAAGTGTTAAAAAGAAACTGGATAATCCCCATTTTCTTGCAAACGCAAAACCGGAAGTGGTAGCAAATGAACATAAACACTTTGAGGAAGTGCACATAAAACTATCCTTGACAAAAGAGCTTCTTGAGGATTTAAAGTAAGCATCTATACATAAATAAGATAGATAAAATATAAAGTGGGGCTATAGCTCAGCTGGGAGAGCGGAACGTTCGCAATGTTCAGGTCAGGGGTTCAATTCCCCTTAGCTCCACCATCTTATTATTAATCTCTCCTGTTCTTCCTCTTTTTTGTATGATGAAATCCATATCAAAAAATTATAAAAAAATTCTTGACGACTATTATTTAATTATTAATTAGATAAATTATGAGGATTATCTAACTTTATTAGAAAAAAGGGGATATTATGTTGCAAGAATATGGCAGTTTTAGAATTGGAAGCTTTCCTCTCTTGCTGCTCTATAAATGTTTTGGCGCAAGTCTCGCACTTATTTACGGTAAGATAAATCCCCTGCAAAATTACTACTTGTTTTATGCATATGATTTAATATAATATAAAAAAACAAACACTCAGGTAAAAGGAGATTAAAAATGAAAACAAAATGCCTATTGTTTGTTTTGCTCGCACTCACGGTGTTGCTATCCGCTCAGGATATTAGCACCTATCTTAACTTTTCTCATAGTTCACTTTGTCCCGATGGCTATCTTCGTTTAAGATGGTTAGATGAGACAGGAAATTCAGCAGCAACTCAATGCTTTTATAGTCTTAATGGCTCGGATTGGCAGTATACCTCTGCTTCTTCCCTTCAGGGAAATCAAATGGAAGCTGTCGTTCCTTATGAATTTGGTCAATCTCTTCGCTATCGCTTACGCACCCCAGTAAATATAGAAGGTGAACAGATTGTTTTTATGCACATTCCTTATTTGACTTCAGATGTCTTTCCGCCTTCTTTATCTCAGTTAGGTGAATTATCAACAGACCCTACCGGAGACTCTGACATACCTGACATTCCAGCTTTAGATCTCACTGATAGTTGGTGTGGTGTCTCTGAAACCAAACTTTATTCTGCAATGGCAAATGCCGCTAATGCTTTTCCACTGATGCATAATATCACTTCCTACAATCTTTTTGCCACCTTCATCTTCAATCCCGAGACTATAATTGATACGCTATGCTATGCTATGATTTACACCTTCAATATCCCTTCTGTCATCTCTCCCGGTCTATATAAAATGGGAATTGACCTGGAAGGTGTTGGACCTACTTCCTTCGTTCGGATTGGAGATATCCAGAGCACCGTTTCTAATGGTAAACTTATAATGGCTTGTAATATGTCAGATTTAATTAATGACCCCGATTTTGGAACTTGGCCTAACCTCACAAATGCTCTCATATTCACCAATATAAGCGTTAACTTTGGTTTATTGCAACAACAACCATATTTCTCGCAAGCAGATTTCACCTACCCTGGATTTTTATTATTCCAGAACTTTCATTATCAAGTAGACCAGAATACCCTGCCCCAACTAACTAATCTAACTTACAACTCTAACACTCACTTATTTGAGTTTGATTACACTGATAATGAGGAAGATTTCCCGCTTATTATGGAAGTAGAATTAGCTGGTGGTCAAATTTTGAATCCCATCACGCTTAATCCATATTACAGTCAGACCGTTCACTATTCTCTGCTCATAACAAATCCCTCTCAATACATAACCCTTCGCTGTAGTGATAATTTAAGTGATATAGTTGAAGTGGTATATGATACTACCAGCGTGAACGATGACATTCTTCCTGTTCCAGCTTTGAAATGCCATATGCCCAATCCCTATAATCCTCTTTCTGGTCCTTGCAATATAACTATCAAAGGTTTGGATAAGAAACCAGTTAAGGTGGAGCTTTTTAATCTGAAAGGACAGCTTCTGGGAACTCTTTATGAAGGAAATCCTCTTGACGATAAATTGATGTTTTCTTTTGATGGAAGCATGAAAAATTTAAAACTGAATAGTGGCATATATATTATCCGAATACAACAGAATCAGAGAAATCTGCTACATAAATTTATTTTACAATAAAGGAGTTAACCTTCGCTAAGTAATGTTTATAGACTACGCAAAAATTACTATTAAAGCCGGAAATGGTGGTGATGGTATTATTAGTTTCCGGAAAGAAAAATATATTTCAAGAGGAGGTCCTGATGGAGGTAATGGAGGTCATGGCGGTTCCGTTATAGCTATCGGTGATGAAAATGTTAATACACTCCTCGCTTATAAATATCATAGAAAATTCTATGCTGAAGACGGAAAACCCGGTTCCAATGCTCGTAAAAGAGGATTAAGTGGAGATGATATTTACCTCCATCTGCCCTTAGGAACAGAAATCTATCAAATAACAGAAACTGGCGAAAGAATAAAAATCGCTGATATAACTACTCATAACGAAGAAATCATCTTAGCTCATGGTGGAAGAGGTGGAAAAGGAAACAGCAATTTTGCCACCTCCACCAATCAAGCACCTCGCATTGCCACTCCTGGTAGAACAACAAAAGAAATTGTCCTGGAATTAGTACTAAAGCTTATGGCTGATGTTGGTCTGGTCGGTTTCCCCAATGCCGGCAAATCTACTCTCTTGAGTGTCCTTTCTTCTGCTAAACCTAAAATCGCAGATTATGAATTTACCACTCTGGAACCTATGCTTGGCGTTGTCCCGGTTACCGAATATCAATCCTTTGTTATGGCTGATATTCCAGGTATTATTGAAGGAGCTCATCAAGGTAAAGGCTTAGGACATCAATTTCTACAGCATATTCAAAGAACCAGTGTCCTCCTCTTTCTCATTGATATCAACACTCCTGATCCCTTAGAAGCTTTCCGAACTCTCCACTCGGAACTTTATCTCTATGACCCCTTTCTAGATAAAAAACCAAGTTTAATAGTTTTAAGTAAGCTGGACACAATTCCTGAAGAAGAAAGAAATGCTCGCTCTGCTGAACTTCAATCTTTGTTCCAAAAAGAATATGGTTTGGATGTCCTTCCCATCTCTGCTGTTGGTAATCTGGGAATTGAAGAACTTAAATGGACTCTCTATAATATGCTGGATAAAAAATGACCGATAAATTTAAGGCTTGGCTCTGTCTCAAATCCGCTTTCGGTACTAAACCTAAAACTGCTCTGGAACTGGTTAAAAAATATCCCCATCCAGAAGAATACGTGGGAAATCCTCAACATCCTATCTATGAAGATGATACTATTTCCCCTCAGATAAAAGAACAACTCCTTTCAGCTGTACATCATCCGCGTGAAGAACAGATTGCTAAACTCTGCGAACACTATGAGATTAATGCTATCTTCTATGGTGATGAAGATTATCCTTTAGCTTTAGCAAATATCATTTTACCTCCTCTCATTTTGTATTATCGTGGAGACCTACTTAAAGCCTTAAATAATATATCTTTAGCAGTAGTAGGAACACGAAAACCTACTGCTTATGGCAAAAATGCCTGTTCCAAACTCCTTGCTCCCGTTTGTCAAAGAGAAGTTACAATCGTTAGCGGTCTGGCTTATGGAATTGATACCGTCTCACATATTACTGCACTCCAAAATGGTGCTATGACTATCGCTGTACTTGCCAGTGGAGTAGAAAATATCTATCCTCCGGCTAATCGTGAACTTGCTAAAGAAATAATCAATAACGGAGCTTTAGTTTCAGAATATGAGCCCGGCACTAAACTGGAATCCTGGAACTTTCCCGCCAGAAATCGTATAATATCTGCTCTGGCTCCTGTAACTTTTGTGGTAGAAGGCTCTATGACCAGCGGCGCTATGATTACAGCTAAACATGCTCTGGAACAAAATCATGACCTGATAGCACTTCCAGGTGAAATCTATCATCCTAATGCTCAAGGTCCTAACTATCTCATAAAAAACGGAGCACAATGCATAACCTGTCCAGAAGATATTCTCTACGCTCTCGGAATAGAAGTGGAAGAAAGGGAACAACTGGAATTTCTACCTGAAATCTCACCTGATGAACAAAAAATTTATGACTTGTTTAGGGAAGAGCAACGCGAACTCTCTTTTGATGAACTCCT
>NZ_SMOG01000036.1 GCF_004353895.1 Candidatus Syntrophosphaera thermopropionivorans | reverse complement strand
TTTATGAGATTAAGAAGTCAATTCAAGTTTAGCTTTTATAAGACCAGCAAGAGGAGAGTTCATCAGATAAACCTAAATTTTTTAGTGGATTGTCTTTCTTGGCTTATATTTAGCTGTCGCTTAGCAATTTAGCTAAGCAAGAGCTAAGGGAGAGCTAAGATGGTCTTAGGAACCTATTGATAAATATGAAGTTAATTACCCTTTTATTTTATATTCTTTTTTCTGATAAAAATAGGTCTGTTCCTCGTTAGAATAAGGTTATTGAAAGAAGAGATGATATCTTTATCTTTTCCCTAAGTAACTTATTATAAAATAGAGGAAGAGTAGATGTCCTTAGCTACTATATTTTTCTGAAGCTTGCGAACAACATCGAACTAAAGATTATAAGAAAACTTATCAGTTCTTAAAAGGCTATGAGATTAATCCTTGGATTCAGAACGGCTTTAGCTTTAAAAGAGCAATAGCATACCCTCAGAAATTCAGTGAAACTTAGATTTTAAAGGACATTTTCTATCTTAATTTAAGGATTCTTAATTCTTTGCAGCTGGATAAATTAAGTTACAATCCTGCAAAACTCTAATCCAGTATCCTTTACCAGGTTCCATCTGAGTTAAACTATTGTTACTGCTTTCGGGGATATATACTTGATTGAAATATTTTACTTCTTGTAAATAGGGGGTAATAGACTGCAAGGCACTAATAACCGAGAGTATATTTTCCGGATAATAAGGAACAAGATTCCATCCTGTCTTCAGATTAATAGAATGAGTAGAAGGATCAATAGGTGTCCCCTCTAAGTACAAACTGGTTGAAGAATGCATTTTTATCCAGTAACCGCAGGTTATATCTAAAGTAGTAATGGTATTATAATGTGAATCCATTCCTGGATGGAAGCTTTCTTTAATATTTTTAATTTGAATAACATTTCCCATAACAGGACTTAGAATAGATTCTATATTCAGATTATTGGGTTGAATATTAAAGCTGATTAGATTCCAGCCAGCATTTAATTGTATAGTTTGAGATGGAGGAATCACTCCAAAAACAGCATTGAGTGTGGTTTTCTGTCCTTCAGTTATAACTATATTGTTGAAAGTTTGAGGCTCATAGCCATTCACACTAATCTGGACATTATAAGTTCCAGGAAGCAGCATTCTGATATAATCTCCACAAGCAGGATCAGTAATGGCAGTAGAATAAACCGTGTCTAAACCGAGAACTGTAATAGTTGCAGTAAGAGGATTGCCATATACATCCTTAACGGTTCCTTGTAGACCATAAAGAGCATTTTCCAGATATCCCAAAAGCGAGTTATAATTATAATTCCAGTAGTTTTCTAATTGTGCAGCAGGAGTTATATAAGTATTGGTAAGCTCAATGGTAACTTCCCTACAATGATGAAAGTAGGTAAAATAATCCTGCCGTCCTCCATGAATTATATACCAATCAGCTCCATTAGTGTAACCAGTAGAATAAAGACTGGTCATATAACCACTATTGACCTGACGAGCAGTATTTACATAATCAGCACTGAGGTCTATAAACCAATTTTCATCAATATGTGGTGTATAAGTTCCATCCCAAGGATAATTTACTACCTCTGCGCCACCATGAAAATTGGCAGATAACACAAAGTGATGAGTGTTAGCAAAGTTAGTAAAGATAGTTGTTTCCGGTTGAGTAGGAGCACTTGGAGTTCCCCAATGATCTGGAAAACTACGATTCAGGTCATATCCATTTGCATTATAACGCCGAGCACCTGAAACAGAATTATTTCCTCCATAATAGGTGCCATCTGGATTGGCAAGAGGATTAATCCATATTTCCAGATTATTAATCAGATTTTGAATGCGAGGATTGGTAGAATAATTACTTAATAGATAATCTATCAAATGCAACATTGTCATATAACCGCAGGTTTCATCTCCATGAATAGTTGCAGAATATTGCACTTCGGGTTCAGCTTCGTGTAAACTAACATTATCTGATATCTTAGCAAAAAGGATTTTGCGTCCATTGATGGTAGTTCCAATGTCATAAATCTGACAGAGATTTGGATAATTTGAAGCAAAGGCATACATTTGTGCAACATAAGCATCATAAGTGGGATAGGTATACCAATCTCTAAAGGAGTCTCCTACATCACGCATAGGTTGCTCAATTCCATAACCAGGTTTTTGCAGTAATTGAGGATGATAATTAAGCTGCTGAAAAGCTTGCCATTCTTCATCATTTGCAAATGCCCAGACGACATTGCCCTGAACTTTGGCTATAGATATAATATCAGTCAAGAACTCCAGTTCAGATTTATCCTGAATTTCAAACTGAAAATAATATTCAGTCCAATCTTTTGCCAACACAGGCAAAGAAATCAATATTAATAAGATTAGGGGTAGTATATGTTTCATTGTATCCTTCATTTTTTAGAAATCTGGTTATTTACTGCTTTTATATAATAGAAGGCTTTACTTTGCATTTCGGAATCTATATATTGCAAACCAGACACTATAGCTATTAGTTCAAAACCTTCATAAGGGCTTAAAGTGGAGCGATAGATTTTATAGTGGGTTGCATATGGAATGGCATTCCAAGTCAGAACAGAGCTACCAGCAGAATGGGATAAGAAAACTACAGGGGGAGCAAGTTCTATAAAGTAGACACCGTTAAGAGGAATAGGACCAAGTTCTTCTCCAAAATGAAGATTATAAGTTTCCAGTACAGGATAAATAGTCTCAGTGCTACAATCAAAGATTTTGAAACTGACATTTTCTCCATCGGATGCAAGATTCACTAGTAAGGTCACATAAGCATTTCCATTAGCAGTAATCACCTCAGCCATTCCTCTACATTCATTTTCAACAAAAGCACCGACCCAATCATTAAGTTCACAGGGCACTTCTTCAAGGGTGACAATTCCATAAACCGTGGCTGAATTATTTGGATAAACCACCACATTCCAATTGGGCATAGGAGAAGGATAAACAATGACTTCCACCTGTTCATAAGAAATTGCTGAACTATCTGAAACAGAGAAAGTAATCGTTTCAGAACCTGTCCAGTTTACTGGTGCAGAAAAAGTTACCAGATAATTCTCCATCTGAATCTGAATATAGGTATTGCCACTATAATTAAGCTGAAGGGGGTCGTTATCTGCATCATATATATAGGAAGAAAAGTCTACTTGTAAGGTTCCATTCTTCATAAAGCTGAAACTTTCTGGAAGATTGATAGTCGGAGGTGTATTTGGGACAAATCCAGAACCTGTGACTACAATATTTACTGTAAAATTATTAGGATCGTTGCTGGTGATTACTACATTGCCGGAATAAGTAGTTGCCGATGTAGGTGTAAAGATTAAATAATAGATTTTACTGGAACCTGGATTAATGGAATAGCTCAAGGTATTGCGTGTATAATTATTCTCTCTGGAGGCTAAGACATTACCTTTTTCTTTTGAGGTGGCTTCTATGACACTATAACCTGCTGGAGTAGTAATTTCACCAGAAAGAAAAGCGGTTCCAGTATTTTGAATAGAGAACTGTTCCTGAACACTACTATTAACTGCCACAGTACCAAAATTAATAGCTAAGGGATTGACTACTATTACTGGATTAGAGATAGAAGTTACATTTAGAGTAACAGGAATAGTGATAGAAGAATTAACCGTGTCATTACTGCTGATGGTCAGGTTTGTGTTATAAGTACCCAGACTGAGTTCTGTAGAATTAAAGCCTATAGGAATAATTTGAGCTGGTTCATTATAAGCGATACTTCCACTATAAGAACTTCCACCTGAAACTGTTAACCAAGTGGGAATAGGGGCAGTTGTGGTTTTGGTCACTACTACCTTATCTAAGTGGACACCATAGCCATAATGCGAAATTCCTTCAAAAGCAATATAATAGGTGGAAGAAAGATTGGGAAGAGAAATAGTCTCCTGCGTCCAATTGGCGATACTATTTGTATAACTAATAATAAGATTCCAGTTTCCTGTGGCAGAGGTCCGATAGTAAACATTAAGCTGGTCTTGATCTCCATACCAGGCTTCCTGGGTGTGCCAGAAGGTTAAAGTGGCACTATCTGCTCCGCTAAGATTAAGAGATGGTGTAATTAATTTTGTAGTACGAGAGGAGGTACTGCCATAATAAAATCTGGCATTATAGGTACCATCATAAGCGGATGCTGGATGTCCATTGTATCCCCCTGTAGTAAAAGTCCAGGCTACAGAACCACTAACATATTCCTGCGTCCAGCCAGAAGGGATAGAGCCTCCATTTTCAAAACTTTCATCCAGAACGGTAGTGGAACCTATAGGTCGTGAAACAGTAAAGTTCAGGGTTCCTGTCCCTGTTTTACCTATTGTTAAATTTTGCGTAGCGGTCTGATTGGGATTTAGTTGCTGAGTAAAACTTGAAGGAGAATAGGTAATAGAGGGAGGAGTATAGGTTATTGAAGCAGGGAAAATGATATCATCTATCCAGGCACAATCAGAACCACTACTTACCGATACATCTTTAGTATATGCCCATTGTAAGGTGTGCTGCCCAGCAGTAATAGTAAAACTGGCTTGAGTCCAATCTGCCGTTCCTGACCAACTACCCTGAACGGTTCCATCAACTGAAAATTTAAGAAAATCATAGTTGGCTTCTGAGGAAACTTTATACCAGAAAGAAAGTGTTCCTGCAGCATCAAATATCCTGATTATTTCCATAGTGCTGGATTGATTGTCCGTTATAACTCCACTGCGAGCTGAATAGTTACCACTGTGATAAGTGCTGGCATCAATAGTCCAGGGATAGGTTCCCATAGTCCAGCCAAAAGCATTAAAGTTTCCAGTCTCAAAGTCTTCTAAGATAAGTCCTAAGGTTATAGGTTCAAGTTTATTAGCTGTATAAGCTCCAGCACTGGCATTAAGATTCAAAGTAATCAGAGTCCCTATTGTCAGACTGGAACTGGCAGTTAGATTGAAAGAAAGAGTGGTATTACCTGAAGCTGGTATAGATGAAAAAGCTGCATTACCGTTATTTATAGTTATGCCAGAATCAGAACAGGACATAGTTGCTGTTCCGGAAGGAGAAACAGAACCTCCAATATTATTTAAATAGATAGATATAGTAACTGTTTCTCCTGGGTCTAATATACCATTATTGTTACCTGTAGGATCATATATAGTGATATTTCCAAACTCCAGTGCAGGAGCAGAAATGGTTTTGGAAAATTCATAGGTCCAGGGAGTGTAACCACTCATAGTCATAGTAATGGTGAAATTAGCTACAGTACCATTGGCAATGTTATCGGCAATACTTAAAGCAAAAGCATTATCTATAGTAGTAGAAGCATTAGCAGCTAAAGAAGGAATAGTGATTGTATCGTGAGTGATTGTTATACCAGCAGTGGAGCAAAATAAAACACAGCTCAAATTGGTAGCATTAACTGGACCTACATTAGAAAAAGTTACATCAAAGAATCCTGATTCATTGTATTCTGGGATATCATTATTGTCATCATCATAAACTACAGAAGAAACAGTCATCCAGGGACCTGAGGGTTCTATTATATCAATGTTATTAATAACGGTCCTTCTATTTTGAGCAGTTATAACCAGCGTGGCTGTTCCTGGATTAGTAAATGGAGTTATATTTAAGGTTAAGTTTCCTGACGCATCTGTTATGCCAGTTCCATAGATTATACCATTCATTGTTAAACCGATTCGGGAATAGGGAGCGGCACCTGAAATAGTATATGTTGAAGTTCCAATTAAAATCTGATTATTAAAGGTAGCAGAATTTGTTGCTGGTACTCCAAAATAGGGCATAAGTGATGGGTCACCCATAATGGAATAGATTTCCCAGTAGTAGTTAGTTAAATTACTAGCAGCTTGAGAGACAGCCATATTTCCCATCCAAATAACTTCGCCTGTGGTTTGCGCCCAATTAGTGAAAGCTTCATTATGAGTGTGAAACATAGCATCATAAGCTCCCAGAGTATTAGCATTATAGGCAGGAGCTGAACCATTAGCTGTTCCTTTTGCTCCAACAGCCCACCAGTAGTCTTCATTCCAATAAGTGTTGTTTGTGCCACCAATATAGATTACACCACCAGCGTTTGCTTTTCGGATTATAGCTTCACCAAAACAAGGTCCACCAGTATAATTAAATTTATTGGTCAGGCAACAATTTCCCACAAAGACACTAAATTTTCCCGTATTAGTCATTGCATTTACATCATTAACAGTGAAAGTAGGATCTCCCCAACTGGTTTCACTTCCATGCGCAGTATAATTTAGATAACCTCTTCCTTCATTAGCATTGGCAAGAACTTGTGCATCACTTGATTGAGAGGCAGGATAGAGATAGGTATTGGAAGTTATACAATTATTGGAATTAAAATAATATTGTGTTCCATAATTGATAGCTCCATTACCATGAGTAGGACCATAAGTGGCATCTGCTCCAGCAATCATAACTACTTTGCTAAGATAGGATAAATCTGTCATCTGAGTCTTTTCAAAGGTGATAGTTTTATTTACTATATTGGTAAGTTCTGTGGTAGAAGAGACGGAAAATCTTCCATAATACATTTCTGGAACATAATCCGAACCTTGTAAACGAACATAATTCAGGTCAGTTGGATGAGAGTCAGTAGAACCTGAGTTAGTAACAATACTAATAGTGCCGGATTCATCACCAATAATCAAAAGATAAGTAGGAGCAGGATTCTGGGCGGTGGCAGAAGACCAAACACCTTGCATATAAGATATAATAGCACTGGTAGTATTACTGGCTATAGTTCCTCCTGAACCTACGGTGGCAACGGTAACCGCATAACCTTGTTGAATTTTCCAATCTATAAAACTCTGGATGTAGGAAGTATAGCCAACGGGACAAAGAATCAACATCTTAGTGGGATAACGCACAATACTGGAACGATTGTCTTTTTCCCAATTTAAAAGAGTCTTGGCATAGAGTTCATCAAATTCATAGGAAGCAGTCCGAGCCAGTAATTCTTCTGTGGCAATAAAATCAGGATTATTGAAGGTAATCCTGACTGTTAGTTCTTTAGTAACCTGGAGTTCTCCTTTTTCAGGATTATAACTTATTGGTTCAAAGAACATCTGGAACAGACGAACTCCTCGCATATATCCTATCTCTTCTAAGCTGAATAGCTCATTTTTTATTAAAGTATCCTGATGATAAAGAACTTCATTTATTTCAAAGGGAACTAAAGAAGGATCTTCTGATTTAGAGATAGGACGTTGAGTAGGAATCACAGGATGTAGAAGCTGAGACTGAGTCTTATCTAAGATTTCTAATTTTTGGTCTACAATCTCAAAATTAACACTTGCTCCTATAGGAACAGCAAAAAATTTACTCTCCATTGGCAATTGAGGTTCTCCTATTCGGGGAGTAAAATTATAACCTTCTATAGAGAGTTCATCAAAGAGTCCAGCTTTTGTAGATACTTCTTTGATATCTAACTTTCCGACTTCAAATTTTACTTCAAAACCATATTGGTTATTACTTAAAAGTCTTGTAGTAGATGGATTATTGGAAAGAGTGATAGTTCTGGATTCACTGGCGAATAAGAAAGAACTGCAAATGAAACTAAAAACTATCAGCGATAAAAACAACTTCTTAGCTTTCATAACTAAATCCTTTATTTATAATTATATCATATTTAAAGTGATTGCTGATACAAAAAAATCACTAATTATATTAAGCATAATTTATTCCATAATTAATATTTATATTAAAAGAAACATTGCTTATGGCATATTCGTAAATTAAGAAAGCTGGAGAGTAAATCTCCAGCTTTCAATTTAGGAGAGAAAGA
>NZ_SMOG01000035.1:4342-8427 GCF_004353895.1 Candidatus Syntrophosphaera thermopropionivorans | reverse complement strand
TTTTAAGGAGAGAAGGTGAATATATCTTCTCTCCTTTTTTATGTGAGTAAGGAAAACATTTCAAGATTGCTAAAACCTAATAATAATGATAATTTTAGCAATTAACTCTTGACATTTAGTCTGTAAGTTAAAGTATGCATAAAACGGTCGGGATGTAGCGCAGTCCGGTTAGCGCGCTCGGTTCGGGACCGAGAGGTCGGAGGTCCAAATCCTCTCATCCCGACCATAATTATATAATTACAGGTAATAAGAGCGAATGCCCAATCAAAAGCAAAATCTGAAATATTATATTCATTTACTTTATCCCTTTATTAAGAAGGATATAGGGCTTTTAGGCTTTGGTCTTTTTGCTATGCTTTGCACTTCAGCTTTGCAATTAGTCTATCCTTTAATACTAGCCAATATAGTAGATAAAAGCATTCCTTCGGGAAATGTTTCTCAGATGTATCGTTATGGTGCAATGTTTATAGCAGCAGTTTTGGTGTCCGGTGCTCTCACTTATCTACAAACTATTTTACTTTCAAAACTGGGAGTGAAAGTAATCACGAAATTTAAAGCGCAGGTTTTTCGTCATCTTTTAACTCTTCCAGTAGAATGGTTCAATAAACAAGCAGTAGGAGAATTAATAGCCAGAGTGGAATCAGATGCAGAGAGAGTAAAAGCTTTATTCTCAGATCTTTCCATCCGTATTATCGGCAATCTATTATTCTTTATTGGGATATTTTTAGTTATGTTTTTAAAAGAATGGCATGTGGCTGCTTATATTTTACCTGGTATAATTGTTGGTGTTATAGCTTATTACTACTTGATTAAGTATTTATCCAAATTCTATCGTCAGATAAGAGAAAAGAACGCTCTGGTTACGGCTAAGATAACAGACTATGTTCAGGGAGTGCCTATAATTCAATCCTTGAATCTTCAGAATAAAGTCTATAATGATTTGAGAAATGCTTCGGATGATAAATATAAACTGGAGACCAAAACCACCTATCTGGAATATGGTGCTCAAAGTTTTTTTATGTTCCTATTTGAAGTCTTTTTCATTGTAATGATTATAAGGATAACCGCACCACAGATTATGGCAGGCATTGTAACGCTGGGGACTCTTATTGTTTTTATTGATTACACCTATAGAATGATTTGGCCCCTGATGTCTATCTCAGAAAATGTTATGCAGATTCAGCGTTCCTTTGTGTCCTTAAAAAGGATTTTAGAGCTGAACGAGCTTCAATCTGAGGATGAGATTTTTACTGGAAAGAGACTTCCTACTTTTGAGCATGAGATTCGCTTTGAAAATGTCTGGTTCGCTTACAATAATGAAGATTGGGTGCTAAAGGATATCTCTTTCACCATACCCAAAGGTAAAAAGATAGCACTGGTTGGTCCTTCTGGTAGTGGAAAAACTACTACGGTTAGTCTACTGTGTTATTTTTATCAAGCACAAAAGGGACAGATTTTAGTTGATGGAGTTCCTCTTTCAGAGATTGATTTTAGAGCCTGGAGAAGAAAGATTGGCTTAATTTTGCAGGATGTTTTTCTTTTTCCAGGTAGCATTTTAGAGAATGTAAGAGTTTACAACGATGCTATATCTGAAGAAAAGGTTAAAGAAGCTATTAATGTAGTACAATTAGATGAATTTATTCAAGAACAGCGTCTTGGTTTGGATACTGAATTAGCAGAACGGGGTCAAAACATTTCTCAAGGAGAAAAACAGCTAATAAGTTTTGCTCGTGCTCTGGCTTTTGATGCTGAAATAATCGTTATGGATGAAGCTACTGCCTCGGTTGACCCTCAAACGGAAGCCAGAATTCAACATAGTATGGAAAGGGTCTTTGCCAATAAAACAGTTGTAGTAGTGGCACATCGTTTAACCACTATTCTGGATGCAGATGAGATTCTCTTTTTTGATAAAGGAAGGATTATTCATAGGGGTACACATCAACAACTGTTAAAAGAATCCAGTGAATACAGAAAATTAGTTACTCTCCAGATGATTGGACTGGAGGACACTCTTGGATAAGCACATCAAATGGATTGTTAATCAATGGAAGAGAGAAAAGTGGTTTGTTCTCTTGATGCTGGTATTTACGCTGGCAAGTTCAGCAGTTTCCATTGCTTATCCTATTTTATTTGGTAGATTGCTGGACTTACTAAAGAATATTTTAGGAGAACCTGCCAAATATCCAAATCCTATGCAGGAAATAAATCGTATTATTTGGGTCTTTGTTGCTCTTGGCTTTGCTCAATTTATCACAGGTTTTTATCCTGCCATTCGGGGTTGGATGAATATCAGATTTGAGAATTTCCTAAGAAAATACTATTTTAAATTCGTATTGACCAAGGACTTTAGGTTTTTCCATAAATTTAGGACTGGTGATATTGTAACCAGATTAACCGATGATTTAACGGATTATTCTAAGATAAGCTGGTTTCTTTGTTCAGGGATTTTCCGGGCAGTTAATTCATTCTCTTTAATTGTTTTTGCTCTGGTGGTAATGTTCAGTATTAATACCAGACTTACTTTGCTTTCTATTGCTTCTTTGCCTATAATGATGGTGGTGTTCTATTTTGCCTCGGACAAGCTCTATCGAAATTTTGAACTTAATCAGAAAGCCATAAGTAATATTAATAGTCAGCTGGAAATGAGTTTTTCTGGAATAAGGATTGTTAAAGCTTTTGTCAGCGAAGAAAAGTATAATCGCTTCTTTGATAAGGCACTGGCACAACGATTCAAAACTGAGCTGGGCGTGGTTAAACTAAATGCACTTCTCCAATTGATTTACGGCTATATTGATTATATAGCGCAGATTGGTGTGATTCTCTTTGGTGGTTATATGGCAGTGAAGGGCACTATATCAGTGGGAACTTTCTATATGTTTTATTCCTATTTAGGGATGATGATATATCCATTGCTTGATTTGCCCCAGTTATTTGTTTCCGGAAAGCAAGCTTTTGTTAATATAGACCGTTTAGAAGAGATAAAAGATTTTCCCAGCTTTTATGATAACTGGCGAGGTGATATAAAACCTAAAGATATAGAAGATATAACATTTCAAGAGGTTAGATGCACCTATCCGGGAAAAGACGAACCAGCACTTAGAAACTGCAATTTAGAGTTTAAAAAAGGTGAAAAACTGCTGATTCTGGGTTCCACAGGAGCGGGGAAGAGTACTATTGCTAATCTTATAGTGGGTTTACTTTTACCCGATAAAGGTGAAATTCTGATTAACGAGATTCCTTTTTCCAAGATAGAGTTAAATGCATTGCGTGAACTCATTGGCTATGTCCCACAAGAACCAGTGCTTTTCACTGGAACAATAAAAGAAAATATCCTTATGCCTGTGGATGAGATTTCTGAAGAGGAATATCAGATTGCCGTGAAAACAGCTCAATTAGAGCAGGAATTAGCTTCTTTTCCAGATAAGGATGAAACTCTGGTTGGACAACGAGGATTAGGTGTATCAGGTGGGCAGAAGCAACGTATAACTATTGCGAGAGCATTGATAAAAAGACCACAACTTCTGGTGTTGGATGATATAACTGCTTCACTGGATGCTGAGAACGAAGAAAAACTTTGGGAAGATTTAAATGCAAATTATCCAGGAATTTCTGCTATAGTGATTTCCCATCGGCTTTCAACTTTGCATTATGTGGATAAGGTACTCTTTATAGACGAACAGGGTTGCACACATCAGGGCACACATGAGGAACTTGTCTTTAAAAATCAGGAATATCACGATTTCTTACACGAGCATTTAAAGGAATAAAAGAGTGGAGCGGGAAACGGGACTCGAACCCGCGACATCAACCTTGGCAAGGTTGCGCTCTACCAACTGAGCTATTCCCGCATGGTACCAGAGGCCGGACTTGAACCGGCACGGACAAAAGTCCGAGGGATTTTAAGTCCCTTGTGTCTACCTATTCCACCACTCCGGCACGCTATTTTTGGAGGCGACACCCGGATTCGAACCGGGGATAAAGGTTTTGCAGACCTCTGCCTTACCGCTTGGCTATGTCGCCTTAATTCATCTGGAGCGGGAAACGGGACTCGAACCCGCGACATCAACCTTGGCAAGGTTGCGCTC
>NZ_SMOG01000035.1:0-4242 GCF_004353895.1 Candidatus Syntrophosphaera thermopropionivorans | reverse complement strand
TACCAACTGAGCTATTCCCGCAAAGATATATTTTTTAGACTGAAAATAAGTCCTCAGATTTTTTGTCAAGCTCAAAACTCTGATTCACTGAATACTTCTGCTTCAAATCTAAAAAGCTGAGCCCGAGGATCCATCCAGTCTTTATCATTAAGACCAGCTTTCCGGCAGAGTTCTTTTAAATAGGTGGGTAAATCCCAGTTCCATTCTACAGGAACCTGAGGCAAAAATATTCCTGAACCATAAGGATGCTGGATATACAAACCATCTCTTCCAATGACAATTTCATCTATATTATTAACCGGTATGAGGTCTCCCAGGATAGAAATTTCTATTTCCAGTTCTGGTAATTCACTTTGTCTCAAAGGAGGGAAACGAGGGTCTTCAAATGCAGCTGCTTGTGCCATCTCTATCACACTATCTACTATGCTTTTATAGCCCTGAATATAACCTATGCATCCTCTTAATTGTCCGTGCTTGTTAAGGGTTACAAAGACACCTCTTTTTTCCTGCAATTCAGGATAAGTCGGTTTAACCGGAGGTATTCCAGTGAAACGATAGGCTATGGAATCTCTGGCTAATTTCAATAATGCTTTTTTAGCTTCATTACTTATGACCATTTTACCTCCTTATCTGTAAACCAAGGCACTTAAATATCCAACTACCTGGGTATTATCCCCTGTGACTTTTCCTGAATGGGTATAATGAATGACTTTTGCTTTGGCTTCAGGAATTTCTTTTACATAATAAAGTAGGGTGAGAATTCCGCCAATTCCACAGGCTTCACAGCTTTCAGAAACAATGCTATGCCATAGTTTTTCTGGATCAAGGGTCAGAAACTGTTCTGCAAAGACAGAATCCATTCTTTCTGCACGAGTAGCAGGATAGTAATGGGAAAGGTCACTGGAGACAATGATTCCAACTCTTTTCTCGGTTCCATTTATAGCGGATTTCAATCTTTGTGCCAGTTCCATTGCTACCTGAGGATAGGGTCTTCCAATCATAACAGGACAAATCTGAGCTTCAGGAAAGAAGTATTTAATAAACGGTAATTGGACTTCCATTGAGTGTTCCATTTCGTGATATCTAATCTGATTTGCAATATCAGGATTATCTTTTGTGAGTAAATCAAAAAGTTCTTCATCTTGATTAAGCATTCCTAAAGGAGTTTCATATTGCTCAAAAGGGGCAACAGAATAGTCAAAATGTATACCTTGATGACTGGGATGAAGGATAATAAAGCTATCAAAAGGTTGTTGAGAAATGTAGTGGAAGCCTTTAGCTGCACAAGCACCAGAATAAATATAACCTGCATGAGGCACCACTAATGCCAGAGCTTTTTCAGAATCAGGTGCAACTTTCTCTCCTGCAATCCACTGATTTATCATTGCTATAATTTGTTCTTTAAACCTTGGATAAAAGCTTCCCGCGTGACTCGTTCGTCTAATCATAATTTTTATTCCTCCTTCTTATAATTTAAATAAAATTTAGCTTTCAAACCATTAATAAATTCTTCCCATTCTTTAGTCTGTTCTTCGGGAATTTGAACCTTTAGTTCTGCTCTATTATCCCAGTTCTCTTCAATAATATGACCATTAAAGGAGGAAATTTTATATTTTAAAGGATTGATACCTTGATAATTCAGCTCCAGATGATAGGTAGAATAAGGGATAGCGGGAATTTTATTTGCTTTTAAAAGGGCAACCTGAACAGAACCTGAATAGGCTTTAGCTAAACCAGCTGTTCCCAGTTTTATACCACCAAAGTAGCGGGTTACAATTGCCAGTATATTGGTCATATTAGCGGAAAGTAGAGCATTTAATATTGGTTTTCCTGCCGTACCAGTTGGTTCACCTGAGTCAGAATAGAATTGGGTTTCTCGGTTGAAGCCAGAAATATAGGCAAAGCAATGATGAGTGGCATCGGGATATTCTTTTCTATGCTGACTGATAATGGATTCTGCCTCTTCAACAGAATCAATAGGGAAGAGGAATGCTAAAAACTCTGAATGTTTTATCTTTTGTCTGGAATTAACCGGTTCAGCAATGCTATAAAAGCTCATATTATTTTACTTTAGGGAGGTCTTGCCAGCGAGTGGTGTAAAATGGTGAAAGTTTTGCCCGTTTCATTTCCCAGTCTTTTTTTATACCAGAACTGGCAAAAAAGACCGTATCTCTACCCCAAACTCTATTCAGTTTATCTATAGCATCAATCAATTTTTTTCTTTTATCGTCCAGGTAGTTAGGTTCCAAAAAGTTAAGCGGTACATCTTTTTCATCTATAAGGTCAGTAAACATCACTCCTGCTTTTTTATATTCAAAACCAGGAAGATATACATCCCGCAAGAGTTCCAGACCAATCTTAATCAAATCCGGAGTGTAAGCAGTGGGAACGGAAAGTTTAGTCTGAGTTGAGTTATTGTATTGAGGTCCTTCCTTAAATCTATTGGTATTGAGGAAAACCATCATAAAACCAGCTACACTATGCTGATGGCGTAGTTTTTCAGCTCCACGGGTTATGTAAGTGGAGATTGCTTCTTCCAATTCAGATAAGTCGGATACCTGTTTACTGAAAGATTTAGAGCAGACGATGCTCTTTTTTGGGGAGGGTGCTTCTGCCAGGTCAATACAGGAATATCCTTGTAATTCCAGAACCGTTTTGTATCCTACTTTAGTGAGGTAGTGCAGAATAAAATCTTCAGGAGCATTGTGTAAATCCCAGGCAGTTTCAATTTTATTCTGGCGCAAAAATTTTGCATATTGTCTGCCAATACCCCAAATTTCCTCTACTGGTGTCTGTTTTAGAGCTTTTTCAATCTTTTCTGCTTCCATTAAAGCTAAAGAACCCTGGTATCCTGCAAAATGTTTGGCATAGTGATTAGCAATCTTGGCAAGAGTTTTACTGCGAGAAATTCCAACTGAAACGGGGATACCAGTGTATTTTTTGACAATGTGCTTTATTTGTCTTCCGTATTCTTCCAGATTAGAGATAGGAAGGTCATTCAATTTTAAAAAAGCTTCATCAATAGAGTAGATTTCAACCTCAGGAGAAAATTGATCTAATACTTCCATTACCCGGGAAGACATATCTCCATAAAGTGCGTAATTGGAAGAAAGAAGCACACCACCATTTTTCTGGATTAATCCCTCATATTTAAATCCGGGTGCGCCCATTGGAATCTTTAGAGCCTTCAGTTCGTTGGAGCGAGATACAATGCAACCATCATTATTAGATAAAACTGCTACTGGTTTTCCTTCCAGTGAAGGGTTAAATACCCGTTCACAGGATACATAAAAATTATTGCAATCCACCAGCGCAATGATATCTTTATCATTTAAGCCTTCTTTTTGCATTTTTCTCCTCCCTTTTACAATTTAGTGCAATTGCTTCTGCTGTCAATATGCTTTATAAAGGTCAAGGGTTTAAGTGATACAATACAGAAGATTTTCAATCCTTTAACTGAATTTAATTTAAATCAAAAAATATTCTGGTGTATTCATCCAAAATATCCGTTATTTTTAAGTTATAATCTTCTGGTCTGGGCAACAGATAGACCGAAAAGAAAAATTATAAAGCGAGAAATGAGTGGTAAAGGCAAAAAGTATCCCCCTTCACTTTCTTTCCCATAAGAGGGATATAATTGTCAACCACAATGGATGGTATTAGGGGAATAGCTTTGTCTGTATTCAGTTCTGTTTGATAGATTTGTTCAGGATTTTGATTATCTCTACCCCTATTGGTTCTATAGGAGTTAAACCATATTTGATAGGAAAAAGTTTTAGCCAGGAGTTCTGTTTCGTTATTTGGTTTTTCCGAAATAAAAAACTCCTCCTCAATAAGATTATGAAAGGACTCTACATCACTATTATAGGTGGGTCTTCGGTAAGGGATAAGCTTATGTCTTGCCTTATATTTTTCTGTTACTATCTTTTCAAAGAGAGTAAGTTTCTGACTATGAGGGTTAGTGAACTCTTTACCATTATCAGTTTGGATAGTAATAGTTTCGGGATTAATACCATAATTATGTAGAGAAAAAAGCAAATAATCAATAAAGATAGCAGTGGCAGTAGATGATTTCTCATGACTGTAAGACAGATAGGTAGCTCCAGTTTTATAATCTCTGGCGGTGATAAGATATTCCGGAAGATGGTGTTCCCATCTTTCTGATTTCGTATCTCGGAATATCAGTAAGATACTTTATATCCACCTGAAAACGACTAAACACTCTCTTCTGCTTCCTCACTT
>NZ_SMOG01000034.1 GCF_004353895.1 Candidatus Syntrophosphaera thermopropionivorans | reverse complement strand
TTATCTATGATGAAGGGAAGACCCTCTATTTTTATAATATTTTTGCCGCTAATGATCCTGACTCCACTGCTCGTATCATAAATATGGTCACTGGACACCTTGAGAATGTGGAAAAGATTATTATTCTAAATAGCCGTGCAGATAGAGTTTTCCGCTCTCAACAGCTTTTAGAAGCAGTAAGTAAACTGGATTTCTCCTATATATTACTAACCGGTGAACTTCCTGATAAAATTGCCGCTTATGCTCATCATCTGGGAATACCAGATGAAAAGGTTATTCCTTTGGGAGAACCCTCACCAGAAGTAATTTACAATAAAGTGCTAAACTTAACTGAAAAGGAAGCTCACATTCTGGGAATCGGCAATATAGCAGGAAGAATTAAGTATGGAGGTCAGATTGTGGCATATTTCAAGCATAAATCCAAACAGCAGTATGAGGACTTAAAGTGGTTGAATCAATAATTCAGGCAGCAGTAGGTCTTGGTGTCATTATAAGCCTACTTTTTAGTGAGCTTTTAGGTGCTTCTGCCGGAGGTATTGTCGTTCCAGGATACATAGCTATGTATCTGGATCGTCCAATGCAGATTTTAGGTACCATAGTGGTTAGCTTGCTCACTTGGGGAATTATCCGGCTTATAAGCAATTTTACCCTTCTATTTGGCAAGAGAAGGATGGTTTTAAGCATTTTGGTAGGTTTTATATTGGGGTGGGCTTCTCGTCTATTAGTCTATCAAAATGTAACCGTCTACACCTATCAACTTCAGTCCATTGGTTATATTATCCCTGGTCTAATAGCAAACTGGTTTGAAAGACAGGGATTTTGGAAAACTATTACCTCTCTGGGAGTAGCAGCAGTTCTGGTTCGTCTTATCTTGATGGTTGTCTTTAAAGGAGAGTTGTAAGATGTATCGTCCTTCACTCAAATCTGGCAAATCACTCACCCTTCTCTTTTTTTTGAGTATCATCCTTTATCTCATTGCCAGCAACAGTTATGTAAATATAAAAAGCGAAAACTATGAGCTGAAAGTTGCAGCAGCTAAGGAAATGGCTGCTTTTATGGACACTATCAAAGCGGAAATTCAAAGACAGGGCTTGCCTATTGACCCTATAAATGACCCTCTTCAAACTGGTCTTATTGGAAGAGCAAGAACAACTATCACCACTGACCGTGGTCTTTTATCCGATAAGCAAGCTGCGCTAAATCCCAATTTAGCTGCCGTTTTCGTGGAAGAATTTACTAAACAAGGCTTGAAAGAAGGGGATTATATTGCAGTTGGAATCACTGGTTCCAATCCCGGGATTAATCTGGCACTTTACGCAGCCATTAAAGTGATGAAACTGAAACCTTCCATCATCGTTTCTCTTTCTTCTGCTTCCTATGGAGCAAATCAAGAAGAATTTACCTGGCTGGATATGGAAGGTGTTCTGCGTCGGAAAGGTATGATAGATTTTGGCAGTTCTTATGCTTCTTTAGGTGGTAAAGATGACCTTGGAGTAGGGCTTTCTGATCAAGGGATTAAAGCTATGCTTCAGGCAATGGCAAGAAATGGAGTGAGTCCCTTAATTGGTGCTACCTTAGAGGATAATGTTAAAGCCAGAGAAATTGCCTATGACCAAATGCTACCAGAAGGTGCACGATATAAACTCTTTGTAAATATCGGTCGTGGATTGGCTAATGTGGGAAGTGAACCTAATGCAAATCAGATGGTAGAGGGCTTAAATCCCAAACTGGCAGAAGAGAGTTTTGAACCTGAAGGTATAATGATGGTGATGGCAAAAAAGGGTGTTCCTGTATTTAATGTTCAACGAATCCAACGCTGGATTAAAAAATACCATCTGGAAAATGATTCGGGTCAAATACCAAAACCTGGCGTCGGTCCTGCTTTCAGTGTTGAAAAACATAATGTTACCGTAGCCGCAATTTGTTTAGCTATCCTTATCGCAGCAATAGTGGCAGTGATTATTCTGGACCGGAACGACCGTAGATTTATGGCTAATATAGTAGACCCTGATGAAGATTTGTAATTTGGAGCAGTAATGTTAAAACGCTTTTTTGTTACCATAGCAATAGTTTTAGGAATAACCATCATCATTGCGAAAGTTCAACCGCTTGATTTTGAAAATCCAGGGAACCGTCGTTTACTAAAAACTGAAGAAGGTAACTACTGGTATTATCGTTCGCAACCGGAAAAATCTATGTTTCTTAATGTAGAAGGGATTTCTACAATTTATTTGCATTCTTTTTCCGTTGCTAAGGTGCATAAACCTAAGGTCATTATCAGCTTCGGAAAAGATAAAAAAACCTATGACCTTACTTTAAAAGAGCAGAAAGATGGGTTCTATATCTATGATGAAATAACTATACCAGTGCCAGAAGGAGCCAAGAAAATGGAATTGCTTTGTTATGAGCGAAGTATCTATTTTAGACCTTTTTACACTCCTGCTCCCAAGACGAAACCAAAAAGTTCTAAACCCCCTAATCTCGTAGTAAAAGCTCATGGCGGAATTATTAATATCTCGCATAATGGCACTGAAAGTCAGTATTACACCTTTAATTCTTCTCAGAGTTTCAAGTTTACTTTGAATAATGGTCGTAATGCAATTGTCTATGTTCGTGCCAGATTACATGATAATACTCTACCCATATTTGAACTTTATCGGAATGGTGAATTAGTGGATAGTTATGAATTTTCACTACAACGTAGCACCAAATATAAAGCTCCAGGAGTGAATTATCTTTCTATCGGAAAGAAGATTGATTTGCCACCAAATAGTGGGACAACGGAATATGAGCTCAGAGCTAAATCCGACCATATGTTCTTTGCCAGACCAGTATTGCTAAAACAGAATTGAGAGTTAAGTATGTCTGATTTTCCATCAAAAAATGACCCAAAAATAGTAGCTCCTTCAGAAAATACTTCATCTAAACCTCAACCTCAAAAGGATAAAAATAAAGATTCCTCCAAAAATAAATCCAAACATCCCACTAATCGTAAAGTTATACCCATTATTATGAGTCTAATCTTAGTTCTGCTTTTAAGTAAAACAACCCTTAACGCTCAAATGGAAGTCTCTATTTCTACAGGAATAACCTATTCCGATAATGTGTTCCATCTTTCCGATTACGATATAAATCGCTGGAAACAAGGTCATCCTAATCTGGATTTTGTTAATACTACAGATGATTTGACCCTTATGCTCCAAGCGGATCTTGCCTATCCTTTTCGTTATCAATGGTGGAAATTTATCCCTTCCGTAACCGCAAAGGTTTCACAGAATATATCCAATCCAGATAAACAGCGCCAAGACATACTAATGCGCTTCCGGGTGGAACGCTATTACTGGAATTTTACTGCCCTTTATGGCTATTATCCTTACATCTATGTGCGCAACTATATTGATTCTGACGGAACTGGTGAGTCGGAAAAATATAGCTATGAACGTAATCTCTATAGAGGAGACCTTAATGTGAAACCTTTTAAGAATACCACCATTCAGTTTCACGGTCGCTATGAAGAGTATTTTTATAATCAGTATTGGACAGAATATGATGCCAATGCTACCACTCTGGGATTAGGTGCTCGGTATTCTTTTCCTGCTTTCAGTATGGGAGCAAGCTATAATTGGCGAGTTTTAGATAACTATAATCATGATGCTGAAGATGCCAGTTATGAAAGTGATATCTATAAAGGCGATATTCGCTTGAAAAAAACTCCTCTTTCCGCTTCCAAACCTAAGGGAGCAGCCTTCTATCCTGAATTGGCTATGTCCTATGAGGAAAGATTTTATCAATCGGATGACCCTCGTTATGGTGGTAGAGTAGATAGAATTTATAACACCAATGCAGCACTTAATTTCCTCTTGAATGAGCAATGGAATATAAAACTTGACTACACTCATACATTCAGGAATATTGAATCACCTGTGGAGGAGATTCGTTTAACTAAAGAATACAGTGAAAACAAATTTTCTCTTACTGCTAAATATAGTTTTTAGGTGGGTGTTATGGAATTTCGTAAAGAAAAGGACACTAAAAAGATTCTGGAGTTCATAGAATTATCTGAAAATTATAAGATTGAACTCCGTCGTTATCGTGAACCCGTTCTGGTTTGGGCAGTAGAAGATGGAACAGCCTATTATTCTATCTGGGAAAATGAAATGCTGGAAAAGTTTGGTCTGGAAAATGTTGATGGCTGGGATTATGAAGAAGACTTACTTTTCTGTCCAGATTGGATGGCTGATGAAGAAGATAAATTGGATGAAGATGAAGATGACGATGAAGACTTTGACTGGGATTTTAAAGAAACTCCAGCTAAGAAAACAAAAACTACCTCTACTAAAGCTACCCCTCAGAAAACTGCTTCCAGCAAAACTACCACTAAAAAAGCAACTTCAACCAAATCATCACCTAAGAAAAAATAATTTCTATCCAATATATGAAAATAGCTATTATAGGAGGAGGTGGTTGGGGTCTGGCACTTGCTAAACTTCTTTTTGGAAATAGAAATGATATTCTTCTCTGGGAATATAATCCTGACTTTCTGGATAAGTTAAAAAAGACACATTCTAATCCGCTACTTTTACCTGATATCATTCTTCCGTCGGAAATCTCTTTTACCGGCGATTTTTTTGATCTTGTCCGCTTCCATCCTGAAATAATAATTCTTGCTATACCAACTCAATATATCAGATCAACTTTGCAATCCATACCTGAAGAAGCACAAAAAGATTTATGGAATCCCAAGCAGCTTTTTGCCATCGTTAATGTTGCCAAAGGCATTGAAGAACATACCCTTTTAACCGTGAGTGAAATTTTGAAACAAATTCTACCTTCTGAAGTTCATAAGATGATTTGCACACTTTCGGGTCCCAGTCACGCTGAAGAAGTGGCTCGTCAAGTTCCTACTTCTGTAGTTATTGCTGGTTCCGATGCAGAGCTCCTGCAAAAACTCCAGCTAATTTTTAGTAATAGTTATTTCCGGGTTTATCGTAATTTGGATTTAATTGGAGTGGAAATGGGAGGTGCAGTTAAGAATATTATTGCTATTGCTGCAGGAATTATTGCTGGACTGGATTATGGGGATAACACTATCGGTGCTTTGTTAACTCGGGGCTTGGTAGAAATTCAAAGATTGGGAGTTGCTTGTGGTGCACGCTCCGAAACTTTTCTTGGTTTATCTGGTCTGGGGGATTTGGTCACGACTGCCACTTCCAAACATAGCCGAAATCGGTATGTAGGCTTTCAGATTGGACAGGGCAGGAAAATGCAAGATGTGGTTCAGAGTATGGCTATGATTGCAGAAGGAGTAGCCACCACTCATTCTGTTTATAATCTTGCCACGCAGAAAAATGTGGAGATGCCAATCACAGAACAGGTTTATAAAGTTCTCTTTCAAGATAAAGATCCCAGACAAGCTATACTGGAACTTATGACCCGAGACCTGAAAGAAGAGTAAATATTTTTTCACAATTTTGCCATCTTTAGAGAAATAATTATTTCCATCGTATAAAAAGAATAGTGTTAAGCGAATCAAAATCTATACCCTATAACATTTCCTTTTATAATCAATTTTTCTATAGAAAACTAAGTTACTTGTCTCCCTTCTGAAATTCTCTTTTCTTTATAAAATTTACCTCTCTTATCCTTCCAGATTTTTATTCACCCATTGATATACCATTTATAAGTGGGACATCTACAGCATAAGAAAGAAGCGAGATAAGAAAAAATAAGGAGGGAGGAAAATAATTTTATTTCAACCCCTAATTGAAAGCATAAAAAAGATTGACGCTATATGTTTAATGAAAAAAATGGATAGCTTAGGTAAAAAGATATGAAAAAAGGATTTATCATTGCTATTGATGGACCCGCAGCCTCGGGAAAAAGCACCACAGCTCAGCTTTTGGCAGAAAAATTAGGTTATGTCTATATTGATACGGGAGCTATGTATCGTGCTTGTGCTCTTAAAGCGAAAAAAATGGGTATTGATATCAATGATGAGGAATCTATCCGGGAATTACTGGATGATATTGATATTCGGATAGAAAACCATAATTCTAAGAATAGGATTTTTCTGGATGGGGAAGATGTATCAGAGGATATTAGAGCTGACGACATTTCTGCTCTCGCTTCTGCGATTTCTGCCATTCCAGCAGTGCGTTATAAAATGGTTGAACTTCAGCGCAAAATGGGAGAAAAAGGTGGTGTAATACTTGATGGTAGAGATATTGGCACCTTTGTCTTTCCCACTGCTGAGGTTAAGTTCTTTTTAACTGCCAGTCCAGAGGTCAGAGCAAAGAGAAGATGGCTGGAACTTCAGCAAAAAGGTATAAATAAGGATTTTTCTGAGGTTTTAGCTGACCTGGTTAAACGCGATAATAACGATTCTCAACGTGCTCTGGCACCTCTTAAAAAAGCTGATGATGCCATAGAAGTTGATACCAGCAATATAACTATAGAAGAACAAACAGATTACCTTTATCAGATAATCCGTTCCAGAATGGAGGAAGAATGCAAGTCTTCTTAGCTGAGCATTCTGGTTTCTGTTTTGGCGTTCGCAGAGCCGTTAAAATGGCTCTGGCAGCTCATAACTCTAATGATGATGTCTGCACTTATGGTGAGCTGATTCACAATCCTCAGATTGTGCAAAAACTGGAAGAAGAAGGCATATCTGTCTGTAAAGATATTGAACATATCAAAGGTAAAAAAGTAGTAATCCGTTCACATGGAATTGCCAGAGAGGACCTGGAACTTCTCCAGGCAGCAGGCAATGAGATTATTGATGCCACCTGTCCTTATGTGAAAAGAGCACAGGAGCTGGTCTCTTCGGTGAAAGATTTGCCTCTATTGATTATGGGAGACCCTGATCATCCGGAGGTTCAAGCCTTACTCTCCTATGGTGGTAAACAGACAAAAATTATCCAGCCCGGAGAAAAACCAGAATTCCAGAACTGGGAAACCCTTTGTATTGTAAGTCAAACCACACAAAAACTAAGTAATCTTCAGGAACTGGTAGCTCAAGTTTTACCTCATACCTTAGAGTTACGAGTGTTTAATACTATTTGCAATGCCACCACTCAGCGGCAAGAAGCTGCTTTGCAACTGGCAAAAAATAGCGATTTGATGATTGTTATAGGTGGAAAGCATAGCGCTAATACCCGAGTTCTGCAAGAGTTATGTCAGCAAGTGACACGCAGTTTCCATATAGAAACAGCAGCAGAATTGACCCCTGAATTATTAAATGATGCTCAGGTCATAGGTTTGGCAGCAGGTGCTTCCACTCCCGAAGAAATTATCGTAGAAGTTTATAATCAGATTTTTAGAATTAAAGGAGAACCTCATTCTGTTCAGCAGATAGAGGAAATCCCGGTGTATAAGGAGGAATCATGTTAGAACATGATCAAAAACAAGACCTAACTGACCAAAAAGATGAAAACTTATTGGTTGGCGAAGGTGAATCGTCGAAAGCTAATGAAGAAATAACGGCACCCGAGGGGGAAATTTCTGCCGCAACCGAACCGGAACCTGAACTGACCATTGAAATGTCGGAATCATTTGAAAGTCCGGCTGATTCCGTGCCTGAAGAAAGCACAGAAACAAATTTAACCAATGAAGAAGAGGAAAAGAGTAATTTAAAAATAGATTATTCACCTCCTATTCCCGATTTGGAACTCAATCAAGATATTCCTATCACTACAACTACAAGTCCATCAAATGAAGAAACTGACCAGCTCAATCAAGAATTGCTGCAAGGAATTGATGAGACCATACCTCAATTTAAACGTGGGGATATTATTGAAGGTACGGTCGTGGGAATCAATGACCAGGAAGTGGTAGTGGATGTTGGCTTCAAAAATGATGGCTTTATTCCTATTAATGAATTTGAATTTAGTGAAGTTCCTAAAATTGGTTCAAAGATTAAGGTATTAATTGAAGGAGCACCTAACCAGGACAATAGAATTCCGCTCTCCAAGAAAAAAGCTGATTTCTTGATTAATATAGAACAAATAAAGAAAGCTGCTGAAGAGGGGAAAACGGTCAATGGAACTATTAATAGAAGAATAAAGGGCGGAATGATAGTTAATATTATGGGAATTGAAGCCTTTTTACCTGGCTCTCAGATATCCAATAAGTCTGTTCCTATTCTTGACCAATTTATCGGGAAAGAGATGAGTTTTAAGGTGCTTCGTATTGATGAAAATACGCATAATATAATTCTTTCACATAAAGAAGTGCTGGAAGAAGAAGCTAATCAAAGAAGACGCGAACTCCTCTCTCAGATTGAAGTAGGAATGGAACTTGATGGTGAAGTGAAAAATATTACTGAGTATGGTGCCTTCATTGATTTAGGCGGCATTGATGGGCTTCTTCATAAATCCGATATGAGCTGGGGAACTCTAAATCATCCCAGTGAAATGCTCAATATTGGTGATAAAGTTAAAGTTAAAGTGATTAAATTTGACCCTGAAAACGAACGGATTTCTCTCGGATTGAAACAATTGGTTCCGCATCCCTGGGAACATGTTGAGATTAAATATCCAGAAGGGAGTAAAGTTTCTGGCAAAGTAGTGAGTGTTCAAAGATTTGGTGCTTTTGTGGAACTGGAACCTGGCGTTGAAGGGTTAGTTCATGTTTCAGAAATGAGCTGGACTAAAAAGATTATGGATGCCAGAAAGGTGTTAAAAGTTGGCGATAATATAGATGCCATAGTTCTGGAAGTGGATAAAGATAATCATCGTATCTCTCTGGGAATGCGACAAATGGAACCCAATCCCTGGCTCTACATAGAAGACCATTATCCTATTGGAAGTGTTATTACTCGCCCTATAAAGAGTCTTACCCCTTTTGGCGCTTTTGTGGAAATTGAAGATGGTATAGATGGTTTGATTCATATTTCCGATATTAGCTGGACAAAAAGGATTTATCATCCCCGGGAAGTATTTCGTAAAGGTCAGGAAGTTGAAGCAGTTGTCCTTTCTATAGATAGAGCTCTACATCGTATTGCTTTGGGTGTAAAACAACTGCATCCCGATCCCTGGGAAAAATTAGCTGAAGCTATTCCGGTTAATACCGAAGTAAAAGGCAAAATTAGCAAACTTATTCCCAAGGGTGTGCTGGTAGATATTAAAGTTGGAGAAGATGAAGTGGAAGGATTTGTTCCACTTTCTCATCTGGCAATACCCAAACTTGAAAATACTGAAGATGCCTTTTATGTGGGAGAGGAATTGCCCCTTAAGGTGATAGAATTGGATATGGAAAATAGACGCTTAGTTCTTTCGGTTAATGCCTTCTTCTTCTCTCGTGACCCCAGATTGCAAGAAGAATATATTGCTCTACACGAACAGT
>NZ_SMOG01000033.1 GCF_004353895.1 Candidatus Syntrophosphaera thermopropionivorans | reverse complement strand
ATGATGATTTTGCTAAAATAGATATCCGAGTTGCGACTATCCTTTCTGCAGAAAAAGTCCCTAAAACCGATAAATTATTACACCTTAAGGTAGATATTGGAATTGAGGAAAGAGAACTTGTGGCTGGAATTGCTGAATATTATAAACCAGAAGATTTACCTGGAAAACAAGCTTTAATGCTGGTCAATCTTGAACCGCGTACTATTAGGGGAATAAAATCGCAAGGTATGATTTTAGCCATAGAATCGGAAGGGAATCTAACTTTAGCAGTTCCAGAAAAATATTCACCTCCAGGTTCTATAGTTAAATAGTAATATCAAGTATAATAATGAGATATAAGGCATTAATTAAAGTATTACTTTTGATATCATTCCTGTCCTTTGCCTCCTTTCTCAAAGCTGCCGAAATAAGAAATGGACAGCTTTATCTTGAGGTCTTAATTGAAGCTGATAATAACATAACTCTTAGACCAGAAAAAGAATCAGAGAGCACTATTAACATTTACGAATCAGATTTACCAGTCTGCAGAAAAATGAATGGTAGATTGGAGATAGATTTAATAAAAACAGATAAACAAGCTTGTTGGGGAATTTTATCAAGAATTGAGCCCTGGACAGACAATTCAGAAGGCATCCTTTCTGAAACATTTGTATGGTCAGATAATCATTTAGAGTTAAAGAAAGAGAATTTGATTTATGCAGATACCTCATTTGTATGTCGTGATAGTGCCTTAGCCTATGCCAGAGCACAGGGTATTTCAGATAAAATGGTGCAATATATTCCTCTCATTGGCTCAACCGTAAAAATAACTACTTCCAGAAGAGAAAAATACTATCTGGAAACCCCACTTAGAATACATAGTGATTATCCTTTAATAATTAATAACCATAAAGAAACTTATAGTGGAGATTTTTATTTAAAGGAAATAGATAATAGATTGGTTTTCACTCAACTGGTCTATTTAGAGGATTATGTGGCAGGTGTTATTCCCTATGAAATAGGTGACAATGCACCTTTAGAGGCTATGAAGGCTCAAGCAGTTTCAGTTAGAACCCATTCTATTACACTTTTAACTTATAACCGGCATAGAAATGATGGATATGACCTCTGCAATACTACTCATTGTCAGGTTTATAAAGGAAAATATTTAATTAATTCTAATGTGCAAGCCGCCGTAGATAGCACCTTCAATCAAATTCTAATAATAAATGGAAGAATTGCCGATACTCCTTATCATAGTAATTGTGGAGGTCATACTGATGCGGCTCATCAAATCTGGAATAGTCAACCTCTTCCCCATTTATTAGGAATTCCCTGTATTTCAGGAGTTGATAGTCTGGATTTAACTCAAGAAAAACAAGCAAGACAATGGATAGATAAAAATACTATAGATCCCTTAATGAGCTCCTGGGAAAAATCAGGTATGAGCTGGAGTCATACTATTTCTCGCAAAAAATTAGCGAATAATCTAGGGTTGAATAATATTGAGAAGATTGTCATTAACCAACGCAGTGTTTCGGGAAGAATTATTGATATGAGTTTTTACGGTCCCGAAGAGGTACGAATACTTGGTGAAGCAAAAATAAGAGAAGTATTCGGAGGATTGCGTTCTTCTTTTTTCTATATTGACGGAAAGAATAACTCCAATAGAAATGGTAAAGTGGAGATAATTCCAGATGGAATCCTGAATCTGAAAGGCAAAGGATATGGTCATGGTGTTGGAATGTGCCAATCTGGAGCTTTAAGACTGGCAAGAGAAGGAAAAAACTACTGGGATATTCTCAGTTTCTATTATCCAGGAACTCAAATTTCAACAGATTGGATGTATTATGAATGAAAGTGATTATCTTTGGAGAGGAATGGCTTTAAATGGTCAATTCCGAGTCTTAGCAGTATCCTCTACCAATACTGTTCAAGCTGCAAGAGACATACATGACCTTTCACCTATAAATACCATTTTAATGGGTAAAATGATTCCAGCTGTAGCTATGCTCAGTTTGGATTTAAAAGATGAAGGTGCAGAAGTTACTTTACGTTTTGATGGAGATGGACCCTTGAAAGGTGCCCTGACCATCTGTAACAATCAAGGTGATGTGCGAGGTTATGCTTTTGAGCCAAAATTTTGGCTGGATGACTTGCAGGAAAATTTTCATCCTGTTAAGTATCTGGGTAATGGCACCTTAACTGTGATCCGATATTATCCTGGAGATCGTCCCACTAAAGGTTTAACACCACTCATTGAAGGAGATGTGGCTCAGAATTTGGCATATTATTTTGAGCAATCTGAACAGATACCAACTGCAGTAAATTTGGGGGTGCTAATTGATAAAGATGCTAAAGTTCGTGCTTCAGGTGGATTTATCATTCAGCAATTACCTTCTGCTGACCGCTTAAATGCGGATCGCTTAATTAATAACATCAATCATATGCCCAATCTTTCAGATTTAATGGATATGGGAATGTATCTCCCTGAAATATTGCATAGTTTTGTATTTAAAGAAGGTGGATTAGAGCTCTATCCTGTTCATAGAGTTAGATATCGTTGTCATTGTTCCAAAGAAAGATTTGCTGCTGCTTTAAAATTATTGAGTCTGGATGAATTAAAAGAATTGAGAGATGGGATTGATCCTGTATGTCAATTTTGTAATGCTACTTGGCATTTTAGTGCATCTGAGATTGAAGAAATTATATCCGAAGTGGAGAAAAAATGAAATGGTTCTTAATTATTTGTTTCCTTTCTTTTAGCTTATTATTTGCTATAACTCAGGACGATTTTAGATGGTTAATAGATACGGAACAATTTTCCCTTATTGAAAAGTATAGTCCTTCTTGGCAAAAGTGGCAGGAAGGAGGTAAGGAAGAGCTAAGTTTGCTTCTGGAATACAGTCAACGAGCGGAAAAACCCGAACTTGAACTTAAGTGTAACGAAATATTAGCTTTAAAATATAATCAATTAGAGAATGCTCTCAGATGGATAAATACTGCTGAAAGATTGCAACTGGAGAATCAGCAAATAGAAGAGATGTATCTAAAGCTCAGTCAGGTTTTTACTAATCCTCAGGATAGAATCACTCTGGATTATTATTTTGGGAAAATCACACAGGAAGAATTTCTGGAACAAATTCTTCAATTAAGAGGTTATAATCAGATAATTGAAGATATTGCCAGAGGTTGGATAGATGAAATCAGTTCGGAATATTCCGATTCTCTGGCTCTTGCTATGATTAATCGTTTTGAATATCATTTCCCCCTTTCACAATGGACTCAAGCCACTTACTTTTATAAATTATACCATTATTTAAGCCTTGGGCAATATGATATAATGCACCAATGTATACAGGAACAAGGATACCGTTCAGCTGAATGTTTATACATATCTGCTCTTTATACTTTAAGTCCAGATTATCGCAGGAATCAGGAATTATCTAATAATCGTTTGATTCTCAACCAAGCTATTTATATGTTAGATTCTGCATTAAAAGATTACTCTTCTGACCAAGAAATTCGTGTGGTTTATGATCTTTATACCCCAGAACAATGGCGTAATAGACTTTTATTAACCAAGGTTAAAGGAGAATATTATAGCCTGCTGGCAGATTTAAATCTTTATGGTGATGAAGAAAATATTTATGCACTTTTTAATGAACCTAATGATGCTCTTATACAACTCTTGGAGGACATTTCAGTTATCCAATTTGATAATAATGATCGTGGTGAACTGGCAGAATTGCATTACTGGAAAGGTAAAATCAATGTCCTCATCAGTCAAAAAAACTATCTGCAAACAGCAGCTAAAGAATATACGACTGCTCTGGTTTATGGTTCACCGAGAAAAAAATATGATGATTCCTGTCTTCACGATTTGGAATTTCTTAAAAATAAGCTAAATGTTGATAAAGAACTAATTGCCTGGCTACATGAGATTATGAATTATGATGGAATAATCTTTGAGGAATATCCTTTCCCTGATAAACACTATTCCCGAATTGCTATTGGAGATTACGATAACGATGGTTATAATGACCTCCTTTTTGACGGACATTCACTCTGGCACAATGATTCAGGACAGAGTTTTACTGAAGTTAGTGATACTATGAATGTAGCTAATCTTAGTGCAAATGGAGCATTATGGGCAGATTTTAATCGGGATGGTTATCTGGATTTTGTTACTATCTCTCATAATTCTGAAGGTTTGGGTGAATCTCTAATGAAGAATCAAGATGGTCTTCGCTTTGTTAAAGTCAACGAACGTGCTGGAGATGTAGATGACCATTATCCAACTGAAGGTGCTGCCTGGATTGATATTGATGGAGAAGGTTATCCCAGTCTATATTGTGCAAATTATGAGCAATGGCAAATTAGAAGCGGTTATCCTGATTTCTTTTGGCATAATGACCACGGTTACTTCAAAGATGAAAGTGTAAAACGAGGTTTTCGCTCTCCAACCTATGCAGATAATCCAGGCTTAGCTGGTAGAGGTGTGGCTCCTTCTGATTTTGATAATGATGGAAAACAAGAAATTCTGGTTACAAATTATAGGTTGAATAGAAACTTTTGCTGGGATCAAAAAGATTCCATTTTTGTTGATGTTGCTGCACTTTATTGCTTAACTGGGCACTACCAAGATGGCTTTTATGGACACAGTATTGGAGCAGATTGGGGCGATTTTGACAATGATGGAGATTTAGATTTGTTTGTTGCAAACCTTGCTCATCCTCGATTTATTGAATTTTCCGATATCAGTCAATTACTTAGAAATGACGGACTTAGTTATAAAATTATTGAATCTGACACTATCTGGTTCTGGCAGTTTACAGATATAACTAAATCAGCTGGTATCACCTATGATGAATGTCATTCTGATCCACTCTGGCTGGATGCAGATAATGATGGCTATCTGGATTTATTTATAACTTCAATCTATAAAAATGAACGCTCCTATATATATAAAAATAATAGAGATGGCACTTTTACTGATATCACCTTTCTTGCGGGCGCAAGAGTTTATAATGGTTGGGGTAATGCCACTGCTGATCTTGATAGAAATGGGTTAACTGATCTTGTTATAGCCAGTGGAAGTGGAGACAAGATTCTTCTTAATAAGACTCAAACTACTAATAACTCTATATTTATTAAACCAGTTTGGCAGGATGATAAAATCATTTTAATAGATAATCCAGTAAAGTTCAGTCAGTTTCCTACTTCCCCTGCTTTTGGCACCAGGGTAAAATTAATTTTACGGGATGCTGATGGGAAACAAAGAACTTTAATAAGAGAATTAGCTTCAGCTAAAGGAACAACTTCACAAAATGCTCAGGAATTGCACTTCGGTCTGGGTAATGCTACAGTTTTGTCCATAGAACGGGTTAAATATGCGAAAGATAAGAACTAATATAGTAAATCCAGTTAGTCCTGACTATGCTTTTATCGGATTGGACTATGTTATCTCCTGGGAAGATGGTATAATTAATAATATCCATTCTTATCAACCAGGTGTAGACTTAGATTGTGAAGAAAGGCTGGATGAACTGTGCCTTCCCGGTTTAATTGATATTCACACTCATCTCTCTCAGTATCGGATTAGAGGCAGATATGAACCTTCGCTACTTTCCTGGTTAGAAAAGAATGTTTTCCCTGAAGAAGCTCTTTCCCAAAATCTTGACTTTGCAGAAAAAATAGCAACTGATTTCTTTCAAGCTCTTTTTGCCGCGGGAACTACTACTTCCGTTATCTATACTGCTCCCTATCCTCAAGCTTGTGAAACAGCTTTTTCTATAGCACAAAAATTTGGTGCGCGTACCTTGATAGGAATGACCATAATGGACCAAAATGCCCCTTCTGAATTGCTGCAAAGCACCGATTTTGTCTTTCAGAAAAGCGTGGAATTATATCATAAATATCATAATGTTAGTCCTCTTCAGGATTATATTTTCTCACCTCGTTTTGCTATATCTTGTTCTTTTAATTTAATAGAAAAGATTGCCAGATTTGCGCAGGATAATTCTGCCTGGATTCAAACTCATCTTTCCGAAAATCAGATTGAAATAGCTAATGTTATACAATTATTTGGAACGGATACCTACACTCAGGTATATGAAAACGCTGGATTGTTAACTCCTCATACTATACTTGCACATTGCATTCACCTTTCTCCAACTGAAATGGATATCTTGGCAAAATACGATTGCAAAATAGCTCACTGCCCAGATTCTAATTTTTTCTTAAAAAGTGGTGAATTTAATTATGAAGCGCTATATTCCAGAAATCTTAAAATAGGTATTGGAAGTGATGTTGCTGCTGGTACAACCTTGAATATGCTATATCATTCTAAGATGGCAAACTACAGACAGAGTGTTTATTCAATTTCTCCTGAACGCCTTTTCTATCATATCACTTTAGGTAATGCAACCCTGTTGGGTTACCAGGATAAAATTGGCTCTTTGGATTCAGGCAAAGAAGCAGATCTCTGTTTTCTGAAATTACCTCCTGAACCCATACCAGAAGATAGTTTGATCTCAGCTATATGCTTCTATGGATATGAATTTCCCGTTATAGAAACAGTTATAGCGGGTAGAACAGTTTATTCTCGTTAATATTATTTAATTCTTATTTCCCTTCTTTGGAAAGGAAATTGCATTTAATTATATCTGTATAAAAAATTAATGTGTTATACAAATCAGAAAGGAGTTACCTGTGAAAAAGTCAATTTTCTTCCTACTGCTAATGGGATTAATTATTAATCTTTCAGCAGAACTGCTCTGGCAGGAACCTATCCCTATCCGGCAAGGTGTTAATATTGAATGGTTTCGCTCTGGCACACAAACTGCAGATGGTTGTGCAATCTATGTTTGGAGTGATACAAAGCTTGGAGAACGTGACCTCTGGGCACAAAAAGTTGATGCTCAAGGTAATGCAGTATGGGGTGAGCCTCTTTTGATAGATGGAAAACCAGACCGTCAAGAAGACCCTGTTATAACTATGACCTCAGATAATAATTTTGTTATAGCTTGGATTGATTTTTCCGATGACCTGGATGGTAATGTCTATGCTCAGAAAATAAATGCTCAGGGTCAATTATTATGGCAAACAGGTGGTGTACCTGTCTGCACCTATCCTAATGTGCAAATTTCTCTTAATATGGAATCTGATAATGAAGGGGGTGTTTATATTATCTGGGTTGATTCTCGTAATCCAGGTAAAGACCTTTATGGACAGCATTTAAACTCTTCAGGTGCTCCTCTCTGGCAAGTTAATGGAATTCCTATCGCTAATGATATTGGGGATGAAGTGCAGAACACAATGTTGCCTGATGGTCAAGGTGGATTTATAATTGCCTACACTTATTCTTTTGGTGGTCTTGAAGATATCTTTGCTAAGCGTTTTCTTTCTAATGGGACAATGGCTTGGCAACAACCTACCATTATCAGTAATGCCCCAGGAAATCAAGGTAAAGTGCGTATGGCTACATTAACCAATGGTGAATTCGTATTTGTGTGGGAAGATCAACGAAATGAGGATCCCGATATCTATGCTCAGAAAATTGACCTAAATGGCAATATACTCTGGCGTGATCCTTTTATCGTTTTTGGAGATTCAGGGACGGCAAACTTTGCTCCTCAATTGAATCCACGAATCGTAGCTACAAGTGATAATGCTGTGATTATTGTTTGGGAAGATAAAAGATTGGATAATTATGCTACTGATCTCTTTGTTCAAAAAATAAATGCTGCTGGAGATCTTTTGTGGGATGTTGATGGAGTTCCTTTATGCGTAGCTGAATTTGCTCAAAATGAAGCGCGTCTTACTCCAGATTCCAATGGTGGTTGTTATATTGTGTGGGATGATTTACGAAATGGTGATACCCCCAATGATGATATATATGGTCAACATCTTTCTGCCACTGGCACAGCATTATGGGAAGCTAACGGCAGACCCATATGCAATGCTCCTAATCAGCAAAATAGTGCTCTGGTTAAAGTTAGCAATAATATGGTGTTTATCAATTGGATGGATATGCGTAATGGAAGTGTTGGTCTCTACTATCAGGTATATAATTCAGCAGGTGTTGCTCAATTACCTGAAAATGGTGAATTAGTATTCTGGGGTTTAAGTGGTGATACACCTCTGAACAATTATCTTATTCTTCCTCGTAGTCAGGATGTTGTTATTATCTGGCAGGATACCAGATTTGCTAATATGGGTTACCAGATATTTTTCCAATTTCTCAATTCAGACGGTTCTATAGATTTAGAACCTAATGGACGTCCTGTGACGCTTTCTACTGGAGCTAATCAATCTAATCCCGCAGCTGCAGTTTTATCTGATGATAGCATTGTGCTTGCCTGGGTAGATGCTCGCGACGAAAATCCAAATATTTATCTTCAGCATCTTGATGCTAACGGTAATCGGCTTTGGGGAGATTATGGTATTCCTCTAACGGAAAGTATCCCAATAGAACAAAAAAACCCACGTGTATCCTATAAAGCAGATCAAAACCAGGTGTATATAAGCTGGTCTAATTATGAATCTCATAGTGGAAACTTACGCTTTTATGTATATGGTCAAATGATTCAAAACGAACAGAAGCAATGGGGACCTGATGGTATAAAAATATCTTATTATCCTGAAGAGGAATTCTTGTACCACGAATGCAGTCAAAATGAGCTTAAGGAAAACTATTTTACCTGGCAGGATGCTAATTTAATAGAATTTACTCAGAGTATTTTTACTAAAAAAGTTGATGCAAATGGTCAAACTGCTCAGGGTTGGCCCGAATCTGGATTACAAGTTTCCACCTATCCTATTACTAATTGGGATTGTAGGCAGAGATTTCCTGTCTCTACTCTGACAGATGAAGGTATCTTTGTGATGTGGAAAGATGCTCGTGGCGATGACATAGAGAATTATTATGGACAACATATCTCTTCCAATGGTGAAAGACTCTGGGATCCCTTAGGGGTCAATCTTGCAGATTATGGTAGAGAACAGCTAAATGTTTCTATTGCAGAAAATCCCCTATACCGAAATGAAATCGTCTTTGCTTGGACTGAAAATATAGCTGGAATGGGTGATATTCTTACCCAAAAATATTCTCTTACCGGTATCCCTCAATGGGGGGATTTTGGTTATTATGTGGTGCAAAAAGATAGTATGCAAACTGCTCCTTATCTCGCACGTTTTAATAATGGCGGTATGGTGATAGCCTGGACAGATTATTATAATACAGTAACTGAAGAATCTAATATTAATTATAAATATATAAATAGTAATGGTTCTATGGTATGCAATGATCCGGGTGGATATGTTTTATGTGATGCCAAAAAGAATCAATACAATCCTATGATTGCCGTTATTAATAATGAAGCCTATGTCGTTTGGGCTGATGGAAGATCCAGCGGTAAAACAGAAATCCTGGGACTTTATGCTCAGAAACTATCCAACGAAACTACAGCTATTAATGATCCTGTCATTCCCTCAATCTCTAAATTCACATTATTACAAAATTCTCCCAATCCTTTCAATCCTTCAACTAATATCCAGTTTATCGTTAACGATATTACCAATCCCTATACTCTAAACATTTATAACCTTAAGGGTCAACTTGTGAAGACTTTAGTTAAAGGAAATCTGGAAAAAGGAACTCATAATATTGTCTGGGATGGAACAGACAGTAATGGAAACAATGTATCCTCTGGAATATATATGTACTCTCTATCCAATGGAAAATCAAATCAAATCAAGCGTATGGTCCTGATGAAATAATGATAAAAACCTAAGATATAACAAATTAGGAATACGATAACTATATAATGTTTCCCTTCAGATAATCAGGGGATACACAATAAACCAAAAATTTCTCCTGCAAATAAACAATAACTTGAAAGATTTGCAGGAAACTATTGTTTTATTGCAAGAGAAATCAAAACACGAATTGCTTGCCGGACAAAAACAAGAAATTTTAAGTTTGCTTTCAAACTATGCCAAAACATTAACTCTGTTGGAGCAGTATGATAAAGAAAGGATCGCACTGGTTAAAAAGGCAAAGGGAAAATTAATTTTCATTGAAGGTGTAGTTATCAGATAGGATTGACGAGATAATTCATCAATAACGAAAGATAAAATAATTGACATAGTTTCACAGGATTTCTTTGTATGAACTTTATGATAGATAATAAAAGAAAATAGTAGGAAAATAGTATGACTAAAGAACAAAAGTTTTATAATGCACTGCAAGATGTATTTATTGGAGCCAGAATTGAAGGGGAAGGCGGTTTTGTTAATTTGATGAGAATAAAATCAAATTACTATCAGAAAATTGAAGC
>NZ_SMOG01000032.1 GCF_004353895.1 Candidatus Syntrophosphaera thermopropionivorans | reverse complement strand
CCACCCTGTCCCAGTGCTACAAAGAGTCGGTCGTTATATATTTCCAGGTCCTGAATTTCATTGGAGAGATTCATAAGGTTAATCAGTCTGGGATGTTTCATATCAGCAGCATTAATAGCGAGGAGTTTTTTCCCGGCACCAATCCAGATAATATTGCCATTTTTAGCCAGAACAGTAGCATCGGCAATTTCATAATTGACTCCTAAACTGATAGGAAACTGGAGATCTGAGATGTCAATAGTGACAAGTCCGAAGTCGTTTAGGGCATAGATATAAGGATATTCAGCCAAAAGATCACGGATGCCCCATTTTTCCGAAAAGGTAGATTTTAGTTCACGCATTCCGCCTCTTCCGATGTCTATGATATCAATACCTCTGAACCTATCAGCTACATAGAGAATGGAGCCTTCTCGGGCAATTTTATTACCGATAACAGTAGTGGTGAAGAATATTTTCCCTGGATAGGAAAGAGTATCCACAGAAGTGACGGTATTGGAAGGTTCTTCACTGCAGACATAGAGATGATTATCTCCTAAAAGGTTGAGGTCTTCAATCAAAGCGGAAGAAGTGAAAACAGCTTCCAAACGAGGTGACCAAGGATTGAATATAGAATAAATCCAGATAAAGTTTTGATTACGGAGAATAACTAAATCTTGTTGATAATCCACATTATAGGGTTGAATATTTTTTAGATGTACTAAAGGACGAGGAATACGGTCATCAATAGCATAGCTGGAAACCAGGATGGTCATTATCAGCAGTAAAAGTAAAGCTTTTTTCATTATTCACTCCTTTTAGGTTGAAAAACCTGTAGCAATAACAATTGCTTTTTCTTTATACTTATAGGGAAGAGATTATCCTGCATTAAGAAAGCAGTTGCTTGATGATATCGGAAGGTTTAATTCCTTCTGCTTCAGCGGCAAAGGAAACCAGAACCCGATGCGTGAGTACAGGTAAAGCTACAGAGCGAATATCTTCTTCGGCAGGAGTCAATCTTCCATTTAAAGCAGCTCGAGCTTTTGCTGCTAAAACAAGATATTGACTGGCACGAGGTCCTGCACCCCAGTTTATCCATTTTGTTATTTCAGGTCTACTTTCTGGTGTTCCAGGACGTGTGCTACGAGCAAGTTTAACAGCATATTCCAGGATATGTTGGCTAACCGGCATAGTTCTTATAGCAGCTTGATACTGGAGAATTTTTTCTGCAGAAAGTAAAGGTAAAGGCTCCTCTTGAGGGACTCCTGTAGTATTTTGCACAATGGTCAATTCTTCTTCATAAGAAGGATAATCAATATTGATATAAAGCATAAAACGGTCTAATTGCGCTTCCGGCAAAGGATAGGTTCCTTCTTGTTCAATGGGATTTTGGGTTGCCATCACAATAAAAGGTAAATCCAGAGGTCTGGTTGTATTTCCGCTACTTACTTGATATTCCTGCATAGCTTGAAGCAAAGCAGCTTGAGTTTTGGGAGGGGTTCTATTAATCTCATCTGCCAGAATTAGGTTAGCAAAGATAGGACCTTTAATATATTGAAATTCACGGCGTTCACTATCTCTGGAAGTGACTAAGATATCAGAACCGGTGATATCAGAAGGCATAAGGTCGGGAGTAAATTGAATGCGTCCGAAGGTTAAATTTAAAGCTTTGGCAATAGTTGAAATAAGGAGTGTTTTGGCTAATCCGGGCACACCTTCAATCAACATATGTCCATTAGCAAACAGTCCAATAAGGACCTTGTCTATAACCTCATCCTGACCGACGATAGTTTTGCGAATCTGAGCGAGTAAATCCTCTTTTACCTGTTTTAATTCCTGAATTTTTTGAATCATTTCTTCACTGTTCATAAATCTTTTCTCCACTTAATACCGCTTTTAGAACCTGACGACCACTAAGGGTAATAGAGACCAGTCCAATAACTCCAATCAGGATGGCGGTTAACATATGTGCAAAAGCCATAATTGCTGATGCGTCCTCTCTTGTCAATGCAAAACCCACGGAAAAGATGATTATCATCATCCATTCGTTGCTACCTAATTGAGCTGGAGGTTGAGGTATAGCATAAGAAAGATTGATTAAAGTATAGCCAAAAAGGACTTTTAAGAAAGGATAATCAATACCGAAAGCAAGAAATAGCAGATAGAAATATAAGCCATCCAGAAAAACACCTAAAGCAGTAAGTAGAAAAGAATTGAGTAAACGCGTCCAGTGATGTTCAAAAATATTCAAACCTTGGACAAAGATGCTGATATAATTATTGACTTTAGTCTTAAGTTTTCTGGGTAACCAGGAAAATAAAACTTGAAGAAATCTAACCACTTTATCTTTTTGCCAGACTGATAATAAGAGAACAGCCAAAGAAACAGCAAAAACCAGACCCAGAAGTATGAGTAAAATAATCAGACCCTGCGAGAATTTAACTTTTAGCAGTGGTATCATTAAGAGGACAAAGAATATTCCAAGAGTGTCAAAAGTCTTATCAATGAAGATGGATGGTAGCACGCTGGTAATAGAATTCCCGTGATTGTGCTTAACAAACCAGGCTTTGACTAATTCTCCTGCTCGGATAGGAATAAGATAATTAACCCAGTTTCCGCCCATACTATAAAGATAGGTTTTCCAGATAGAAATTGAGGCCTGTTTGCTCAAAAGGATATTCCAACGCACACTACGAATGAAATAAGCTGCCAAATAGGAAATAGTAGCCCAGAAAACTAAGCGGGTATCTATCCTTTTCATCCGAGCTACAAGTTCATTAAGGTCAATATAATGCAACCATAGAATGATGAGCACAATGCCTATAATTAAGCCAATAATCAGATATAGAATTCGTTTACGAGACATAGTTTATTGCCAGCGATATTTTTTGCACATCTAAAACAATTTCAGCTTTAAAAAGAATTCAGGGTGCAAAAATCATATAATAATGATGAGCCCAAACCTTTTTAAAAGCATCGGGAGCAGTCTTTTCCAACCATTGGTAACGACGCATCCTGGGAGCAAAATCAGGGTCTTTACCAGAATAATAATCCAAAATAGAGGATAGTTCTTTATCTGGTTGTTCCTTAAAGATTTTTGAGATAGGAAGTTGAGGAAACCATTTTTTTAAAAGATCTTCTTTAGTCATACCAATATCAGGCCAAGGTGGACAATCAAAATATCCTGAGTCCACCAGATACCAGTCTAATTTCTTGAGAATATGGATAATGGACGGTGGGTCTATGTAACTGAGTTTGATTTGAGGATATCTTTCTGGAGTATAATCCTTTATCTGCATTTTAAAACCAAGACCATTACGATTGGGGATACTGAGAAAGATAACTTGAGAGGTAACCCTGGATAATTCTTTAAGGAAGTGGGATAAATCAGGAACAAACCAGAGAGCAGAAAAAGAGAAGCTCATATCAAAGGATTTATCCGGGTAATTAAGTTTGTGGAAATCTGGATTATAAACCGGATTAAAATTGCGACCAAGCTTTTTCCAAAGGTCTGTAATTAAGTCCAATCTATGTAAGTCATTATCTTCCAGGGTGATATTCAATCCCAAATCAGCCAAATTCAAAAGATTGATGCCACTTATACCCGTAAAACCAAAGGAAGGACTTTCCAGCACATTATGGACATTATAATTATTTACCGTCTGAAATAAAAGGTCATTGAGGACAATCCGTTCATAGGAAGAACCCAATCCTTCATAAGGATTGAAGAAGAACTTTTCCCAGTCGTTAATAATTGGAATAGCCATTATTTCTTCAAGATATCATCAATGATGATGCGAATATCAGGAATGGTAAAAGTGGGAGGCAGATTCATAAGTTCATAGGTGTTATCCACATAATAGAACCAGGAATGAGAAATAAGTTGAAAGCGACTGGTCCAGAGTTCATTTTTCAATTTACGGGCAATAGATTCACCTAAAGCAAAAAGATTTCGGTCTAATTTTAAAATAGTATTATAGTTCTTACCGTGAATTTCACGAGAGATAAAATCCACCAGATTCCTTAACTGAACAGGTTCACGATCTGCCACATTAAGTGCCAATCCTGGAGTATATTCATTTTTCAAAAGCCAGAGGAAAGCACGGGTTATAGTATTCACATTGCAAAGATGAATCCAGATGCGTTTATTGATAATAGGGAAAAGCTTTTTTTGAACCAGCTTCACCATCTGATAAGGGAAACCATAATCCCCTGGACCATAAGTGATAGAAGGACGAAGGATGGCAGCATTTAGACCTTTTAATACGGCTTGATTTATTATCCTTTCACTTTCTATCTTAGTCCAGTGATAAAGGCTATCAGGATTGCGTTCCGTTTCATTGGTGGCAGGTAATTCTTTAGGTATAACTCCAAAAACTCCCACAGAAGAACAATAAATGAACCGAGAACCGTGTTTTTGACAATGTTCAACAAATTGCTCAGTGCTATAATAGTTAGCTTTAATATAGATATCACGAGGGAATTTGCGTCCCCCTCTCAGAGCACCTATATGCATTATTAGATCAAAACTATTATTCTTCAGATAATCATAAAGTTTTTCTGTATCGGCTAAATCAATCTGTGCCAGCTCAACAGAACTTCTAAAAGATGAGAACCGCTCTAAAGCAGTGTTTGGTCTAATGAGAGCGGTAATTTCATAATCCAGTTGTTCTTTTAAAATAGAATTTAGGACAGATCTGCCAATTAAGCCCGTTACACCCGTTATCAGTAATCTTTGCATTTAACCAAAAATCCTTTCCCAGAAAGATTTATGATGTTGGTGATGATGATGCGAAGACTGTATATATACATAGAATAGAGGTATCTGCTCATCATTAATAATCATTTGGGGAAAATCCAGAGTGAGTAATTGAACCGTATGTTCATCAATCCTTTCTTTAATTAACTTTATGGCTTGAGGGAATAAATTATTGGGTTCATTGGCATGACTATCAGAACCCAATAGATGTACCCAGCCATTATTTAAAAGCACCCAAGCAGTTTGGCGAACCTTTTCTCCATATTTACCTAAAAGGCTGCCAGCATTAATCTGGAGATAGATATCTTTTTCCATCAGCTCTTTGGCATTATGAGGTTTATGCATAATGCTTACATACCTTTCAGCGTGTGCCAGAACTGGACGATAGCCATTTCTCAAAAGGGGATAGATATTTTCATAAAAGTCCTTAGGAAGACCATTTAAATCTGATTCAATCAACACATAATGAGAGTTTCCGAGTGTTAGATTAAATCTTTCAATATCAGTTAAAGAAGTAGGATTTAGTAGAACTTCAAAACCAGGATATAAAGTAATATTTATTCCTTCTTTCTGGACCAGGGATTGCAGCTCTTCAAATCTATCATCATATAAAGCACGGTCATATTGATAAAGACCAGGAAGATAGTGTGAAGTAAGAAAAGCGTGAGTTATGCCATCCTCCACCATCTGCCGTAAAAGCTTTAGAGATGTTTCAAAGGAAGAAGACCCATCATCAATATTCGGGACTAAATGACAATGTGTATCTATCATAGCTCAGGGTATCCGTTCCTGAATCATTTGCACAAATTCCCTGAGAGCTTCATTATGAGGAAATGGTTTTATTAAATCTTCCGCTTCGGAAAGAAGTTTTTCCACCTCTGTCCGGGTTTTATCAAATCCCATCAAACCAGTGTAACTATTTCGTGAAGTAGGTGTTATAAATTGCTCCTCAAAATCCAGGTCTTCCACACTACTAGAATAATCAGCAGTAATATCTTCAATCATCTGGTAAGCCATACCAAGATTAGAGGCAAAGGATTTCATAATTATATGCACACTATCATCTGCACTAGCAAGAGTGCAAGCCATATCGGCAGAAGCTTCTAAAAGAGAGCCCACTTTTTTCAAATCTATATAATGCAGAGTATTCATTTTCATTACTTTGTGCTTGCTTTCTAAAGCTACTGCCTGTCCTCCAATTAAGCCAAAAGAACTGGCACTATTGGACAAGATACGAATACAGCTCAGGGCTTTAGAAGGAGGGGAAATTTGTCCTAAAACCTCAAAAGCAAGGGTGTAAAGTGCATCACCAGTAAGAATAGCAGTAGCATTTCCAAATTTGGTATGCAATGCAGGTTGAGAGCGCCGCTCTGTTTTATTCATTATTATTGGCAAATCATCATGCACCAGTGAAGCATTATGAACCAGTTCCACAGCAGTGGCTGCTTTTAAAGCCTGGGGTAAACCAGTATTTTTTCGCATTCTCATCAACATTTCATATATAGAAAGCAAAAGCAAAGGACGCCAGCGCTTTCCGCCAGAAAAAACAGCATAATGCATAGCTTGTTTTAACTGTTTATTCGGTCCAGATTGAGTTCCCAGATATTCCTTCAAGCTGGTTTCAATCATATCTAATCTACTTTCAATATATTTTTGTAATAGCAAGTTATTCTCCTGAAGGCTGTTACTTTGATTTGTCTATTATTATAAATTCATTAAACGATAAAGGGTATTATTGTCAAGTTTTTTGTTCCGGTTTTAATTAAAAAATTAGGGAGATTGTAAAATCTCCCTGTTTTGCTATATATAAAATGATTGGATTATAAAGGTAGGCTTATTCTCTTACCTGTTTTAGCTGAAAGATAGATAGCTTGAACAATTTCAACGGACTTGCGTCCATCACGACCATCGGTTAGAGGTTCTGCTCTTTTTAGAAGGACATCCACCACATTCCGATAATAAGGATTATGCCCGAATCCATATACATTAGGGGGTTGATAGTTAGCTTCCTCCACAATACGGTCATCATCATCATATTCTTCAAATTCCCACTTTTCAATCTTATTAACTGCCACTCCTCCTACTTTAACCGTACCTTTTTCACCTATAATAGTGATAGAACCTTCAAAGTTTTTGGGATAAGTGAGCATTGTCACATTCAAAGTGGCAATAATACCGGAACGGAAATGCAAAATGGCACAACCTGTGTCCTCTGCTTCAATATGACGAGCCATCGTGGCTGTGTAAGCCATCACACTGCCGACATTTCCTAAAAGCCAGTAAAGAGCATCCACATAATGACTTGCTTGATTTAAAAAAGCACCACCATCAAATTCCCAAGTTCCACGCCATTTAGCGGCATCATAATAAGATTGAGGTCTTTGCCAGAATACATTGGATTGAGCCATATAAATACGGCCAAAACGACCCTTATCCACTGCTCGTTTAAGCAGTTGCATGGTGGTATTGAGACGGTTTTGTTTTACTACAAAAAGCTGAACATTATTTTCATCACAAGCGTGAATAAGTTTATCTGCACCTTCCACATTGATTGCCATAGGTTTTTCAGTAATTACATTAATTTTGTGATTGGCAACATCTATACCAATGGAAGGATGAAGACCACTGGGAGTGCAAATGCTAACTGCATCAAGTTGTTCTTTATCCAGCATCTTATGATAATCCGTATAAACTGAAGGAATATTATAGGTTTTAGCAGCTTCTTCTGCTCTTTCACGAATAATATCCGCTACCGCTACATATTCTGCCTCCGGAATTTGTGATATAGCTTCAAAATGATTTTTAGAGATGCGTCCACATCCTATTAGACCCAACCGTAATTTTTCCATCTATTTCTCCTTATTTTTAATATAATCTATATACCAAGTGCACATTTCGGAAATACTTTCTTCAATGCTCTTTCTTTGGACAAAACCCGCTTGCCTGATTTTCTGAGAACAAAAATTAGTCGCCATTGATAATTTACGCATTCTGTCGCTATTGATTGGAATGTCAATAGAAAAAAGTTTCGCAGGTATATCAAACAATTTACCTATAAAAATTGCTAACCAATCCGGGATAGTTATCTTTGGCATATGAAAACCAGGATTAGTGGCTATGATATGCATAAGCTCATTCAAAGTTATATAAGGTTCATCCACACAGTTGAAATGCTGATAACCAGGCTTCAGTAAGCTCATAGCAAAAAGTATCATATCAATTATGGTGTCCAGAGAAACAATGCTTTTAACATAATCGCCTTTGCCCACAGTGAACAGAGGTGTGCGATGAAGAGTATCTATTAATTTATAAATATTAGCGAAATTATGAGGTCCATAAATAGCAGTGGGACGAAGAACAATAAGCTCATTTTCAGGATTCTTTTTTTGCCACTCAATACATAACAATTCTCCACCCAGTTTGGATTCACCATATGGATGATCTGGATTATAGGGAGTGTCTTCATCAGCTCTGCCTTGAGGATGTCCAAAAACGGAAACTGTACTAATATAGATAATTTTATGAATGTCAGCTTGTTCAGCGAATTCTAATAATACCTGAGTTCCATACTGATTATGACTGAAATATTCCTCTCGGGATATTCCAAAATCGTGTTTTGATGCTGCACAATGAATTATCAGCTCAATAGGACGGTTATATTTTTGATAAAAGATATCTTGGACTTTTTCCAAATCTTTACCGGAACGAATATCCCCAATAACCGTTTCTGGATGAGGTTTTGCATCACAATGAGAACTTATATCAATTCCTATCACCTTATGATTTAACTTTTCCAATTCCCACATTAAGCGAGAACCTACAAAACCATTACTTCCAGTAACCAGTATATTCATTGGATATTATCTCCTCTTTAGTTTTATACCACTTTAAATCTTATAATTTGGGAATATTTTTGAATAAATTAATGTTCAATATAATCACCCTCTACTCTTAAAAAGAGATTGAATATAAACTGTCAATTTAAAAGAATCCCAGTAATAATGGTAAAAAAAATCTTAAGATTTCTGCAGTCTTCATTAATCATTATAAAGGTTAGGTGATTTTTTAGAAGGAGTGCTATTATATAAATTTTCTAAATCTTTAAATAAGCGATTCATACTATATTTGGAAAGCACCTCTTCAGCCGCTTGCTTTCTTAAATAGTCAAGATTCTGAAAATTATCCACGCAAAAGATTATTTGTTCAGCAATAGCTTGTGGGTTAGCATCACATAAAAAACCATTTTCACCATTTTTTATAAAGTCCGGGACTCCACCAACTGGAGTAGCGATTACAATCTTTTGAGAAGCCATAGCTTCCAGAAGAGAGACAGGTGTTCCTTCGTTTATAGAGGTTAGGCATACAATATCCACCGAGCCATAAATTAACTTTAAATCTTCTATGAAACCTGGGAAAGTGAAATAATCTTGTATTCCTAATTGATTTACCAGCTTCTTACAATCATCGGTTAATTCTCCATCTCCTATTATGAGGAAATGGACATTATTTCTTTGTTTCAGCACTTCGTTTGCGCTATAAATAAAAAGAGCTGGATTTTTTATGGCTGTCACTCTACCTATGAGGGCAATAGTAATTTTGTCCTTATCTATGTTTAACTTTTTTCTTAATTTGCATTCATTATCATAGGGTAATAATCTGGAAAAATCAAAACCAAGAGGGATAATAGTTATTTTATCGGGTTTAGCAATTTTAAATCTAATCAGATCTTCTTTTTGTTGTTCTGAAATTGCGATGATTTTAGTAGAAAATCGGGCAAGAAATCTTTCTATTTGAATGAAAAATTTGGTTTTAAGAGGAGAGAAATATCCTTCAAATGTATGACCATGAAAAGTATGATAAATCTGAGGAACTCCAGTTAAAATTGCGGCTAACCGACCTAAAGTCCCAGCTTTAGAGGTGTGAGTATGCACTATATCAGGTTTCTCTTTTTTGAAAATTTTTATTAATTGTATTTCTGCTAAAAAATCATCCCATAGTGAAATCTCACGTCCCATATGTTTAATAATTATGGGTTCTATGCCATATTGTTTTGGCAGGTAAATCATATCTCCTTCATTTTCACCAGTAACCCCTGACAATAAAACTGTCTCCCAATTTTCATTATTAAAATGGTGGCACAGCAAACTTACATATGTTGATGTACCACTGATACATAATCTTGAGATGATTTGAACTATCTTCTTTTTATTATCCCGCATAATGTTAGTTGCTTAACTGAACTGAATCCCAAAGTTCTCTATAATTATTAATTGTTTTAGAAAGAGGGAAATATTGTTCAACAAGTAAACTTGCTTCCTTACCAATTTTATTGCGTTGCTCTTGGGACATATAGATATACTTTTCTACGCATTTTACCAAAGATTGATAATTATAAGGTGGAAAAACCGTTAAAGCTTCTGGGAAAAGATTATAATAAAATATAACATTAGTAGTTACGCAACAACAACCAGCAGCTAAAGCTTCAATAAGAGAAATGGAAAATGATTCGGAAATAGAGGTTAAAACAAATATATCAATAAGAGATAGAATTTCAGGGATATCCTTCCTTTCTCCTAATAAATGAATTCTATTTAATTGCTCAGAAGTCAGGTCTCTTAGTTCATTTGAAAATTGAGAGAGATTAACATCTCTACCTGCAACAAGAATATGAAGATTTGGATGTTTTTTAATTAGCAAAGAGGAAGATCTAAAAAAGGTCCTGTAATCTTTTACTGGATGATTTCTGCCTACTGTTCCCATAATAACTGCTTCAGAAGGAATATTTAACGAATAGATGAGTTTTTTAGCTGCTTCTTCATTTCGTTTAAATAAAGAAGTATCTATACCATTATAAATAACCTGCATATGGTTGTTTTTATACCCATAGCTAATATGTTCCTTTTTAATAAATTCGGATACAAATACAATAGCTTTAGGTAGACGGGATAAAAGAGCAGTGAATTTTAAAATTAGAAAATGTTTTAAAGATTCATGAACATAATTTTCAGCTGAATGATGAACTGTCCACAAAAGTTTGCCTCTACCCAATGTGAGCAAATATAGGAAAGTTGCTAACAAATTTCCATGATACATCCATCCCTGTAAAATCGTATCTGGATTTTTATATAATAATTTAATGGTTCTAAATAAAGAAATTGGATTTAATTTAAAGACTTCAGCACCAGTTGATTTTAGCTCTGTTTTATATGTTCCCTTGCCAATAATATAAATAATAATAATTTTATATTTATTATCAAGTTCTTTTACGAGATTCAGCAGTAAAGATTCGGCTCCTCCACAGTCTATACTGGTTGAACAGAAAATTAAATGTGTCATCTATGTCCTTTTTCTATATTTAATAAGGGTATCACGGACTGTTTCTGCTCTTTTTTGCCAGCTATTCTCTTTTTTTATCAATTCTATGTGAGCACACATTTGTTTATAATCTTCTTCAGAGGGTATATTGTGCAACCATTCAGTTAATGCTTCTACAGAATGAGGTATTGGATAACCGATACCAAGTTTTTTTACCATGGCTCCAGAATAATCGGATTCATTGCATATAATCGGTAAATTATGTCCCACATATTCAAATAATTTATAGGGAAGAGCATAATTTCTATATTCATCATCAGGAAAATAAAAAAAGGCATATTTAGCATAAGAAAGGAAATCCTGTGCCTCTTCATTGACTAAATGTAAAATTTTAATATTAGGACTAAGAAATTGCTCATAATATGATTTGTTTTTTTCCCAACTTTTTTCAGGAATACAGATTCTTAATTCATATTGGGGAAATAGATTAAAAGTCTGCATTAAAACTTTAAGATTATGCCTGCCGGGTTCAATCTCTCCGATATAAGCAAAATAATTATTAGGAGAGTCATAATGTTGGTAGGACAAATCAACACCCGAAGGAAGAAAATGGAACTCTAATTTATCATCTAAATATTTAATCTTTTTTAATAGTTTATCATATTGATCGCCAGGAAAATAGATTATATTTAGATAATGATTATATATTTTTAAATCAAGTTTATGGAAAAAATTAGCATAGTATGTTTTGATCTTTCCAAAACGATGTATTTCAGGGAAAGCCCAATAGAAATCTCGGTAAAATAATCCTATAGGAATTCCCTTTCTTTGAGCTAATTCAAATAGTTTTACATCAGTTAAGGGATGAGTAGGAAGATGGTGAGATTCAGTCAATTGCATTGGTAAAGTTGAAGATTCACTATATAAAAAATCATAGTTTTCTCCTAACTCTATTCTTCTTTTTAATTCTTTGATCTGTCTATTTCGTTCAGCTGCAGTACCTGTGATAAAAAAAACATTATAACCCATATCTTCAAAAGCTTTTTTCATTTTGCGAGGGCGAATTTCTGAAGCTGCTACTGATTCATCAATCATTTTCCAGGGTATATGCATAATGCAATTCATATTTATTAAATCCATTATTAAATATTTATCTCATATTATACTTATCATGTTACATTATTTGTGTTGCAATGTTATGTGAGACATAGCTAAGACTTTATTTTGAATCATTTAGTAGATCAAAACTTATAATATTCTATGATATTATATCCTATCATAATTGTCAAGATAAAATTAGAACATAAATTTCTATCTTTTTCTTGGGTAAAAATTCATGGGTTATTCATTGAAATTAAAACTTCCAACCCTTGTTCTAATATAGAAATTTCATAGAATCTATCTTTAAAAGAAAGCATGGAATAAGAAATATTTGACAGTCAATATGCTTTTTTAATTGTGAACTTAATCTAATAATCTAAAAACTATAATAGACTAAACCATCCTAAAGGGAGTAAAAAATAGATGGCTGGAATTAATCTGAAAAAGAATATCTTGATGGGAGGAAGTTTCCGTGCCATTATAATGATTTTTTCCTTTTTTTGTAGTTTAATAACTGCCCGTTACTTAGGTGTAGAATTAAAAGGTGAATACAGTTATCTTGTTACCGTCGGTGGTTTTTTGTGGATGATTTTAGATTTGGGAGTTTATCGTAGTTATCCTTATTTGATTAGAAAATATCCAGATAAAATTTATAACCTTTTTAAATGGGCAACTCTTACCTTTATTCTGGAAGCTATAATTCTATCAGCTCTGGGAATATCTTTGCTTAAAGTCTGGAGCAAAATATTAGATTATAATTTTAAACCTGAATATATGTTACTTTTTATTGGTTATATTACACTATCCAAATACTTTATGCAAATGCAAAGTATATATTTGGGGATGAATAAAATATTAATCCAATCTTTAGGAGATATATTAAACTCTGGATTGTGTTTATTATTTTTTCTTTTAGCTTTCATTTTTATAAAGAATGGAGATCGTTTATCAGTTATCTTTATAGCTACATTGATGGCAGTAGGTATTGCCATAATTTATTTCCTTATTAATTCTAAACCGAGAACTTTACCAAAAGGTTTAAACTTTAAGTTCATTACTTCTGCCTATAGTTACGGTATCAGAGTATTTCTATCTTCTATAATAATTATGTTATTGATCAGGGTAGATATTGTTTTGATAAAGCGGATGTTGGGTTTCCGTGAGGTGGGAATTTATTCTATTGCTGCTCATATTGTAGATATGTTGCAAGTTGCTTCCAATTTAGTGGGAGGTTATTTATTCGTAAAACTTTCTGATACAGAGGACGATTTTACTAAATGGCAATTAATGAAAAAGATTATGATGCTTTTTGGTGCTTTTTTAACTGTCGCTAATCTTGCTTTTGTATTTTTAGGTAAATTGTTATTACGTATTCTTTATGGTATAGATTTTGTTCCCGCTTATGGTGTATATTTATGGTTAATTCCGGCAAGTTATGGACTTAGTTTTGGTTCATTTTTCAATAATTATTTGAACAGCAAGGGATTTCCTCCTATTACTATTCTTATACCAGCTATTTCACTGGG
>NZ_SMOG01000031.1 GCF_004353895.1 Candidatus Syntrophosphaera thermopropionivorans | reverse complement strand
AACATAAAGCTGATTTAGCTGCTTCAATCCAGCAAGCTATCATAGATCCTCTCATTAATAAAACCCTTAGCTGGGCAAGACAAAACAAAATTAATACCATATTATTAGCTGGAGGAGTTGCCGCTAATTCTGCCTTAAGAACCCAGTTAAGTGAAAAAGCTTCCAAATTAAATATCCAGATCTTTTATCCTTCAGTTTCACTTTGTATGGATAATGCCGCTATGGTTGGAGCAGCTGCCGTTCCAAAATTGCTCAATCATCAATTCTCTTCTCTGGATGTAAACGCTTTCTCTACCAAAGGAACCAGGAATTTATAGGGTATTCATTAAAATTCCCGTATATATTAATCAAAATTTAATTAATCTCCTGTTACCTTATTATTTCTTTAACTTTTCCTCATTTCTATTTAGAGGTAATATCTAAATTATCTTACTGCAATTTAAACGATTACTTATATCAAGTGTTAATCACTCGTTAATCAAGTCTTAATTAATTAACGCTTGATAAACGCTTGATTAAGAAGTGACATAAAGGAAGAAACAAGAGATTAATTCATTGCACTATGAGCTAATTTGTTTTTGGGAAAGTATTCTTTGTTGGATTTTTTCTTCCATTTCTTTGGGAAATTTGATGAGAGGTAGGACGATGTCCTCATTGTCCAAACCTAATCAGTAGCTGGCTGTTCTTGCTCTATGATATCTTTTGAATGTTAAACATAAAATATAAGACTTAGAATAAAATTATAGTTTATAAATTAATGAAAAGCCCTTACGGGCTTGAGTGAATAAAGAAATCCACGCACCTGGAAAATGTCATTCCTATATTTATAGAGAGACCATAAATAAATATGTGGTCTCGTAAATATATACTTCTTAAGGAGAATACAAATGGATGAGAACATTATCAGAAATCTAGCAAAAGAACTGGCTAACAAAGTTAATAGTCTGCTGGGAATGCCACCACCAGAAGAAGAGAGAGAGGAACTCTTCTTTGAAATGGTGATATTAATGTTGATGGATATCCTTTTCAATCAATTCGGATTCCAGATTGAAACGGAAGACTTGTGATTTAACCCATCAGGAATGCAAATATATGCATTTCTGCAAGTAAAGAAAAGGCTCAGATTTTATTATCTGAGCCTTTTTTATTTGGTCCCGAAGATAATCTATAAAATGAATGTATCACCTCCCAAAATTTGGATTATTTTCCTGTAAATTAAGGTAGCTAAATAAAAAAGAAGATATCAGTAATAAGTAATTATTATTAACTCTATTAAATGATACCCAAAGTGTCAGACCGATATCAGTATGACAAAGCGGTATAAGCCTTTATCTGGTGCAAAGATGCTTAGGACTACTTTCGGAAATATGTCATAGTGGTTTTGGACTTCTTTGAACTGATTGGTGACAGCTTTGTGTCAAATCTGGACTTTTTTCATACTGATTTCGGAACTGGCAGAATCTCAACGAAATTGACCAATTGGAAAAACTCGCAGTGAAAGTGCAACGGTTGAACTATACAAATCTTGGAAACTTCTGAATCAGGTCTTATCCTTAGTTTCCTTTGTCTTATCAGGTTTATCAGTAATATCCTCGCTTAGTCCAAAAATCACATCCCGAGCATGCTGAATAACTTCTCCTTTTTCATCCACTATTGAAACCACAAAGTACCTTGCTATATTAGGATATTTTTTCTGATTATTCTTCAAACTGGCTATAATCTCTTGAATGAAGTTCTCACAAGCAAAAAAAGCCTGCTTTGTTTCGTCGTGTGTGGGCATGTAACCAGTATGGACAACTTTGTTTCTTAGCATGTAACATTCTGCATACCATTGCCCTATCGCTGTTGATGCATCAGTTATATCCCAGTGCCCTCCCAAACGATTATGGAACTCTGATTTAAGAATGTGGGTCAAACCATTATTTTTGAATCGAGTCTCTAAATCAGCTAACGATTTACCTTCATTTTTGTATATCTCTTGTGCTAGAACCATTATAAAAGACTCAAAACCTGATTGGATATTAATTACAGCTTCCCTATACTGCCCGACTGATATATTTCTATCTGCACCAACTATCAATTCTGCAGATAGCATAAATGGGTTCCAATTTTGTTTTAGAACATTAGCATAATGTACCACGGCTGATGCCCCTGCATTTGAAACTACAGATTTCGCGTACGGGATATTGTAATTTAAGATGAATAACACATTATCAGTCTTCCATGATGATGGGTCGATTAATCTGCAAATGCAACATGGTTCTAACATTGGCAGTGTAATTCTATAAACAGTAGGATCTTTATACGTTATCTGATACGACACAACTAAGTAGTTTAGAAGTTCCAAGCAAATATCAAACACCCTGCTGATTTCATCTTCCTCACGATTACTTAGTTGGTTTGATTCGTCTTTTGTGGCATAAATAAACTCTATGAATGACTTCGATAATTCCTGAGTCCAGGGTGATTCCATTTCTAAATCGGTGTATATTGGCTGCGTATGTTTGATTGAATGAAACACTATAGTTGCAAGTGATTTATCATTAACACTAAAAGTGACCTTAAGACCATCTAAAGGAATATGATATGGAAGTATAACAGATGTTTGAAATATACAAACTGGATCAATTCCACGCTCAACGCATATTTTCCTATATTCACTTTCAAAGAAGTCCTTATTGAGCGTGAGAGATTCTTTATCGTTTGACCTTTTTATATCTTCAAGAGTATCTGAACTGATATTTCTAGATGCGTTATGACCTCCCGCCTTATGATATTCTTTCCAAAAATCTCCAAGTCTCGTGCATAGGTCCTTTTTAACTTTATCTTCATGTCTTACTATTGATATAGCAATTGGGTATATTTCTCCATTTTCTACAACAATCTCATTTTCTTGTAAAATGCAAACAACTATTCCGTCGAGTTCTTGAAAATCATCTTGAAATAAGTCGTTTATTATCACAGCAGAATAATATAGGAACTTATCATCATACCCAGCCAAGCAAATCATCAAAACCGTCTTTATATCATTAAGACGGTTACAAAGCTTTATAGTCTGTCTTACTCGTGTTTGTGCACTGTCCAGTATGGTTTTGTAGATCTCAGATAAAGCAGTTTTCATATCTTCGTCATCTATATCTGCTTCACAAAAGGCATGAGTACAATCTGTTGTGTTTTCGCCTGATTGTGCTTCCTGAACAATAAATATTTCAGGGAGCTCTCGTATATTAAAGTCCTTGAAAACCATCTCATCAACAATGTTCAAATCCAACAATAAACCATTGGACAAATCAATGTATCTTACATACTGAGAACTTCTATCCAAACCTACAAGATCGCTTAATCGAGATAGACCAATTCTCCTTGCGAAGCGATCTAACTCTTCATTTACCTTAATAATATCAACCATTTTTTCTCCTTACTTTATGAGATTTGTTATCTACTGTGACCCTGTCCCATTTTTTTACACCACTTGTAAGGTGACACGTTTGTTATCAACATTGTTTTCATAGTGTTCTCGGAATTTAGTTAGAGTCATGTAGTTTAGGGAACTGTGAGGTCGATTCGTGTTGTAATCTAACCGCCAATTCATAATCACATCTCTTGTTTTAAGTAAATCTCCAAATCATATTCTGCTACCATCCTCTTCAAATTGCTGTCACAATTTGACATTTCAGGTGTTACTTCTTATCAAAAAACCGTGAATTGTGATTAAGTCAATGAAAAATAGCTTCCTAATGTTAAAAGAAAGTAATAGGAGAACAAAATTGAAAATAGCTGATTATTTTTCTTGACAGTATAGTGTAAATATAATTTACAACTCTAATGTAAATGCTTCTTTTTAAAACAGAGGTAAAAAATATGACGGAAGGTTTAACACAACAGCTACATAATTATATAAGTCAGCGCTTTTCGCTGTCAAAGGTCTTGAACCTTTTACTGGACAAATCACATAGCCATTTGATAGAGATTACAGGAAAAGCTGGCTCAGGAAAGTCATACCTGATAAAACCTCTGATGGAAACTCTTCAAAATTCTTACGAAAAAGTATATTTCTACTCGCCTCACCCTCTTTATTTCAATCAATTTTCTCTGCTACTACCCATAATAAGTGATGTTGAACCTGGCGCCTTGGAAGAATTTTATCAGGAATACAATCAACAATATCGCACGGGCAGAAAATATGATTTTTTCTACTATCTTACAGAGCAATTGAATAGACATAACTTTCTGACTCCTCGTGCAATAATCATAGATGACGGTGATATTTTAGATAAATATAGCCGGGATTATTTACAGTATCTGGTGCAATATGCTGAAGACAGTGGTATTCAAATAGTTTTTCTTTCTCAGCAGCGTCTTTTCCCTTTTGCCCATTGGGAGATAGTTCCGCCTTTAACCGTGGAAGATGTTCAAAATATAATACAACTTGCCTTTCCTGAAGCAGTAGAAAATATCAGTAAAGAAAGTGAGATTTTGCAGAAGATAGTTGAAGGTAATATGCTTATCCTGGAAAAGATTTTCAATGATATGCAATTGGGGAAAAACGGAACTGAATTTGATTTAACTCCATTTCTGGATAAAAATTATGACCCCTTACAGATATATTTTGAAACTTTGGAAAATCTTCCTGAAAACCAGAAAGAATTGCTACTCAGTATGTTTATTTTAGACCAGAAATTCAACGAAGATAATATCAAAAATATAAGTGGCAAAAAAAACATTAAAAAAGACCTGGAAAAATTGTACAACGCTGGATTAATAGAACATCCTGATTTGGATTGGGTAGTCCAGAAAAAAGTTTCTATGATGGTTTGGCTGGAACAGCATCCGGAAGCTCTGTCTTCTCCCTTGATTCAAAAACTTCTGGATAACTTAGCAGAAGATAAAAGTGAAGAACAAATCAAGGTAAAAATTTTGATGCAGATGAATAAATATGAAGCTTCAGCTTTTGAAGCGGTCATAAAAGAACTGGAAAATCTATCTGATAATGATAGCTTGCTGCAGCTTTATCAATATCAACTTCAGCATATTAAGAAGCCTGACAGACAAATGCTCATCCATAAAAATATTGGCTTAGCTTATGCCAATTCCAACAAGAAAGATGAAGCCATAGAATATCTTCGTCAGAGCTTGCACATCTGCACGGAAAACTTATTACCGGCAGAAGAAATTGTCTATTTGCTCGCCAGTAATCTTTTTGCGGTAAATTCTACTGCCTTTGCTTTGGAAATAATCAATAAATATTCCCCCGAGACCATAGACCCTTACTGGAAATTGAAGATATTGCTCCTTAAAGCTGATATCCTGGGTGAAACAGAAGACTATGATTCCGCACTGGAAGAACTGGAAAAAATCAGCCATCAAAGTACCTCTATCAACGATAAAGATAAACGCCTTTTGCTGCAAGGTGAAACCAGAAAAATTAAAGGTAAAATCCTTTACTATATTAATGAATGGGAACAATCTGAGGAGAATTTTAAAGAGGCGGAAAAATTCTTTAGTCTTGCCAATGACCATAGTGGATTGGCTGCTGTATATAATAATCTGGCAGTACTTTATATGTTTCAAGGAGATTGGGATAGAAGTGAACAATATTTTCTGAAAAGTCTGGCTTTGGAAAAGGAACATTTCAATCTAAACGGAATCTCTATCTGCTATAATAACCTCGGTGGTCTGATGGATGATAAAGGTGACGGTCAAAAATCATTGATGTATCTGGAAGAAGCACTTAAACTACAAAAAATGCTTAATGAACCTTATAATATCACAAATATATATAATAATATTGGCATCACCTGGATGGACCATAATGAATATGATAAAGCAGAAGAAGCCTTAAAAAATTCACTACAGACGGCAGTAGACTTTGGATTTTATCGCAATATTATAGCATCATTAAACAATCTAGGAGCTCTTTACTTCAAAAAAGGTGACTGGGCACAATCCATAGCACTTTATGAACAGGCAATCAAAAAAAGTGAGGAGAACAATTTTACTGAGGGATTACTTCGCTCTTTCAATAACTTAGGTGAAGTTTATGAGAAACAGGATGAACTGACTCTGGCTTATGATTTATATTTTAAAGGTTTAGAATTACTTCCCTCTGTTAATGACGATTTCATTAAGGCTGATTTGTATGGTAATCTGGGAAGTGTGCTCACTAAACTGCATAAATTTAAAGAAGCATATACCTATCTGGTGGAAAGTCTGGATTTCTTCAAATCTATCAATGCGAGAGATAAAATCATAGAGGGATATCAAAAACAAGCTTACTACTTCATTTTAACCAGAAATTATGACAGTGCAGAATATTATTTAACCGAAGCGATGAATATGGCAAGTGAAGGAAATCGCTTGTTTGAATTAGGGAAAATTCATTATCTCAGAGCATTACTGGAGCGGAAAAATCTGGAATCCGCTAAAGAACATCTGCACCAGGCTATAGAACTTTTTGTGGAGACCTCCAATAATTATGAACTTTCTTTGGCAAATTATGAGCTGGCAGAGGTTCTTTTTGACTTAAAAGAATGGGAAGCTGCTCTGGAAATATTAAAGACTAATAAGAAAATATTACAGAAATATGGTTCTATCAAGCTTCTGGAGAAGAATGATATTTTAATGCAGAAGATTTCCCGGGAATATTCTTCACAATTAAGAGATGTTAAGTTTGAAGAAAATCTGCTTAACCAATTCTATGAAATAACTCAAAGGCTAAATACTATCTCGGATCTGGATGTGCTTATAGAACAAACACTTTCTGGACTAATTGACATATCAGAAGCAGATGGAGGAATACTCTGTCTGCATAGAAGTGAGACCGTTCCAGATTCCTGGGAATATAAGATATTCCAGAATTTTTCTTCAGAGAATAAGTATTATGATATCTTTATGAATCTCTGTAATATGGCATATAATACAAACAGCATAAAAGACTTCAAGCAACCGCATTTTGCTCCTTCCTACAATCATATCATAGTGCTTCCGCTTTTCATAAGAAAGAATGTTCTGGGAACGGTGTTACTTTTTGCTCAAAGCGGTTCACACTATTTCTCTGAACGTATCATAAATCTGCTCAGTGCACTCACCAATCAAGCAATTGTCACCATAGAAAATATTCGTTCTGCTGGTCTGGAAAAAACGCATAATAGCATCAGAGAACAACTTAATATGGGAAATGTATACTCTGATATTATTGGACAAAGTCCAGAGATGCTCAAGATTTTTGATATAATAGAAAAGGTAAAAGACACACCTACAACTGTCCTTCTGGAAGGACCAAGTGGAACTGGTAAAGAACTTTTAGCTCGTGCTTTGCACTATAGAAGCAATCGTAGGAATAAAGCGTTCGTAGCTCAATATTGTGGTGCTTTGCCTGAAACTCTTTTGGAAAGCGAACTTTTTGGTCATGTTAAAGGTTCGTTCACTGGAGCTGCATATGACAAGAAAGGCCTTTTTGAAATAGCAGATGGGGGCACTTTCTTTTTGGATGAAATAGCGGATATAACTCCCAGCACTCAGGCTAAGCTGCTTCGTTTTCTGCAGGAAGGTGAAATCAAAAGAGTTGGTTCCACAAAGACAGAAAAAGTTGATGTCCGCGTTGTTTGTGCCACTAATGTTCCTTTAGAAGAAAGGGTTAAATCAGGAGCTTTCCGTCTGGACCTGTATTATAGATTGAATGTAATCCGCATAGAAGTTCCACCCTTAAAAAATCGGACTGGTGATATTCCGCTGCTGGCAATCCATTTTCTGGATAAATATAACACCAGAATGGGAAAGAATGTTCAAGGATTCACTGATGAAGCAATGAAAATGCTGGAACAATATGATTGGCCCGGAAATGTTAGACAGCTGGAAAATGAAATAGAACGAGCTGTTACTTTGGCTGAAGATGCTTCTTTTATTAGAGGTACCGATTTTTCTGATGAAGTGCGCCGCTATATTGAAAATCAGAAAACCATCAGTATCCTTTCTGGACGGAAAACATTAAAAGATGCAATGGAAGAACTGGAACGTAAAATGATTCAAGATGCAATGGAAGCTTTTGATTGGAATCAAACTCAAGCAGCAAAAGAACTGGGAATCTCACGTCAAGGCTTGATTCAGAAACTAAAACGCTATAATCTCTATAAAGAGGGCGAATAGGAAATCCCTCACTAATGGAAAAAGAAGAGCTGGCTGGTTTAAAGAATAATCTGGATTTTGTAGCTATTGATACAGAAACCACAGGCCTGGACCCTTCCCGTGATGAAATTATAGAATTAGCTGCCACCCGTTTCAAATCAGGGAAAATTGAAGACCAATTCTCCACGCTGGTTAAACCACATCGGGGAATGCCAAAATATATAGAATTTCTCACTCATATTAATCCTGATGATTTATCCACCGCTCCTGAAGCAAAAATTGCCCTGAAGGATTTATTCTCTTTTGTCGGAGATTCCGTTCTGGTGGGACATAATGTACCTTTTGATATCGGATTCATAAACCATCATTCCGCTTTAAATAAAGGTGCTGTTCTAACTAATAAATTCTGGGATACACAAGAAATATCAAGAGTCTATTTCCCCTTCGTCAGTGACCATAAACTAAGCACTATGCTAAAGTTTTTCCATATTACCCCGGAAGCTGCTCATAGAGCTACTGCCGATGCTGAAGCAAGTGGTCTACTTTTGATAGCTATGACCGAACACATTATCAAGCACCATTCAATGATGACTAATGCTCGCTTGCTGGACCTCAGTAAACAGGCTCAACTGAATAATTCCTTGTATGATTATCTCCATTTACTGGTGGAATATCAAAGAAGCTATGTGCTGAAAGGAGAACACACTACTCCTCTTGACTATGCGAAACCAAATGTGATAGAAAATGATATTCCCTTCCATAATATTTCGCTGGATGAGGTTTTCAATTCCGAAGGTCTGCTTTCTCAGAAGTTTCCTCATTTTGAATTCCGTTCTGGTCAATTGGAAATGGCAAATAAAGTGAAAGAAGCTTTTCAAAATACTAAACATCTGGCAATTGAAGCTGGAACTGGAGTAGGAAAATCTTTTGCCTACCTCGTTCCGGCTATGATTTTTGCCCATAAGAATAAAACTCGGGTAGTGGTCTCTACTAATACCAAAAATCTGCAAGACCAGCTTTTTTATAAAGACCTACCTCAATTGAAAAAGATGCTGCCTCTGCCCTTTAAAGCCTCACTGGTTAAAGGTAGAGAAAATTATGTCTGTGAAAGAAGATGGAATGATATGTTGATGGAACAATCTACTGCTTTAATTCCTTATGAAGCTCAGGCATTGCTCTATCTTTATATTTGGAAACAGCTCACAAAATCTGGAGATATCTCGGAAAATTCATCCTTTGACCGAAAACGTTTTAATATCATCTGGAAAAGAATCTGTTCCGACCGTTATCAATGTATGGGAAGAAAATGTCCCCACTCTGGTAAATGCTATGTGCTCAATCTTAGAAAACATATAGAAAATTCAACTATCGTAGTTACTAATCATTCCCTACTGCTAACTGATTTAAGAATGGAAAATACCACCCTGGGGAAGTATGATTATCTGGTGGTAGATGAAGCTCATAATTTAATGGACTCTGCGTCAAAAAATCTTGGATTTGAGGTTGGATATCAAGATTTAGTCAATCTGTTTAATCAGTTCGCTCCAGCTACAAAAAGGAAAAATGTGGGTCTTCTTAATCAGCTTGATTTTATGCTTAAAAGAAGTGTTATCCCTGAAACCAGCAATGAACAAATCCAGATGATTACAAAAAGTCTGAGTGAACAAATCAGCACTATGCGTAAGATTTCGCTGGAACTTTTCACTGAAGCACAAGACCTTTGTCAACAGGCAGATTCCTATTCAAAACTGAGAATTAAAAATCCCGAAGATTTCCCCCATTTATATGAATCACTGGATAAGCTGAATAAACAGTGGCACTCTTTCCTGAAACAACTATCCAATTTAGCTGATACCTTTTCTATGCTAAACAGCAAACAAGTTCCCAATTACGACACCCTAAATGAATCCATAAACGGTTTAGTAAAAAGAAGTGTAGATATCCAGGTTGGTCTGGATATTCTGGAAAATCCAGATTTGATGAATAATGCACTCTGGATAGAAAATGACTTGCGTCCCGACCCAAAAACTCCTGTCTCTACTTTTTGCTATGCACCCGTTGATGTGTCTCTCCAGTTAAACGAAATGCTTTATAAGAATATTCCGAGTATTATTTTTACTTCTGCTACTCTTGCTTTACGCCAATCTTTTAAATACTTTTTTACTCAAAGTGGATTAAGCCTGATTCCACCTGAACAATTGGACGAATATATTGTAGATTCTCCCTTTGATTACGATAAACAGTCACTCCTGATGATAAGTAGCTTTCTACCTGAGCCCAAGGACCGTTTCTTTATCAATCAAGCCTTAGGATGTGTTGAACAACTGGTTCTTTCCGTTGATGTTGGCACAATGATTCTCTTTACGAATTACAAGGACTTAAACAGTGTATATGATTATCTAAGTGAGCCTCTGTATCATCGTAAAAGACCGCTTTTTGCTCAGGGAAAAACTTATAGCCGCTCCTCTATGCTGGAAGAATTTAAAAGTTATAAAAATGCCGTCCTATTGGGAACCAATTCTTTCTGGGAAGGTGTTGATATTCAAGGTGATTCACTTTCTATGCTTATCCTCTTTAAATTGCCTTTTCAAGTGCCTTCTGAACCTATTGTGGAAGCTCTGATTGACAAACTTAATACCGAGAATAAAGATTCTTTTATGCACTATATGCTCCCAAATGCTCTGCTTAAATTAAGACAGGGTTTTGGAAGACTTATTCGCAGTAAAGAAGACCGCGGTATCGTTCTGATAATGGATTCACGCGTCTCAAATAAATACTATGGAAAATATTTTAAAGAAGTGCTTCCAGCTAAATGCATGGAAATTAAAAGCGAATTGGAATTGCTCAATGAAGTTATCCGTTTTTTCAATGTGAGTAAGCAATGATGTTAGCTCAACTGATAAAAGAACAATTACCCACCCTAATAGAGAAAGGAAATATCCGTTTTGATGTACCTTTAGCTCCCTATACCAGTTTTAAGATTGGAGGTCCAGCGGAAGTATTCTGCCAACCGCAAAATATAGAGGAACTGATTGATATACTGAAAGTTGCCATCAGTTTTAATATACCTTACTTCATCCTCGGTAATGGTTCTAATTTATTGATAAGCGATAAAGGTGTAGATGGCATCGTAATTCAGACTTCTGCACTGAATCAACTAAAACACGAAGAAAATTTTATAGAGGCATACTGTGGCGTCACTTTAAAAGCCTTATGCTATTTTGCTAAGGAAGAAGGACTTTCCGGATTGGAATTCGCTTCTGGAATCCCGGGAACAGTCGGTGGCGCAGTTTTTATGAATGCTGGTGCTTATGGCTCGGAAATAAAAGATGTCCTTCTTAGTAGTGACTATCTGGAGCCCAATCTGGATAGCTTAAATTCTTTAAATCCCATCAAGCATCTCAATGCTAACGAGCATAATTTTGCCTACCGCAGAAGTATCTTTCAAGAAAAAAACCTTATTCATATTAAAAGTGTCTTTCAACTTCAACCAGAAGACCCAAACATCATAACCGAAAGAATGCGCTCCTTTGAAGAAAAGAGAAAGGAAAAACAGCCATTAGACCTTCCCAGTGCCGGTTCTGTATTTAAAAGACCAGAAGGATTTTATACTGGTAAATTGATAGAACAATGCGGTTTACGTGGTTATCAAATAGGAAAAGCGGCAATCTCGGAAAAACACTGTGGTTTTATCGTAAATCTGGGTGGAGCTACTGCAGCTGATGTTTTAGCTTTAATTAAATATGTGCAAGAAACTGTCTATGATAGATTTGGAGTTAAGCTGGAAACTGAAATACGATTCCTGGGTAAAGAATGAAAAAGAACGCTTCTCAATATTATCTCCCCATCCTGTTTTTCATAGTAATCATCCTAATCTGGCAATACTTAAGCTCCAGAACTGTTGTTGCATTCTGGATTCTGCCCTCACCTAAAGAGGTTATTCAGGTCTTTAAAGAATTTCCTGAATTAATCTGGTCTCATATGAAACCAACTATCATTGAAAGCGTTTCTGGACTACTTCTGGCAACTATTTTGGGAGTGTTAACCGCTTTAGCTATGCATAGTTCAAAAATTATTAAACAGATTTTCTATCCCTATCTGGTTGTTTCACAAACCATTCCCATCATTGCTGTGGCACCCCTAATAGTTCTCTGGTTTGGTTATGGCATTCCAGCTAAAATCTTTGTCGTAGTATTGATGTGCTTTTTCCCTATAGCTTTGGGTCTGTATGATGGTTTAAAACAGGTTTCACAAGAACAAATCAGACTTTTAAAATCAATGGGTGCAAGCGATTGGAAGATTTATCGCTATTTGAAAATACCCGCTTCCTTACCTACATTCTTTACTGGATTAAAACTTGCTGCCACTTATAGTGTTATGGCTGCTGTAATTGGTGAATGGTTAGGTGGAAATGCTGGTCTGGGAATTTATCTTACTCGCTCTACCAAATCCTTCCGTACTGCCAGTGTCTTTGCTGCTATAATAGTCATTATCCTACTGAGTTTAGCTATGTTTGGAATAGTGGCATTAATAGATAGAATCCTACTCTCCTGGCAATATAAGAAAATAGAGGAATATGAAGATATATCCTCCTTTAATTAATTAGCTAAAGAATAACTTTACCATTTCCAGGGTAATAAATAGTCCTTAATCTCTTCATTATAATAGCGGTCAGTCATAGTAGCAATAAAATCACGCACCTGCTCAGCAGGAGAAAAACCTTCCCTATATTCTGGAGATTTATGGTCTAAAAAATGTTTAAAAATCTTGGACTCCCGGTTATTTTTCTCAATGTCTTCCAGATACTTATCAAACATTATTCCCATTGTGCGATAGATGATTTTATTGGATTTTTTCACTTTTTCATTGGTGTAAATATTTTCATAATTGAATTTCTTCAGTTCCAGAAGATAATAGGAAGTTTCTTCATCAAAAGCTATCCAATCCTGTCCATAACTGTTAATAATAACGCTTCTAATCAAAGTGTCTATAATCTGACTGTTGGTATTACCCAGTTTATCAGTAACCTTTTGGGGCAAATCTTCCCTTTTCAAAAGATTAAAACGAATGGCATCTTCAATATCCTGACCGATGTAAGCAATCGTATCTGTAATTCTAACTACACATCCTTCCAGAGTTGCCGGCATCCAATCAATTTCCATTCCTTCCTTCTTTAATCTTATATATTCCTGAATCCGAGCTTCATCTTTGTCCTTTTCAGGATATAAAATCGTATTATGCACTTCTCCATCGTGAGAAATAATCCCATCTCTTACGGGAAAGGTTAAATTCAATCCTCTTCCTTTACGAGAAATATGGTCTACAATGTGCAAAGATTCAATATTATGATGAAAATGCCCTATACCATGTCTCACACAAGCATCAGATAAAGCTATCTCTCCATCATGACCAAAAGGTGGATGTCCTAAATCGTGACCCAACGCAATAGCTTCTATTAATTCTGTGTTCAATCCTAAATACTTGCCAATAGTGCGAGAAATCTGAGAAACATAAGCTATGTGCAAATTCCGATTGGTCATCTCTTCATCAATCAAATTAGTAAAGGAAAAAACCTGAGTTTTACCATGATACCTGCGATATGCACCACTATACAATATCCTATCTCTATCTACGGCAAATTGAGTGCGCATATCATCTGGTTCTTCTGGTCTCATTCTTTTAGCATCAGCATCCCGATAGGCTCTCGGACCAAGTGTGCATTCCGATTTTCGCTTTACTTCTTCAAATATCTTATATAATTTATCATCCATTTTATTATCCCTGCCTTAATGCATTACTGTATTATTCATCTATTATAACAATATAACTGGATACATTGTAAAACCAAATCATAACGCTGGGATAAGCATACTTTTTATAAACATAAGAGGTGTCAGTGATGGTAGTGACCTACTTTTTCACAAGGTTACCCGTTTAATATCAATAGCATAAGCGGTCTTAATTTCTGTGTTAGAATATGAACAGGTGTTTTCCCTATTTTCATAAAATCATTTATAATACTCCCTTTTAATCACGTATTTTATCAAACAAATTCATTTATAAATATCTTAGCTCTCTCTTGGCTCTTTCCTATTACTTCAGCTAAGTAATCGTCAGTATGGAGATAAGT
>NZ_SMOG01000030.1 GCF_004353895.1 Candidatus Syntrophosphaera thermopropionivorans | reverse complement strand
CTAATCCACGCCGCCAGCGTTCGTCCTGAGCCAGGATCAAACTCTCCATAATAAAGATTCAAATAAATTGACAAGAGCTTTTCCTCGCATCCCCACTCTATAAAGCTTTTAAAGAACATCCATAGGCTAAATTAACAATATCAAATATCAGTTAAAACATAAAGAATAATATAAGCTTTTTTGTCAAGAACAAAAATACATTTTTTTTAATTGAATTGACTTGGCAATTGGTTTATTATCGTTCAAGTTAAGCTATATCAATTAGATATAATCACGAAGAAAAATTATAAAAAAATTTGAAAGTCGCAATTTGATATGACTTCTATGGGTAACGAACTCATAAAGCTTATAGGATTTCTTCTGTTTACTAAGATAAGATAGGTAATAATATCCTCTAACTTCCTGAGTTTATATTAACTGAATATTAATTAGTAATAGGGATGCGGAGTAAAATTGGTTTTCAAAACCGTGATTGTGATATAGCAAAAAATCCTTGACTAATAAGGTGAAGTAGATAAATGAAAAATATTCAAAAATATCAAAAATGGTGGAAGAAATGAGAAAGCTATGGTTAGCTCTTATATTATTATCTCTATGCGTTTTCACACAGGCAATAATAGTAGAAACAGGGTCCTTAAATAATTTTCTAACTGGGCATGAACCTGCTTGTGCTTATGATAATTGGATTTCCCATTTAGCAGAAGGAATTGCTATACCTAATTACAATTTATATGCACCTTATGACAGACAGACCAATGGTTTTGGAGACTTTCGGTTACCCACAGCCAGTGATTTGGTTTACTGGAACGATATGCTTGCTTTATTTTTTGCTGGTGATTATAATGGTGCTCAATCCATTTTAAATGATAATAATTGTCCCTATCAGATAGTAGAATTCCACGACACAGATACAGGCAAAACTCTTTATATACTTCGTGAGATTCCCAATATGCAATATTATGATGATAATGGGACGGAAGATCCATATGATGATGAAGCAGGCGCTTTTGTGTATGGTTGGGGTATTTTTATCTATTATCCTGAGGGCACAAAACCTGTTATTGTAACCGTTCCTCATCCTTGTGATGATTTTCCCACCCCGAGGATGGGACTTCAGGCTTTTAATGTTTGGGATGCACAACATTTAATGATAAATGGAGCAGGAAGGGAGGTTAGATGGACAAATCAAGGTACATATACAAATTCCAAATCTCTTTCTGATGCTATACGTAATCCTACTCATCCCTTTAATTATGTTTACAAAAAGGCTGCAGATTATTTAAGGGACACATTCCATTGTAGAGAATGGTCGTGCCAGATTCATTCTTATGATTGGAACAGGCATCAGGGTTATGCAAATTGCCAGATTTCTGCAGGAAATCCTCGTCCTTGTCCAAATCTTCCAATTCGTGATTTATCTCCTTTAAAGAATGATTTGATTAATCATGGGCATCATCTAATGATTCCCTCAAACACAGTGGGAATACATAATGATGTCTATCTGAACGATTTTTATGCTGTAAATTATAGCATACATGATTTTATTTTTACTGATGGAGTGCATACCTATCCAGTTAATAATCAGATTGATTTACCTGCCTATTCTGAAAATCAACAAATGCTTTATTCTCAAGCAGGTACAACAGATTATGATGTTTTTGAGCCTTTTTTTCATATAGAAATGGATGAGCTGCCCAATTCTTACCGGGAATCCTTGCATAATTACTATTGGTTTTATGGCTGGAATGAACTTCTGGGAAAATGGGATATGGATAATCTTTTTACGCATTTTTTGGAATATTATGATAGATGGATTTATGATATAGAACCCGTCTTAGAGGCAATGTTTCAGATGGATGATGGTCAGCCACCAGTTGCTCCTTCCAATTTAGCAGTATTTAATCAATCTTTAAACAGTGTCACTCTCACCTGGACAAAAGGCTCTGCTTTTGATTTTGATAGTTATGAAATTTATTATGCGACAGAACATATAGATGAATCTAACTATCAAATCTTTGATCGCAATAATAATGCTTTTTTAGCTTCTCCAGACTGCGAAAGAATAGAAGTGACAGGATTGAATAATTCCTATAATTATTATTTTAAAATCCGAGCACGGGATAAAAATCAAAACTACTCAGGTTTATCTAATGAAGTAACCACTTCCTTAGCTCCAGTCACAATTTCATCTTTCTCAGCCTTTGGATTAGATAGTACTGTTCGTTTATACTGGCAGATTGGTGCTCAGCAGAACAATCAAGGCTTTAAGATATATCGTAAAGTTGAAAATGGTGAATATGTTTTAGTAGATTCTTGGCTAACTAATCCAGCTTTATCCAATCCTTCTGCCTATTCTTTTGAATGGTGGGATAACGATGTTATGAATAGAACTCGTTATACCTATAAAATTAGCTCTACCAATATATATAATGTTGAATTTTTCTACAATATTCCAGCTATAGCAGAACCGAGAGCTATTCATACGATTACGATAAGTAATAGTAGTGGTACACTAACGGACCAGATATATTTTAGTGCGAATCCTTTTGCCACGGATGGATTTGATAATTACTGGGATGTGACCAAATCAACTCCAACCAGTAATTATGTCTGGAACGCATTTTGGGAACAGTATTGGGGCACTAATGGCACTCATCTTTCCCGCGAAATCAAAGGTGATTACGATTTGGATAATGAATTGAAGACTTGGGTGATGCGAACTCGTTCTGATCAGATAAATCAAACATTAACCATCAGTGTTTCAGATAATTTTGATCGTGCAGAAAAGCTATATCTCTACGATGGAGGCAATGGCACCTACCATAATCTATTAAGTGGACCTTATCAATATTTAAATTCTAATAGCTCAATTCGCACTATGACATTATTCTGGGGTAATATGCAGCCTAAAGTGCTTATCACTTCTATGGCTAATAAGATATATCAAGGTGGGACCACCATTAATTTTAGCTGGAATTATCAATATCCTTTCCTGGTAGACCATCTGGAGCTTTCCATTATTAATGACTCGGACAGTATACTTCTCAGTCCATCCATTCTCAATAATCAGTTTAGTTTCACCTGGACAGTTCCCAATGATGTTACTGAGATGCAGGATTGTTGTTTTGTCGTGGATGCAGTAGCTATTGACGGGGTAAGAACACGTTTCTGGTCTGATTATCATTTTTCTCTGGTCCCTCAAATGATTCTTTCTTATAATGAGCCCGGGTTGAAGATGCGTTCTAATCCTTGGTTAAATTCAGGTTTAAGTTTTAATCAGGTTTTTGGAGAGTCTCAAGCTTATGAATTAAGTGCGGAAGGTTTATGGATTCCAACCGAAGATTACGATTTCGGGAAAGCGTATTGTGTTTTTAGTGATGAAGTATCTTTTTATAGCGGAACCTTCCCTATTCAAAGTAACGAATATTCACTCAATTTAGTTCCCGGTTGGAATTTTATTCCCAATCCACATCTTTGTGCTTATGACCTTGAAGATTTAAGCTTCCTAATGCGAGGAGAACTATTCAACTTTAGTGAAGTACTGGCGCAAAATCTGATTTCTCATGCAGTTTATGTCTACCGTAATGGAATCTATGAACCCGTCACACGAATAGAACCCTGGGAAGCTTTCTTTATTAGATATGATGGAACGGAAGATTTACAGCCAATAATCAGATTCTATCCTTTCTTTAATGGACCTTCTATAAGCCCTTCGGAACCAGGATTCAAGCTTAAAGTCGTAATGAATGAGGGTGCACCAAATTCCATTGAACTTGGATTACATAAAAACGCAACAGATGACTATGATTTTAAATATGATCTTCTGAAACCATTTCCCTTACCTTATCTGGAGACAAATTCACTCTGGATAAATCTTCCTAATGCTGATAGTACGGATAGCTGGAACTTATATAGTGAGTATAAAGCAGAATTCACTCAATCTAAAGAACAGAAATTCTGGAACATCCGTTTGGAAGCAGTCTCTTTGGAACCAATAACCTTCAATTTTGAAGTGCAGGGGACCACTCCTTCTTGGCAAATTATGATGATGTTAGATAATGTTTCCCATATTGTAGGTACTTCGGATAACTTTATCTGGATTCCTCCAGCTCCGGGGATTTATGAAGGTTATATAAGGGTAAGCAATTATCAGGTGGGCATTGATGACTTTGTGCAAAGTCCTATAAAAGGTCTAAAAATCTATCCTAATCCCTTTAATCCTGAGGTCAATATTTCTTTTTCCACTGCTACTAATAATAATGTAAAAATCAATATATATAATATTCGCGGACAGAAGATAACGACTTTGTATGATGGAAAATTATCTGCTGGTCAGCATACTTTTCATTGGAATGGGAAGGATAGCAATGGTCGTTCAGCTGCCAGTGGCATTTATCTGCTCAGAGTGGAAACTGGAAATGAACATCATACTCTAAAGATGATTTTGATGAAATAATCTTTCTTTCAGAAAATAAAAAATCCCGGGTCATAAGTCCCGGGATTTTTTTATAGTCAATGATAGATTAATCTTTGAGGTTCATTTTTAAAGTGGTTCCGATAGCATAGTTAGTTGGACCATCATCTGTTCCAATGCCTAAAGCAGCATAACCGGTTAAGGAAAGTACATTAGGAATAAGCTTAAATTCTACACCACCGTTAATTTCAAAACCTTTATCTATTACTATTCCTGCAGCTCCAAAAGCGGAAACATTGCGGGTAATATCACCTTTAACTTTACCAACTAAAGAAAGCATAGTGTCATTATTCCAGCTATAGGGATTGTTCCAGTAAAGGTTTAAGGCATCGTTGTTTATATTAATACCATAAATATAAAGGCCATTCTGGTAATATGGAGAAAGAACTGCGATACCATTTTCCGTAGCAAATAATACATCTCCGCTAACTACAACAGGACCAACATCAGCATCAGCTTTAACTGCAGCTCCAATACCAACTTCTGTATCTGCATCCTCTACAAAATGAAGTCCCATAAACACATTGGCATTACAAGTTAGTGCGCCTGAATCATAGCTTAAATAGGGCATCAAGGTGATATGAGTATAATCTTTGTTGAAATAATCAGCATCCCAACCCAGAGATGCATAAAGACCCCATGGTATGGTAGCTCTCTTTTGCATATTAAGAAGAAAATAGTTATAATCGTCTGAATCAAATCTGTTTCGTTCTAAGGCTTTAATCCATCCAACTTCTGTTTCAAAACCTGCCAAATTGTCATTACTAACCATAATCCCTGAAAAAGTGTCATCCAAAATCAAGCTCATATTGTCTTTCCAGTATTGTTGTCCGATTCTAAAATTAGTGTTTCTAAACCGATAATTGAGATAAAGTTCATAGGCATTAATCGGAACTGAAGCTGGTATGGAACCACCTGAACCTCCCCATACGACATCGCCAAATTGTAAAGTGGCTCTCATAGATAAATTAGGACGATACAAGGCATTGATACCGAGCAAGGTACGGTTGTCTATATGACCGCCGTCCTTTTCATTTACATCATTATAGAGGGCACCACGAGTACGATTTTCTCCATCAAATTCAAAATCAATTGCCGCCAATAAACTGACCAGTAAGAGGGGAACGAGTATTAATAATACTTTTTTCATTGTAGACTCCTTTTTTTGTTATTTATCAATATATTAATCCTTATCTAACGATAAAGCAAGGATTAAATAACAGGAGGAACTATATTCAGTTCTTTTTGCATTACTTCTATATCTTTTCTTAAATTTGGAATTACAGGAATGCCTTCTCTTCTTACTTCTATCTCTTTTTCATATTCTTTTTCACCTGCTACCCAGATACGATTTTGACCAGGAAAAGTTAGAGAATTTTGCAATCTACGACAGATATCTCCCGTAGTCTTTTTAAAACTATCCAGATCAGTAAAAAACTCTATATTAATAGCCATAAAGAAATGACCGAGTTTATAGGGTGCTGCTTTACCATTTTCATCCTGACCTAATAATTGGTCTAAAAAACAACCATTTTGAAGAGCTGCACACAGGATTTCTACCATTGTAGCGAGACCATATCCTTTATGGCTTCCCGTAAGTTCATCAGTTCCACCTAAGGGAAGCAAGGAAGCTTGTTGTTTAACTAAATCAACCAGAAGATGATTGGTATCTGTATAAGGTTTTCCTTCCAGATCAATAGCCCATCCTACCGGAGTTTCCTTTTCTTCTCTGGCATATTGTTCTATTTTCCCTCTTTGCGTGATAGAGGTTGCAGCATCATAGATAAAAGGAAAAGCTAAATCCGTGGGTGCACCAAAACAGATAGGATTGGTTCCTAAAAGGGGTTCTACACCAAAAGTAGGACAGACCGAGGGACGAGCATTAGTAAAGATCAGACCAATCATATTTTCCTGACATGCCATATTGGCATAATATCCACAGATGCCAAAATGAGTGGAATTACGCACGGCTACAGCACCTAATCCAAATTGCTTTGCTTTTTCTATAGCAGTTTCCATTGCTCTAAAACTTATAACTTGTCCCATACCATTATTGCCATCCCAGACAGCGGTAGCTGCTTTGTCTTTTATAACCTCAATTCTGGTAACTGGTTCCTGAATCCCTGCTTTTATGCGGTCATAATACATTTTTAAACGACCAATACCGTGGGATTCAATCCCTCTTAAGTCACTGGCAATAAGGACTTCAGAGCATATTTCCGCATCTTCTTCAGGAACACCTGAGCGTTTAAAAACCTCAACCATAAAGTTTTTCAAGGTTTCAACTGGTAATCTTTCCATAATTTAGCCTCCAGATATTTACTTTTTGGGTAAAACCACAGCCTTTAGTGGTGGAAAACCATTAAAATTTACCGAAGAATAGGTCTGTGTGTAAGCACCTGTGGTGAAAATGTACACTTTATCTCCAGGTTGAGTGGTATCAGGCATTTTGTATTTGTAATTTTCATACATTATATCCATACTATCGCAGGTAGGACCAGCGAGAATAACCTCATCTGCCAAGCCTTCTCTTTCAAAGTAGATAGGGAATTTGATAGATTCATCAATAGTTTCAATTAAACCGTTAAATTTCCCCACATCAAGATATACCCATTTATAAAGATTATTTTTAGCTTTGGTGGCAATATTAACTACTTCCGCAACGATGATTCCAGCATCAGCTACCAGAGACCTTCCTGGTTCCATTACCAGCTGAGGCGGATGGTCTCCGAAATCCTCAAAGATAAAGCGTTGAATTTCAGTGCTGTACTCCTGGAAAGAAAAGGTAGGGTCAACATAATTAGCAGGATAGCCACCTCCCAGATTAATCATTTTTAGTTCTATTCCTTCTTCCAGTGCAGCATCAAAGATATATTTACATCGTGCTATGGCATCATCCCATTGTCCTATATCTCTTTGTTGTGACCCCACATGAAAAGAAACTCCCCAGGGCTCCAATCCGAGTTCTACTGCTTGCAGAATAAGGCTATAAATCATATCTGGATGAGCTCCAAATTTACGAGACAGGGGCCAATCAGCACCACTACCTTCAGTTAAAAGTCTAAAATATACCTTTGAACCCGGAGCATTTTCAGCTATCTTTTTTAAGTCATTTTCACTATCTGTAACAAAAATCTGCACTCCTTGTTCATAAAAGAAACGGATATCTTTCGCTTTCTTGATTGTGTTGCCATAGCTTATGCGTTCAGGTGAAATACCTAAATTCAAAAGATGTCTCAATTCATATGAAGAAGCCACATCAAAGTTTGCCCCAAGTCTATCCAGTAAATGTATTATCTCATTCATTGGATTGGCTTTCACAGCATAATATATCTGCAAATTGGCAAAGCTATCTTTCAATTCATTATATTTTGCTTCAACTATATCCAAGTCTATTATGAGTACCGGACTATCCAGTGTTTGAGCATATTCTTTAAAACGCTCAAACCGTTCCGGTTCCATATATCTTTTTAAATTAAAGGAATAGGGTTCTTTATACATCAAAGCATCCTTAGTTTAATTTGAATGAGTCCAAGAATCTTAGAAACAATAATATGTCAATTATTCCTCTCAATCTCCTTTAAAATCTATATGTTATTAAGCCCTTAAAATTGAAGAGGCCTCAGCTCTTGACGAGTTATATATTGACGGAATTTAGGTGCAAAGATACTTCCTGGATTGGATTTTAAGAAATCTCGTGCCTTTCTTTGCATCTGTTCCCCATCTTCAGTTAAGCTCAATTTTAACAGTTCTGCATATTCATTACAGATAGGGTCTTGCCAGCTATGTTCTAAAATAGTTTTAGCCTTTTCTCTTTGATTCAATAAAATAGACCATTCTGCGGCTAAAATGAGTATCTCCTCATCCTGAGTATTTTCAAAAATGGCTAATAAAGTATCCACACAAGCTGGATTCTGCAGCATCATAAGACGAGTGGCAATAAAGAATTGCTGTTGTTGAGTTTTATCCAAACCGAGAACAAACATCATCTGATAGACAGCATCATTGACATAAGGACTTTGGGGGAAGCGGATAACGAAATTATTCATCAGACTATCGGCTACCTCTATATTTCCTTGAAGCAATTCCAGATTAAAAAGAAGGTAGTCACGAGTTTCTCGTAAAATAGGCTCCTGAATAGAGTTTAGAATTTTCAAAGCAGATGGATAATCTTCCTGAGTGAGTTTCAACCGAGCCAGAGCCAGGTCAATATTTTGAATCTCATAAGCGTTAGCACAGAATTTTTTTGCTTCCGTATACCAATATTCTGCCTTTTGCGGATTATGTTCCAGAGCCAAGGTTGTTTCAGCCATCAATTTTCTCGCATTCATATTCACACTTTGACGATAGATATAAGGTCGTTCCGTCATTAAAGAATCAGCTAAAATCTGATTAAGGGTCTCTTGAGTTGCTTCATATCTTCCATTTCTGTAGTGAACCAAAGCCTCTCTTAAGCGATAGGAATTTTTGGTAAAAGAATCGGAAATAACGCTTTGCAAGTATTGGAAAGCCAGCAACGCAATCTCATCATTTCCAGCATTATATTGTTGTTCCGCAAAGTTAACCAGACGGTCTTGGGGTAAGGATTTATACACTTCCAAAGCTGTTAAGTATTGTTTCTGAGAAACCAAGATATTGGCATAGAGTTCTTTAATTACAGGATTAGCACTGCTTTCAGCATAATCCGCTATAGTGGATATACATTCTGGATTCTGATTCAGAATAATCTTACACTGATTGGTAATAAAAAAGACATTGGCAGGATTTTTATCCAGAAAAGCCAGATATTCAGACAGGGCAAGGTCAAATAGACTGGCATTTAGAGCAGCATTTGCAATCTCCAGACGGAAAAGTTCAGGGTCATTTTTTCTTCTTCTTGCTTCTTGATAAATTTGCAAGGAATATTCATAAAATCCTCTTCTTTCAAAATAGGAAGCAAGTAGACGACAAATATTTTGATTATAATTCTGACTGAGTAAATAGGCATCACTTTTCTGTTTTGCCTCATCTGGTTTACCTTGCATAATCAAGAGTAAAATTTCTTGTTCAGTGGCTTGATTAGCAGGTAATATCCTTCTATACTGTCGTAAGAGATTTTCCGCTTTATCCATTTGCGAGGTCTGAAAATAGATATTGAGTAGTTGAATCACGCTATTGGAATCGTTAGGATATTTATCCAGAATCTGAAGAAAGACCTGTTCTGCTTCGGCAAATTTTCTCTGTCCCAGAAGCTGGAAGGCTTGTTGAGTGAGAATATCTCGTTCATTGTATTGAGCAAATAAAGAAAGGAACAAACTCAGGAAAATCAAGATTAAAGATATTTTTTTGCAAGACATCATTCGTTGAGTAGTTTTAAATATTTCAGGATAACTTGTTGATAGGCATGCGGAAAAAGTCTATAGGTATCATCCAGCATTGCTTTACGCCGAAGAGTTTCATAATCTGTTTCCACTGCCTGCTGTTTAATTTCTGGATTAGCAGTTTCTCCTTTTCTTTTCTCGGAAAATTCTCGCTTATTTATTGAGCGTTGAGCATCCAAAAGACGAGAAAGAATGCGTTCCTGACTTTGGAGAACTTCAGGGGTTAGTTGATTATTTTTCAGTTGTCGGCTTACTGCTTCCACTTCATCAATGATTTGTTGAATAGCATTACCCTGTTTTTGTGCTTCGGGATTGTTTTGCAAAGCTCGCTTAAGATTTTCAGCTAATCTTTCTTCTTCAGCTGCAAGTTTTTGTATCTGCTGTTGCATAGCAGCACCCATTCTGCCACCTTGTTGCTGTAATTGCATCATAAGTTGTTCGGCAAGCATATTCATAGCCATCTGTTCCTGACCCATTTGTTCCAGCATCTGAAGCAGAGATTGCATTCCAGAACCACCACCCATTCCAGCAGAAGGATTATTTAAAGTCTGCATCAAATCATAAACCATCAGGTTCAAGCCCTTTTGAATATTTTCCAGTTGCTGAGGAATCTGGTAATACTGCATCTGATTCACACTATTAAAGATTTCCTTAAAACTCCTATCCGTATCACTTAAATCCATATAAAATTTGGGAGGTATAAACATAGTGACCTGAGGTATACTAAAAAGCTTATTCAAGGACATCTGCATACCTTCATATTCTGCTATAAGATCAGGAATGATGAGATAAGGATCCTGACTATATCTCGCTTTGAGAGATTCATGCTGTTTGGAAAAGATTAACAATTCTCTAATGGCTTTTTGCATAGCATTGACCACTTCCTGTTGACTGCTGCCACTCATAGCATTCTTCATATCGCTTAATCTTTTAGTAAATTGTCGCATCTTTTCCAGGGCTTGAGATTGCGATTGACTGGCAGCGGAACGCTGATTCTGTTGTAATTGTTGCTGACTTTGCTGCAGATTTTGACTTAATTGTCCGTTATTCATTTCCTGCAATAAGTCATTCAAATCCTGCTTTATCTGTTTATCTTTTGAAGGATCCAGCAATTGGTTAGCCTGTTCCATAGCTTCCTTAAGATTGTCCAATTTATCAGCAATATTTTTTTGTTCCTGCGCAAGTTGTTCATTACTTTGAGTGGGATCCTGAGTTTTATCCATCAAGGCACTTTGCATCTTTTCCATCTCTTTAGAGATTTGTAATGCTTTATCCAGTGCCTGCTCTTTTTTTATACTTTCCAAGAGCTGGAGGGTTTGATCTATCTTTTTATTGAAATCCTCCATGGAGAATTTAAGGTTTTCCATTGCTTTGCGGAGGTCTTCCGGTTTCAGATTTCTTAAAGCCTCATTAACCTTACTCATTGCCTCTCTAAGCTCATCAGTATTTATTTCCTGCATCAATTCTTGTATTCTTTGCATTTTCTGGAGAGTCTCAGCTGAGAGGGCTTCATTGGCTTTTAGCTTATCTATCAATTGTTGATAGTCTTGAGCAATGTTTTCCACCTGTTCAGTGAGTTTCTCCTGAGTATTAAGCATCTTTTCCAGCTGTTTAGCATCTTCCCAGCTTATTTTATCCTGTTTCATCAATTCCAGTCTTTTTTTCTCAAAATCTTTTTCCAGATTATGTGCTTCTTTAAGAGTGGATTGCAAATCCTGCGTTTGTTTATTTTGTAATCGTTCAATTTCTTTATAAATCTCTTCTATAGAGGGAAAGCGTGCTTTATATTTAGGTGTTTGAGCACTTTGATGGTCAGGAGAATTATCGTATACTTCAGCCCAATAGGTCACATTATCCCCAGGCAGGAGGTTCAGATTATTCATATCAAAATGATAGTCTGTGGTAAAGAGTTTAGTATTAATAACCGATTGCAAAATAATAGATTGAGCCGGACGTTCATTAACCTGATAGTGAAGACTCAAATTTTTCAATCCAAAATCATCACTCGCTGATATGATTAAAGGAAGTTGCAAACTTTGATCCAGCATAACATCCTGTCCTGGATAAAGGATACGAATTTCAGGCGGATTATCAGGAATAATGGATATAGTCTTCTCTTCTGGTTCTGAAGAGCGTCCCAGAATATCATTAAGTTCCAGATACCAAGTTTTCGGAGATAAAACTTTTAATCTGGTAGTAAAATCATTAGCATCAACCTGCTGCATTGTTTGCGTAGTGCCATCGGAGAAATGCATTATGGCTTTATTTATAGGAATATTAGTAGAAATGGAAAGAATGACTTCCGTATGTTTGAAAGCCTCTATATTGCCATAACTCAGGGTATCACGAACATTTCCTAATCCCGTATAAGCAGGATAATGATAATCTATCACCCAGCTTTTAACAAAAGGTTCATCCAGACATTCTACCCTATAAACAGGACTTTTTGCCACTTCATTTTGCACATAATATTCCAAAGTATATTCCAGAGAAGGGAAAGTATAGGAATAGTTATTCAATCCTAATTCCCTCCAATTTTCATCCCAGCGATAAAATAGCCTGTGATGCAAGCGTGTATCAGGCTCTACTACCTGGATTACTAATTGCTGACCTCTTCCAAGAGTGATATTCCCAGGAATAACATCAATGGTGGATTTATAGGCAACCGTTTCCGGTGTGATGGCAGCAAATTGCTTCATTGCATAGCGAAAAGTGTCAGCAGAAAAGCTCCAAACGCTTCCTATTCCAATTAAAAGAAAAAGTATGAGAAACCATAAATCAGCTGGAAAAAGTTTCGGTAAACGATAAGAAACCGATTTTAACCTTTCTGTTGCTTGTGAGGCAAGCACTTTTAATATGGATTCATCTTCCTTTTGCTGATAGAGTTCATAAAGATTTTGATATAGGTCATCCTGATGTTCTGTCTGTTTATCCAGCCAGCGTGCAGTTTGTCCTATGCGATAAAAATGCTTGATCCCCCGATAGAAAATCAAGATAATTAAAAAGATTAGCCCAAAGCGTAAAATATAGTTCAAATAGATTAAAACCACAGATTGAGCAGATACATTCAACCACACCAGATAGTAGATATGAATTCCCAGCATAAAAAAAACAATAGCCACTATCAAACAACGCAAAACTACCTGCAGATTGAGATTGAATCTGAACTTCTGAATTTTATTTAAGAACTCATTCATCTATTTTCCCTGTATTTTACAAAGCTTTTGCCTAAACTTTCCTTTTGGTTTAATATAACTTTTCTATAGTAAAATTATCCCTTAGATCCATTTCTTTTTCAGCGATGAACCTCTGGAAGCACTATATCTTCAAGTTTCAGTTTAGGAGTATGATGCACATTATTTTCATCTCTCCAATATTCTATATCTTCTGGATTTTTGGATTCTTCCAGCACTACCTGGTCTATAGGAACTCCTAAAGCAATCACCAACGCAATATCTCTATCTTCAGGAAACATAAAATAATAATGCAATTCCTCTTTTTCTACTGAGCCAAGATTACAGCATCCATATCCTTTTTCTACCGCACTTAAAGTTATACTCTGAGCGGCAATACCTGTATCTATATATTGCATATTGCCTGCATCTTTCGGAAGTAATAGTATTATATAGGCAGCGGGATGTTCACCTTCCTGGGGACCTTTCCAATTTTGCAAAGAACGAGCAAAATGCAAATTTGAAAACACAAAATCACATTCCTCTTTTTTATAAACTAAACGGTAGCGCAAAGGCTGTAAATTCCTGGCACTGGAAGAAAGACGTGCCGCATTTACCATCTCCAGCAATTCCTCTCTGGATATCCGTTTGCTTTCATCAAAACACCGATAGCTGCGGTTTCTTTTGATTAAGTCAATTAACATCATTCCTTCTTTACTTCTATTAACATTTTTTTATGCTTTATACTAAGTTTTTCTAATTTTCCTTTCTGTCAAACTTAAATTCCTTCTTTTCCCTTTTTGTCCAATTTTTCCATCACTTTCTGATTACTTTTCCCCCATTTTTTAAAAAAATAATTTGCCAAGATAAAAACCAGAAATTATATTATAGATGATATCATACAATATAAGTAGGATATTAAAGGAGAAAATAAAATGAACAGACTTAATAACAAAGTTGCCCTTATCACCGGAGCAGCAAAGGGTATGGGAGAAGCAGAAGCTCGCCTTTTTGCTGAAGAAGGTGCGTCTTTAATTATCACTGATGTAGACTATACCAATCTGGAAAAAGTTGCTTCCGACCTTCAAGCTTTGGGAACGAAAGTGTTGGCTCTTAAACATAATGTGGCTTCTGAAGAGGAGTGGAAAAAGGTTGCCGAAGAAGCGGAAAAAACTTTTGGGAAGGTGGATGTGCTGGTGAATAACGCTGGTATTTTTAGTGTGAGTGGTGTGGAAGAGACTACTATGGAGATATGGAATAAAGTGATAAGCGTTAATCAAACTGGCACTTGGCTGGGTATGAAGTATATTGTCCCCTTAATGAGAAAAGCAGGTGGAGGTTCTATCATCAATATCTCCTCGGTTTACGCTTTAATAGGAACTGGAACCTCGGCTGCTTATCAATCTACTAAAGGAGCTATCAGAATTTTAAGTAAAACTGCTGCCATTGAATTTGCGAAGGACAATATCCGGGTTAATACCATATTCCCAGGTGCTATTGCCACTACAATCACGGAAACTGCACTGGATAAGCCTTCTAAAATGGAAGAAACTACTTCTGATATAATTCAGATAATTCCTATGAAGCGCATTGGAAAACCCATAGAAGTCGCTTATGGAGCCCTTTATTTAGCCAGTGATGAAAGCTCTTATACCACTGGAGCAGAGCTGGTTATTGATGGTGGATGGACTATCCCTTAATTTTTCTTTCGTCAGGTAAAGAAGAAGAAAGTAAGTTCATAAAATTATAAGAAATTAATGAAATCAAATTCTCCAAGTATGTTTCAGGTTGGGGAAAGATAAAGAAAGTAATATCATAAAACTATATTGAATTAAGGACTGAATCAGGGGATGCAGAAAAGTTT